>DYFW01000196.1 GCA_020725005.1 Thiobacillus denitrificans
GATGGTGATGGGGCGCACGGTGCGGGTGTCGCGGCCGTCGATGCGCGGCTGGCCGGAGAGGATGCGGTTCCTCACCACGCTGGCTTCGAGGCGATGGAAGGCGTCCTTCACGGCGTTGGCAGCGACGGTGTCCATCTCGGGGGTGATCAGTTCGGCAAATGCCTTGTTGCGTACCTCGTCGATGGCGGCCATGCGCGCCTGCTTCTGCTTGATGGTGTAGGCCTGCTGCAGGCCGGCTTCCGCGAGCGCCTTCAGGCGCTCGACCATGACGGTGTCCTCGGCGGGCGGCTGCCAGTCCCAGGCATCGGCGCCGGCTTCGTCGGCCAGCTCGTTGATGGCGTTGATCGCGACCTGCATCTGCTGGTGGCCGAACACAACCGCGCCCAGCATGATGTCTTCCGGCAGTTCCATCGCCTCGGATTCGACCATCAGCACGGCGGCTTCGGTGCCGGCGACGACGAGATCGAGCGCGGAGTCCTTGAGTTCGCTATTGGTCGGGTTGAGCACGTATTCGCCGTTGATGAAACCGACGCGCGCTGCGCCCACCGGGCCGTCGAACGGCAGGCCCGACAGGGTCAGCGCGGCCGACGCGCCGATCAGCGCGGGAATGTCGGCGGAAACCTCGGGGTTGGACGACATCACCGTGGCGATGATCTGCACTTCATTGAAGAAGCCTTCCGGGAAGAGCGGGCGGATCGGGCGGTCGATCAGGCGCGAGATCAGCGTCTCGCCTTCGGACGGACGGCTCTCGCGCTTGAGGAAACCGCCGGGGATGCGGCCGGCGGCGTAGGTCTTTTCCTGGTAGTCGACGGTCAGCGGGAAGAAGTCCTGCCCCGGCTTGACTTCGTTCTTGGCGACCACGGTGACCAGCACCACGGTGTCGTCCATGTTGACGATGACCGCGCCGGAGGCCTGGCGGGCGATTTCGCCGGTTTCCAGGGTGACCTGGTGGCGGCCGTAGGTAAACGTTTTCTTGATTGCGTTCACACCGATTCCTTTCAAACAAAAACGCCCCGCGTCGGGCGGGGCGCAATGAGGCTCAGGAGCGCTGCCCCTGGGCCAGGTTCTGGACGATGGCGCGACAACGGCTCATCGGCTTGGCGAGGCTTACTTGCGCAGACCGAGGCGATCGATCAGGGTCTTGTAGGCTTCGAGGTTGGTGCGCTTCAGGTAGTCGAGCAGCTTGCGGCGGCGGCTCACCATCTTGAGCAGGCCGCGGCGCGAATGGTGGTCCTTGGTATTGACCTTGAAATGCTCGGTGAGGTCGTTGATGCGTGCCGTCAGCAGGGCGACCTGCACTTCGGGCGAACCGGTATCGGCGGCGGCGCGTTGGAAATTCTGGACGATCTCGGCCTTTTGGGCGACGGTAACAGCCATGGTGTACTCCTTGGTAATCGCGTGGCCTGCGGCTGTGCGGGACACGTTCGTGGGAAAACCGCGAATTTTACGTGGAAAAGCCCGTCGACTCAAGCGTTCGAGCCGCCACCAGCCGGCGCGGGACGAGCTGCCCGTCGATGGCTTCGGCGAGTCCGAGGAAGGCGCCGTCGGGCGCGTAGACGCGGGTCAGGCCGGGCGCGGCCGGGTGGGCGACGCCGCGGCCCTGGCCCAGCGCCCGCGCGTCGGCTGCGGCGAGCACGGCTGCCGGCAGGTGGGCGACCAGGCAGTCGGCGGGCTGGAGCAGGGCGGCTCGCTGATCCGCTGCGAGCGCTTCCAGTGCGGCCAGGGTGTGGCTGTTCTCGAGCAGGAAGCCGCCGGCGGCAGTCCGTGTCAGCGCGGTGAGATGGGCGCCGCAGCCGAGCGCGGCGCCGATGTCCTGCGCCAAGGTGCGGACGTAGGTGCCGGCGCTGCACTGCACGTCGATGACCACGCGCGGCGGGGCGTACTCGATCAGTGCCAGGGCGCGTATCGTCACCCTGCGCGCGGGGCGGTCGATCTCGATGCCGGCACGGGCGTATTCGTAGAGCGGGCGGCCCTGGTGTTTGAGCGCCGAATGCATCGGCGGTACTTGCGTGATGTCGCCGGTGAAGCGTGGCAGCACGGCCTCGATGTCGGCACGGCTGGCGTGGACCTCGCGGGTGGCGAGGACCTCGCCTTCCGGGTCGCCCGTGGTGGTGGTGACGCCAAGCCGCATCACGGCGCGGTAGCGCTTGTCCGACGCCAGGAGATAGGCCGAAAACTTGGTGGCCTCGCCGAAGCACAGCGGCAGCAAACCGTCGGCAAAGGGGTCGAGGGTGCCGGTGTGACCCGCCTTCCGGGCATTGAGCAGCCACTTGGCCTTTTGCAGCGCGGCGTTGGACGTGAGGCCGACGGGCTTGTTCAGGAGCAGCACGCCGTCAATCGGCTGGCGGGCGGACTTCACTCGTCTTTCGGGTGTTTGGCGTCTTCGGCGACAGCGGTCTCGATCAGGTGCGTGAGCTCGATGCCGCGCTCGACCGAGCGGTCGTAGACGAAGGTGAGCTTGGGCACCACGCGCAACTGCATGCGGTGTGACAGCAGGGTGCGCAAAAAACCGCTGGCGCGCTGCAGCCCGGCGAGGCAGGCGGCATGCTCGGCTTCGCCGCCCAGCGTGGTGAAGTAGACCTTGGCGAACTCCATGTCGCGGTTCACTTCGACCTCGGTGATGGTCAGCATGCCGACGCGCGGATCCTTCACTTCCTGACGGATCAACTCCGGCAGTTCACGCTGGATCTGGTCGGCGACGCGGCGGGCGCGGGGGAAGTCTTTTGGCATTGAATTAAGTGAGGCGTTAGGGGTGGGGCGTGAGGCGTGAGGCGGCGTATGGCGAAAATCGCGCCTCACGCCTCACGCATTTAGAGACTGCGCGCCACTTCCACCACTTCGAACACTTCGAGGATGTCGCCTACCTGGATGTCGTTGAAGTTCTTCAGGCTCAAGCCGCATTCGAAGTTGGCCTTGACCTCCTTGACGTCGTCCTTGAAGCGCTTCAGCGAATCGAGCTCGCCCTGGTGGATGACCACGTTGTTGCGCAGGACGCGCACCCCGGCACCACGCTTGACCACGCCGTCGGTGACATAGCAGCCGGCGATGGTGCCGACCTTGGAAATGTTGAATACCTGGCGGACTTCGACGGTGCCGATGACGTTCTCGCGCTTTTCGGGGGCGAGCATGCCGGACAGTGCCGCCTTCACGTCGTCCACGGCTTCGTAGATGATGTTGTAGTAGCGGATATCGACGCCGTTGGCCTCGGCGAGCTTGCGCGCCTGCGTATCGGCGCGCACGTTGAAGCCGATCAGCGCGGCCTTGGAGGCGAGCGCGAGGTTGACGTCGGATTCGGTGATGG
>DYFW01000197.1 GCA_020725005.1 Thiobacillus denitrificans
CAAGCGTGTCGCGGCGGTGAAGGCGGGCGACTTTCCCGCGCTGCGCCGCGCCGCCGAAGACCTGACCAAGGCCGCGCGCGACCTGCGCCTGGCGTTTCCGCAGACCCCGGTCAAGGCGACGGTCGCCGACCTCGTGCGCTACGACAAATGGCCGGACGCTTTGAAAGCCCTGTCGTCGGCCCTGGACGAAACGGCGACACTGCTGGAATCGCAGGCCGAGCGCGACGCCGACCTGAAGAACTGCCACGAGCGCGCGCAGGCGGTGCAGGCGGTGCTGGCCAGCTGGCAGCGCGACGACGAACCCGCGAACCCGCGCGTGCGCTGGCTCGAGACCACGCTGAGCTCGCTGCTGCTGCATGCGACGCCGCTCGCGGTCGGCGAGATGTTCGGCGCCAGGCTCGCCGAACGCGCGCAGGCGTGGATCCTGACCTCGGCCACGCTCTCGGTCGGCGGCGACTTCACCCATCTGAAAACCCGCCTTGGTATCGAGAACGCCGAAACGCTGTGCGTCGACAGTCCCTTCGACTACCCGCGCCAGGGCGTGCTCTACGTGCCGCAGAACCTGCCCGCACCGAACACGCCCGGGTTCACCGAAGCGGTCGTCGAGGCTGCACTGCCGGTACTGGAAATCAGCCGGGGGCGCGCGTTCATGCTCTTTACCAGCCTGCGCGCGCTGGAGAAGGCGCGCACCCTCGTCGAAGCCGCCTTCAAGTTCCGCGGCTGGGACTACCCGCTGCTGGTGCAGGGCGATGCGCCGAAGAACGAGCTGCTCGCGCGCTTCCAGCAGGCCGGCAACGCCGTGCTGCTGGGCAGCCAGAGCTTCTGGGAAGGGGTCGACATGCCCGGCGAGGCGCTGTCGGTCGTCATCATCGACAAGCTGCCGTTCCAGCCGCCGGACGACCCGGTCGTCGCGGCGCGCATCGCCCAGGCCGAGAAGAACGGCGGCAAGCCGTTCATGGACTACCAGCTGCCGCACGCGGCGATCAGCCTGAAGCAGGGGGCGGGGCGGCTGATCCGCACCGAAACCGACCGCGGCGTGCTGATGATCTGCGACACGCGGCTGGCGGACAAACCTTATGGGCGCCTGCTGTTGAATGCGCTGCCGGCGATGACGCGGACGCGCAAGCTGGACGTGGTGGCGCGGTTTTTCGCCGCTCAGGGAAGCGTTTGCACGAAGGCGAGCACTTCCGCGGCGTGACCCGGCGCCTTGATGCCGCGCCATTCCTTCACCAGCTTGCCGGTCTTGTCGAACACGAAGGTGCTGCGTTCGATGCCGCGCACCAGCTTGCCGTACATGTTCTTCTGCTTCATCACGCCGAAGCGCTCGCACAGCGTGCCCTCGGTGTCGGAGAGCAGCGCGAAAGGGAAGCCGTGCTTGGCCTTGAAGCCTTCGTGCGATTTCAGGCTGTCGCGCGAGACGCCGACGACGACCGTGTCGGCGGCCTGGAATTCCGGGTACAGGTCGCGGAATTCCTCGCCCTCGGTGGTGCAGCCGGGCGTGTTGTCCTTGGGATAGAAATACACGACGACATTCTTGCCGCGCTGATCGGACAGCTTGAACGTCGCGTTGCCCGTGGCGGGCAGGGCGAAGTCGGCGATATTGCGTTCACTCATGGGGTTTCTTTCCTCCGGGGGGACGATTTCAATAACACGATGACAGCGCCGGCGCCGCCATCGGCGGTGCGCGCCTGACAGAACGCGAGCACGTCCTCGCGCTGCGCGAGCCAGTGGCGCACCTTGTTTTTCAGCACGGGCAGGCGGTGCTTCGAGCCGTATCCCTTGCCGTGGATGACGCGCACGCAGCGGCGGTCTTCCAGCGCGCAGCGGTCGAGAAACCCGGCCAGGGCCACGCGCGCCTCGTCGCCGGTGAGGCCGTGCAGATCGAGTTCGGCACGGATGGCCCAGTCGCCGCGCCGCAACTTGCGCATGGCGGCTGCGGGCACGCCCGGGCGTGCGAAGTAGAGCGCCTCGCCGGCGGAGACAGCGGCCTCCATGCCCGGCGGGCCGCTGTCCCACGGATCGGCGAGCGCATCGACGGGCACCGGCCGTTCGTCGGACTGGCGCTGGCGGGCGCGGGGCTTGGGTCGCGGGCGTGCCGGTTCGGCACGGTCGGACGGGGGCAGGGGCACCACGTCCGCCATGGCGCGCCGGAACAGCAGCGCGCCGTCGGGCTGGGGGTCGCGCGGGCGCGGCGCGACGGGCGGGCCGGCGCGCGGGGTTTCGCGCAGCGCGCGGCGTACGCTCGCCAGCGCCTCGAACGAGGCGGGGGCAAGCGCACTGCCACGGGCGCGTTTCATCGCGATCTAGCGCATGAAATGCGATCAGGCCTTGCCCAGCGCGTCGAGGTAGCGCTCGGCGTCGAGCGCGGCCATGCAGCCGGAGGCGGCGCTGGTGACCGCCTGCTTGTAGATGTGGTCCTGCACGTCGCCGGCGGCGAACACGCCTTCGATGCTGGTGGCGGTCGCGTTGCCGTTGCGGCCTGCGCGGGTGACGATGTAGCCGCCGTCGAGTTCGAGCTGGCCTTCGAAGATGCCGGTGTTGGGCTTGTGGCCGATGGCGATGAAAATGCCGGTGAGCGCGATGTCCTTGGTGCTGCCGTCCTTCGTGCTCTTGATGCGCATGCCGGTCACCCCGGTCTTGTCGCCCAGCACTTCGTCGAGCGTGTGGTCGAGTTCCAGCGTGATCTTGCCTTCCTTCACCTTTTCCATCAGGTGGTCGACCATGATCTTCTCGGCCTTGAAGGTATCGCGGCGGTGCACGAGCGTCACGTGCCTGGCGATATTGGCCAGATACAGCGCTTCTTCGACCGCGGTATTGCCGCCGCCGATCACGGCCACGTCCTGGCCCTTGTAGAAGAAGCCATCGCAGGTGGCGCAGCCCGACACGCCCTTGCCCATGAATTTCTGTTCGGATTCGAGCCCGAGGTACATGGCCGACGCGCCGGTGGCGATGATGAGCGCATCGCAGGTGTATTCGCCCGCATCGCCGATCAGCGTGAAGGGCTTTTCGGTGAGCTTGGCGGTGTGGATCTGGTCGAAGATGATTTCGGTGTTGAAGCGCCTGGCGTGGCGCTCGAAACGGTCCATGAGCTCGGGGCCCTGCACGCCGTCGACGTCGGCGGGCCAGTTGTCGACTTCGGTCGTGGTCATGAGCTGGCCGCCCTGCTGCATGCCGGTGATGACGACGGGGGAGAGGTTGGCGCGCGCAGCGTAGACCGCGGCGGTGTAGCCGGCGGGGCCGGAACCGAGAATGATCAGTTTGTGGTGTTGGGCGCTCATGAGTCGTTTCCAGGGATT
>DYFW01000014.1 GCA_020725005.1 Thiobacillus denitrificans
ACCGCCGGGGCCCACACCGCGAACAGGCAGCCGGTGATGCCGTCGACGGTCTTGAGGCGCGCGCCGAGCACTTTCCAGACGTCGAGATGGCGCCCTTCGCCGAAGAGATGGAGATCCATCTCGCCGAGCTGGGGCGGGAAGGTGTAGGGCGAATGCATCAGGTGCCAGCGCCCGTCGGCCTTGGCCTGCCAGCGCAGCAGGGGGTGGGGATCGAGCGCGCTGCCGGGCGGCAGGTGGCGTTCGAAACAGTCGGTGCCGTCGATGCGCGTCATCGGGCCGCCCGCCACCTCGACTGCCTCGGCGGCGGGCAGGAACACGCGCACCACCCGGCCGCCGTCGGGCGTGGGGTGGATGCCGAGCACCTCGAACGGGTCGTGATGGGTTCCGGCCTGCAGACGCTCGATCGGGGGACTGATCGCGGGCAGCTGGGCTCGCGGGGACGCTTTCATGACGGGGGCAGGTTCTCGAATCGTTGGGTGTGTTTCAGTTTTTCAAGCATACGACATGCCAGGCCATCGGGGAGGTCGCGCCAGGCAAAGCGCCAGGTCCAGTTGCCCTCCACCGTGCCGGGCGTGTTCATGCGCGCCTCGCTGCCAAGGCCGAGCACGTCCTGCAGCGGCAGGATCGCCAGCGCGGCCGCGCTGGCGAGCACGGTGTCGATCATTGCCTCGGGCACGGCATCAAACGCGTCCACGCCGAGCTGCGCCATCACCTCGATGCGGGCGGCCTCGGGCAGACTCTCCCACCAGCCGCGCGTGGTGTCGTTGTCGTGGGTGCCGGTGTAATACACGGTATCGGGCCGGACGTTCTCAGGCTTGTGCGGGTTGTCGGCGTGGTGGTCGAAGGCGAACTGTAGTATCGCCATGCCGGGCAGGCCGAAACGGTGTCGCAGGGCCGTCACCTCCGGCGTAATGATGCCGAGATCCTCGGCGACCAGCGGCAGCGGTCCCAGGTCGTCAGCGATCGCCTGCAGCAGGGCATCGCCGGGCGCCTCGACCCAGCGGCCATTGACGGCCGTGGGCTCGGCGGCGGGAATCGCCCACGCCGCGACCAGGCCGCGGAAATGGTCGATGCGCACGAGATCGAACCATTCGAAATGGGCGGCCAGGCGCTGCCGCCACCAGAGGAAACCGTCGGCCTGCATCGCCGCCCAGTCGTAGTGCGGATTGCCCCAGCGCTGGCCGGTTTCGGAGAAGTAGTCCGGCGGCACCCCGGCGACGACGGTCGGCTGGCCCGCCGCGTCCAGCAGGAAAAGGTCGCGGTGCGCCCACACGTCGGCGCTGTCGTGGGCGACGAAGATCGGCATGTCGCCGAACAGGCGGATGCCGCGCACGGCTGCCTGCGCGCGGATGCGCTGCCACGCCATCGCGGCACGGTACTGCTCGAGCTGCACCGCATGGAGGGCGTCGGCATGGGCCGCGTCGAAGGCGGCAAGCGCCCGCGGATCGCGGTCGCGCAGGGGCGCCGGCCACGCGGTCCAGGCTGCGTTGCCGTGCAGCGTGCGCAGGATCATGAAGCGCGCGAAATCGACGAGCCAGTGCGCCTGCCTGCCGCGCCACGCGGCGAAGCCGGTGGCGTCGACCGGCCCCGCGGGAAACAGCCCCGGGTTCACCGCGAACGCCGACGCGCACTGGTAGGGCGACAGGCCGGCGAGCGGAATGCCGAGCGGCAGCATCTGCCACACGCCGAAGCCGGCCGCGTGCAGGAAGTCCAGCCAGCGCTCGGCGTCGGCCAGCGTGCCCGACGGCAGCGAGGTGGGGTGCAGCAGCAGGCCGGCGCGGCGGGTGTCGAGATTCATTCGGGAAATCGAAAGGCGATCCGCGAAAAACGCGAAGACGCACGAAGCAAGGCGGGTTCTTGCGTTGGTTCGTGCCCGTGCGGCAACCCTTGCGCAAGCCCCTGCCCCGGTCCGGACCGGCTTCGCGCGTCCGCGCGTCCTGCGCGGATGGAAACCGAAGCCTGCCGCATCAAACGTTCCTGCGCATGGTGCCGGCGTTTTCCGCCAGGCCGCCGCCGCTCGAGAGCGGCACGTCGAGCATGGCGGGCGGCGCCACGCCGAGCAGGCGGTACAGCTCGCGCAACTGGGTGCGGTAGAGGCGCTCGAAATCGCTCACGCTGTCGGCCGGGTTGTAGTCCCCGAACCACCAGAACCAGTCGGAGCCCTCGCAGATGGCGAGCTGACGCGTCGCCAGCGCCTGCTGTTCGACGCCGAGCCTGCCCGACGCCATCACGCTGTCGTAGGCGGTCTTGGCGGCGACGAGATAATCCCAGCCGCGGTTCTTGTCGGCCGAGCCGATCCAGGTCGAGAAACTGCCGTAGACCCAGCTGCCGGCGGCGAGACGCTTCAGCGGCACGGCCGGCAGCTTGCCGGCCAGGGAAGCGAAGGTGGCGGGCCGCAACGTGGGATGCGCCGCCAGCACGCCATAGAGCCGATCGAGAAAGAAATGGCCGTTCGCGGGGTAATACTCCCAGGCGTTCTCGCCGTCGAGTATGACCGACACCACGTGCTGACCCGCGGCCTGCCCGAAGTTGGCGGCGATCGTCTCGAGATGGTGGACGAAGTCGGCGACGGCATCGTCGGCGTGCCAGTCGCTGTAGCGGAAGCCGATGAGGTCGGACAGGCCGTCGTCGCGGAAGAAGACGCCGGTCTTGAAGCCATCGATGCGCGTCGGCGAGAACAGCGCGCGCTTGCTCTCGATATCGGCTGCCGCCACGCCGGATTTCACGCAGCTGTTGCGCCACACGCCCTCGCCCGACGCCGTCCAGGCGACGCCCAGCTCGTCGAGCTGGGCCAGGGCGTCCTCGCTCACGCCGCCTTCGGACAGCCACACCCCCGCCGGCTTGCGGCCGAAAAAGCGTTCGAACACCTCGACGCCGTGCGCGAGATGCCAGCGCGCGCGCGCCGCACCGCCAGGGTAGGCGGGCGCTTCGGGCATCGGCGCGTCCGGCAGCGCGTCGCGCAGGTTGGCGAAGTCGTTGAGCAGGGGCACGATGGGATGGCCGTAGGGCGTCATCGACAACTCGATCTGGCCGCGCTCGGCGAGCGCGCGATAGCGCGGCACGAGGCCGGCGATGCAATGCTGGATGAGATGCAAAAGCTCGTGGCGGTCCGCCGCGGAATAGTGTTGCGCCTGGGCCATCAGGCGCTGCACCAGGGGCAGATGGCGCAACGAATTGCCGAGCCAGGCCAGGTGATACCAGGTCAAGAGGTCGAGGAAATACTGTTCCGACAGATAGGCCAGGTGCACCGGCAGGTCGTCCTCGCTACCTGCCGCGGGCATCGTCAGGCGCACCAGGCGGTGGAAGGCGGGATAGGGATGGATCATGCGCGGCGCGTGGCAGCGCTGGCAGTCCTGCACGATGCGCTTGCGGCTGGCGGCGTCGGACGGGATGCGCTCGATGCCCGCCAGGAGGTTGAGCATGTGGTCCTGCGTCGGCTTGCCGTGCTTGAGCAGGGCGTCGAGCTGCTGCGCATAGTCGTCGAGCTGCTCCAGCAGCACCGGGGCGAAGTTCACCACCGCGTGCATCCCGGGGTGGCGCTCGAGGTGCGCCGCCATGTCGCTGTAGTCCTTGATGCCGTGCAGATACACCCAGGGCAGATGGTAGGCGCCCTTGAGTCCCTCGCGATAATACGGCTGGTGCATGTGCCAGCACAGCACCACATGGATGGACGCCGCCGGGGCCGGCCCGGCCTGGGCAGCGTCGGGCGGGAGGGATTCAGCCGTCATAGTCGTTCTGCAGGCGCGCGTAGAGGTTCTGGCCGAGCATGGCCGGCGTCACCAGCACGATGCCCTCCTCGGTGACATGGAAGCGGCGCGCATCCTCGGCCGGATCCTCGCCGATGATGGTGCCGTCGTGGATCACGCAGCCCTTGTCGATGATGGCGTGGTTGATGCGGCAGTTCCGGCCGATGCTGACCTTGGGCAGGATCACGCTGTCCTTGATGAGACTGTAGCTTTCCACCGTGGTGGCGAAGAACAGCACCGAGCGCTTGACCCGCGCGCCCGAGAGGATGCAGCCGCCGGCGATGAGCGAGTCGATCGCCTCGCCGCGCCGCCCTTCGTCGTCGAAGATGAATTTGGCCGGCGGATACTGCGGCTGGTAGGTCCAGATCGGCCAGTCACGGTTGTAGAGGTTGAGCTCGGGTTCGACCGAACACAGCTCCATGTTGGTCTTCCAGTACGATTGCAGCGTGCCGACGTCGCGCCAGTAGGCGGGGCTGCCGTCCGGGTTGCGGAAGGGAAAGGCCATCGCGCGCGCTTTTGCGATATTGCCGGGAATGATGTCCTTGCCGAAATCGTGGCTGGAGGTGGTGCTGCCGGCATCCTCGATCAGCGCGCGGTAGAGGAAGTCCTTGGAAAAGACGTAGATGCCCATCGACACCAGCGCCGTGTCCGGCTTGCCGGGAATGCTGTCGGGACGCGCGGGTTTCTCGGTGAACCGGGTGATGCGCATCGTCTCGTCGACCGACATCACACCGAAGCCGCTCGCCTCGGAAACCGGCACCTCGATGCTGCCGATGGTGAAATCCGCGCCGGTCTGCACGTGGTAGATCAGCATTTCCGAGTAATCCATGGTGTAGACGTGATCGCCGCCCAGCACCAGCACGTACTCGGGATGATGCCGCTGCATGATGTCGATGTTCTGGAACAGCGCGTCGGCGGTGCCACGGTACCACTCCTTGCTGCCGGTGCGCTGCTGCGCCGGCAGGATCTCGACGAACTCCCCGATCTCGCCGCGCATGAATCCCCACGCCCGCTGCAGGTGGCGGATCAGCGAATGCGCCTTGTACTGGGTGAGCACGCCGATGCGGCGGATGCCCGAGTTGACGCAGTTGGACAGCGGAAAATCGATGATGCGGTACTTGCCGCCGATCGGCACCGCCGGTTTGGCGCGCCAGGCGGTCAGGTCTCTCAGTCGCGAGCCCTCGCCACCCGCCAGCACCAGCGCCAACGTGCGCCGCGTGATGTCGGTCACCATCTTCGGTTCGGTGTAGTAGCGATACAGCCGCTCCTGTTCTTCCTTGGAAATCGTCATATCCCGCTCCGGTGTTGTAGGTAAGGAAACTGGTGGGCCGCCCAGCCGGTCGCGATGGCGCCTTCGACGCCAAGCCGTGGATTCGTGACCAGGAAGACGGGGGTGCGCTCGACCACGCCGCGCATGCGTCCCTTGTCCGCCGCCACCGCCATGAAGCGCGGCGCCCGCAGCCGCGTCTCCAGATGTGCCGCGACGCCGCCCACGAGGAAGAGCCCGCCGCGCGGCTGGAACAGCAGCGCGACATTGCCGGCCCAGGCGGCGAAAAGATCGACGAAGAGATCGAGCGCGGCGTTCGCCGCGGCGTCGCCCGCGGCGGCGCGCGCCGACACTGCCGCGCCATCCGCCGGGCCGGCATCGGGCAAGGGCACACCCAGCTCATCGCAGCAGAAGGCGTAGAGGTCGCGCATCGCCAGTCCCGCGGCGACGCGCTCCCACGACACGTGGCCGTGCCGCGCGCGCAGCCGTTCGAGCAGCCGCGCCTGGCGCGCGTCGGCGGGCGCGAAATCGGCATGGCCGCCCTCGCTGGCGTAGGGGCGCAGGCCGCCGGCCTCGCCGGGCAGCAGATACGCCAGTCCGAGCCCGGTGCCGGCGCCGGTGACGACGCGCACGCCGTCCGTTTCGACCGGCTGCGCATTGAGCGTGATCACGTCGTCGGGCCCGAGCATCGTCACGCCGGTGGCCGCCGCCTGGAAATCGTTGATGAAACGCACCCGGGCGATGCCGAGCGAGGCGCGCATGTCGGCGGCGTCGAGACGCCAGTCGAGATTGGTCAGCGCCACGTGCTGGGAAGCGACCGGCCCCGGCACGGCGAGCAGCAGGCTGTCGGGCGACGCGGGCGCACCGGCGTCGCCGATGAACTGGCGGATGAGGTCGTCGGCCGTGGCGAACGCCGCACTCGGATAATCCCGCTCGAAACGGCGCGCCGGTCGCGTCGCCCCGTCACCCGTCACCCAGGCCAGCCGGCTGTGCGTGCCCCCGATATCCCCTGCGATCAGCTCCATGACACGAACATACTACATCTTCGGGTGGCGCTGGCTCATGCGCCGGTAATAGTTGATGAGCGCGTTGGTCGAGGCGTCGTGCCCCCCCACCGGCGCCGGCGCGTGCAGCTCGGGCAGAATGCGGCTGGCGAGCTGCTTGCCGAGCTCGACGCCCCACTGGTCGTAGGAATCGAGGTTCCAGATCACGCCCTGCACGAAGATCTTGTGCTCGTAGAGCGCGAGCAGCATGCCGAGCGTATGCGGCGTGATCTGCTGCAGCAGGATCGCATTGCTCGGGTGATTGCCGTCGAACACCTTGAAGGGCGACGCCTGGCCGGTCTGCGCCCGGGTCTCCTCCAGCGTGCGGCCGCGCATCAGCGCCTCGGTCTGGGCGAGAAAATTGGCAATCAGGATGTCATGATGCGCCTGCAGTTCGGTATGCGGCGTGACCGAGACGATGAAGTCGGCCGGGATCAGCCGCGTGCCCTGGTGCAGCAGCTGATAGAAGGCATGCTGGCCATTGATGCCGGTCGCGCCCCAGATGATCTGCCCGGTCGCGTAGTCGACGGCGTGGCCGTCGCGGTCGACCGACTTGCCGTTCGACTCCATGTCCGCCTGCTCCAGGTAGGCCGGCAGGCTCCGCAGGTAGTGATCGTAGGGCAGGATCGCATGCGACTCGGCACCGAAGAAATTGTTGTACCAGACGCCCAGCAGCGCGAGGATCACCGGCATGTTCTGCGCGAGCGGCGCAGTGCGGAAATGCGTGTCCATCGCGTGCGCGCCCGCCAGCAGCTCGACGAAGCGCTCGGCCCCCACCGCCAGCACGATGGACAGCCCGATCGCCGACCACAGCGAGTAGCGGCCGCCGACCCAGTCCCACATTTCGAACATGCCGGCAGGATCGATGCCGAAGGCGGCGACCGCCTCGCGGTTGGCCGACACCGCGACGAAATGCCGCGCCACATGCTCGACCGCCTGCGACTGCGCGAGAAACCACGCGCGCGCATGATTCGCGTTGGTCATCGTTTCCTGCGTCGTGAAGGTCTTCGACGACACGACGAAAAGCGTCGTCCCGGGATCGAGCGCCTCCAGCGCCTCCTTCACGTGGGCGCCGTCCACGTTGGAAATGAAATGCACTTTCAGGTGCGGGTGGCGGTAGGGCTTCAGCGCCTGGTAGACCATCTGCGGACCGAGATCGGAGCCGCCGATGCCGATGTTCACCACGTCGGTGATGCGCTTGCCGCTATAGCCGCGCCACTCGCCGCTGCGCACCTTTTCCGCGAATACGCCCATGCGGTCGATCACCGCGTTCACCCTCGGCATCACATCCTCGCCGTCGACCATGACCGGCGCGTTGCTCCGGTTGCGCAGGGCGACGTGCAGTACCGCGCGGTTCTCGGTGGTATTGATCTTCTCGCCGCCGAACATGCGATCGCGCCAGCCGGCCACGTCGGCCTCCTCGGCCAGGCGCACCAAGAGGGCCATGGTTTCCTCGGTAATGCGGTTCTTCGAATAGTCGAGCAGGAGATCGCCGACCTGCAGCGAAAACCGCTCGAAGCGACGCGGATCGGCGGCGAACAGCTCACGCATGTGCACGCCCGCGACAGCGGCCTGGTGCGCCCGGAGCTGAGCGCACACGGACCGGTGCAGCGGGCCTGGCGCCACGCCCGGCCGGGGAATCGTCGAAAGATCCGATGACGTCATGCGATGCTGCTCCCAAGTTGAGTCCCATTGCGGCGTTTTCAAGGCTGGCGCGGTCGGCATACCCGGCCAGTGTCCCGGCAACGGCCTCGCGATGCCTCGGCACGATGTCCCTGCCCTGTTTCAAGAATAGGAAAAAATGGTTAGGACTCCATGACAGCCCCGCAGCCCCCGGCGACGCGCCGGCGAATCGCGGGATGCGACGCCGGCAGCAAGCCCCCCATCAGGATGGGTCGAGGATGCGGGCCGCCGCCGGCCCCGGACTGGTACGCCCTTTGCAGCATGCACGGACAAGGGCGAAGTCTTCCGGCACCCGCCCCGGCCAGAGCTTGCAAGCGATTGTTTTGACTGGCCTTCAAATGACAGCGCGCCGCCGACCTGTCCAGAGTTCGGCAGCGGCCGGCGAAAAATCGGAAAGGTGCACCATGCAGGTATTCATCACGGGCGGCGCAGGCTTCATCGGTTCGCATCTGGCGGCATACCACCTCGATCGCGGCGACCGGGTTTACGTGGTCGACAACCTCAGCACCGGGTCGCTCGCCAACATCGAGGCCTTGCGCGCCCACCCGGGATTCCGCTTCGCCGAGGCCGACATGCTGCACTGGGGCGGCCTCGGCGAGGCTGTCGCCTCGGCCGACCGCATCTACCACCTGGCTGCCGTCACCGGCGTGACGAAGGCGCTGGAAGACCCCGTCGCGCTCATGACGGCCAACATGAACGGCACCGAAAAACTGCTGCGCGCGATCCACCACGGCGGCAGGCATCCCGAGGTGATCATCGCCTCGACGTCCGAAGTCTACGGCGCCAATGCCCGCGCCAGCTTCGCCGAGACCGACGCCATCGTGCTGCCTTCGGCCGGACCGCTGCGCTGGGCCAGCGCGGCCGCCAGGCTCGCCGACGAATTCCTCGCCTTGTCCTACGCGCGCAAGCACGGCCTGCACATCGTCGTCGCGCGCCTGTTCCACACCATCGGCCCCAACCAGGCCGGCCGCCACGACATGGTGGTGCCGCGCTTCATCCATGCCGCGCTGCACAATCTGCCGCTCACCGTGTACGGCGAAGGCACGCAGACGCGCTCGTTCTGCGACGTGCGCGACACCGTCGTGGCGCTCGACCGGCTCGCAGCCACCCCGGAAGCGTGGGGCGAAGTGATCAACGTCGGCAATGACCAGGAAATCGCGATCCGCAACCTGGCAGAGCTGATCGTGCAACGCACCCACAGCCCCTCGCCAATACACTTCATTTCCTGCCAGGAAGCCTACGGCGAAGAATTCGAGGACGTCGCCCACCGCCGGCCGGAGCTCAACAAACTGCGGGCCCTGACAGGATTCACACCGGAATGGACATTGATCGATACGCTAGAAGACCTGCTCGAGAGAAAAACCGCAAATGGTTTACATGTGGTCTAATAGCCTGTCGGCCTGCCCCAACCCGCATAAGACCAATAACCGTAACGCCCATCATCCCGCGCCGCTGCATTTCGCACAAGCAGAAAACCTTGCTGATCAATCGGTTAAGGCCCATTTCGCACTCTCCGTTGTTCAGGATCCGATGCAGAATGCCGATGATGCATCCTTAGTCAGTGCAGTAAGCGCGCTAAGCCAGAATCCGGATCTCAACGTCATTACCGAAGTGGTCGAAGCCGAAATGCAGCGCGATGGCCTGCGCAAACTTAATCCAGGGCCCACCTCAGCCGGCCCAAACCGCTAAAGAGCAACTTCCCGCTCTTCTGGCGGGCACGAGCTCGACGCCGGAAAACAAGGAGGATAAACATGGAAAGAACCCTGCTGTTGGTCGATGATGAAGAAAATATCACGTCATCGCTGAGCCGAATGCTGCGCCGCGATGGCTATCGCATTCTGCGCGCAAGCAGCGGACAGGAAGGACTGAAAATACTCGCGAAAAACCCGGTAGGCGTCATCGTCTCGGACCAGCGCATGCCGGAAATGAGCGGTACTGAATTTCTCAGCCGGGTGCGAGAACGCCACCCGGAGACTATACGCATCGTGCTGTCAGGCTACACCGACCTGAACTCGGTAACCGAAGCCATCAATCGTGGGGCGATATACAAATTTCTCACAAAACCGTGGGAAGACGACCAACTGCGTGCCCATATTGAAGAAGCCTTCCAAGTCTATGAGATGCGCATGGAAAATATCCGGTTGACACAACAGCTCAAGGTCGCCAACAACGAACTGGGCCGGATCAATGCAGCCCTCGAAATACAGGGCCAGGAAGGTGCGCAGCAAGCCATGCGTAACCTGCATGTGACTCGCTTGGCGCAGGAAATTCTAGAACACCTCCCGCTCGCCGTGGTCGGCATAGACAATGAAGGCCGCATCGCCCTGGCCAACCGTCGGGCACAGGAATGGTTTGGCTTAGTGGGTTCCTTGATCGGAGAGGAGGCGGCGTCGTGCATCCCTTCGGATTTTCTTATCTACAGCACAGCAAACATTCCCGGAGCGTCGCGTGCAAACCCGTTCGCCCTCGGCGACGGACGTCTCGGACGCTATTGGCACTACACGCTGGGTGATGTTTCGAATGTGTGTGGAACCGTACTGGTAGCAGAAATGAAACAACAGGATGATTATACATGATGGGTAGACACTCGTCTGCCAGGCTGCCTGAACCGCCCCGGATTTTGAGGAGGCTCCAACTCTTGAGAAGATGGAGCCATGAAGAAACCCGTAAAGTATTCCCCCGAAGTCCGCGAACGCGCCGTACGCCTGGTTGGCGAGTGTCGCGCCAGCTATCCATCGCAGTGGGCCGCCATTGAATCGATCGCGGCCAAGATCGGCTGCTCGGCGCAAACCCTGCACACATGGGTGCGTCGGCACGAGACCGACACGGGCCAGCGCTCCGGCGTAACCACGGCCGAGGCGCAACGCGTCAAGGAACTGAAACGCGAGGTCAAGGAGTTGCGCCGAGCCAACGAGATCCTCAAGCTGACGAGCGCGTTTTTCGCCCAGGCGGAGCTCGACCGCCGTCTCAAGTCCTGAACGATTTTGTCGACCGGCATCGCGTCGCCTCCGGGGTCGAGCCGATCTGCAAGGCCTTGCAGATCGCCCCGTCGAGCTACCGGCGCCATGCCGCGCGCCAGCGCGATCCGGCGCTGCGTTGTGCGCGTGCGCAACGCGACGATGTATTGATGCCCGAGATCGAACGCGTCTGGCAGGCCAATCTTGAGGTCTACGGCGCGGATAAGGTCTGGCGGCAGATGAGGCGCGAAGGCACCGAGGTCGCGCGCTGCACCGTCGAGCGCCTGATGAGCCGCCTGGGATTGCGCGGCGCGGTGCGCGGCAAGGTCGTGCGCACGACGGTGCCCGACCCCAAACAGCCGTGTCTGCTGGACCGGGTGAATCGCCAGTTCAGGGCGGAGCGCCCGAACCAGCTCTGGGTCTCGGATTTCACCTACGTCTCGACCTGGCAGGGCTGGCTGTACGTGGCCTTCGTGATCGACGTGTATGCCCGGCACATCGTCGGCTGACGGGTCAGCCGAACGATGACGACGGACTTCGTGCTCGACGCGCAGGAACAGGCGTTGTACGCCCGCCAACCTGAGCGAGACCGCAGTCTCGTCCATCACTCCGACCGGGGTTCGCAGTACGTCAGCATCCGCTACAGTGAGCGCCTGGCCGAGGCGGGTGTCGAACCCTCCGTGGGAAGCAAGGGAGATAGCTACGACAACGCCTTGGCCGAGACGATCAACGGACTGTACAAGGCGGAGCTGATCCACCGGCGCGGCCCGTGGAAGACGCGGGAAGCAGTGGAGCTGGCGACGCTGGAATGGGTGGCGTGGTTCAACCACGTCAGGATGCTCGAACCCATCGGCTATATCCCGCCCGCCGAAGCTGAGGCAAACCACTACCGGCAACTCGCCGAACAGGCCGAGTTATCGGCCTGCACTTAAACCAAATGGCCTCCACGAAACCCGGGGCGGTTCAGCCCCACTGCCGCATTCTGGTTGATCTGGGGTCAATTATTGCCTTGCCTTGCCGATATACACTTCTGTGGCAGCGTCATGGCCGACAACTGATGCAGGCCCGATAAGACAGCAAACGTAAATGCTTGAGGATATGGCGGTGGCTATCGACAACTGGAAAAATCCGTCCTGGATCTACGACCTTTACCGGTTGGGCCAGGCAAGCTCACTACGCGAGAATCCTGCGCAGGTTCAACAGCAAATCCTCAAACACATCGTGCAGTGCATCGGCGCGGATAGCGGATCGCTCGCAGTACGTGCATACGACCAGGACGAATTTGTTCTGGCCGCTGGGATTGGCCTTCCCGATTCAGCCATTGGCAGTCATATCCGTATGAGGCAGGGCGTGATCGGCTGGGTTGTCGAACATGGCGAGCCCATATTGGTAACGGATGACCCCAGCAAAGATCCGCGATTCGAGAACTATGTCCCGCGACGGGAGTCATCCACGCCGGGTTCAGCTATCTGCTGGCCCCTGAAACAGGAAACCCAGGTGATCGGCACGCTCTGCCTTAACCGCATGCCGAAGGCTCCGCCATTTACCGAGGCCGACATGGAACGCGGCAATATGCTGGCCAGCGTTGTGTCTATTGTCATTGAAAATACGCGCCTGCATCAGGAGCAGACCGCGCGGATCCGGCGCTTGTCGGAGCTCAATCAGCGGCTTGAAGACGCGCAAAGCCAACTGCTCCAATCCGAAAAAATGGCCTCCATCGGCCAGCTCGCAGCTGGCGTGGCGCATGAGATCAACAATCCAATAGGGTTTGTCTATTCTAATCTGGGGACACTAGAACGCTATGTGAGTGATCTACTCAGCCTAGTGGATAACTATGAATCTGCCGAGTCCAGTATCAGCGACGCTACTATTCTGGCGAATCTCCAAAACTTGAAACAGAAAATAGATCTGGACTATCTACGCGAGGACGCGGTGTCGCTGATGAATGAATCCCGCGATGGCATTACACGGGTCAAGACCATTGTACAGAACCTGAAGGACTTCTCCCACGTAGATTCCAGCGAAGAGTGGCAGTCGGCCAGTCTTGAGCGCGGGCTGGATAGCACGCTCAACATCGTGTGGAACGAACTCAAGTACAAATGCGAGGTAAAGAAAGAGTATGGCAACATCCCTGATATCGAATGCGTTCCATCGCAATTAAACCAGGTTTTCATGAACCTTCTGGTGAACGCCGGCCACGCAATCGAGGATCGCGGAACTATCACGCTGCGCACGGGCACCGCGGGAGAGCAAGTGTGGGTAGAAGTCGAGGATACCGGCAAAGGCATTGCCCCCGATCACATAAAGCGAATTTTCGACCCTTTCTTCACGACCAAGCCGGTTGGTAAGGGAACTGGGCTAGGGCTTTCAGTTTCACACGGCATCGTGCAGAAGCACCACGGGAGAATCGAAGTGAACAGCGAACTCGGGAAGGGGACCCGGTTCCGTGTGTGGCTGCCAATCAGCCAGCAAGAAAAAAATGAAGTCGAATACCAAAGCCATGCATGACGCCGCACAAAAAACCGAAGCGATACACCAAGAACCGGGACCATTTACCTTACTTTGTGTTGATGATGAAGCCAATATCCTGTCGTCGCTGAAACGTCTTTTCCGTCCGCACGGCTATCGCATTTTCACCGCCGAAAGTGGAAAACAAGGGCTGGACATCCTGGAACAGGAAACAGTGGATTTGGTGATTTCCGACATGCGCATGCCGGAAATGAATGGCGCGCAATTTCTGGAGCGGGCGAGAGAGAAATGGCCGGACACCGTGCGCATCCTGCTTACCGGCTACGCAGAAATTAGCGCAGCTATCGATGCCATCAACAAGGGCCAGATCTATCAATACATATCCAAGCCGTGGGAAGACGCCGATATCCTGTTGCTGGTCAAGCAGGCGCTTGAACGCAAGACGCTAGAGCGGGAGAAAAAGCGTCTGGAGGCGCTGACACAACGGCAGAACGAAGAACTTAAGGAACTCAACACCAGCCTGGAACAGAAAGTACAGGACCGCACGGCGGAACTGCGCCAGACCATGGACTTTCTCAATCTGGCTCACGAAAAACTGAAAAAAGGATTCCTGACTTCCATTCAGGTTTTCTCAAACCTGATCGAACTGCGTGAAGGAGCACTTGCCGGGCACTCCCGGCGCGTTGCGGATCTGGCCCACAAAATCGCGAAACAAATGGGAATGTCTGTACTGGAAGCGCAGGATGTACTGGTTGCCGGGCTCCTTCATGACATTGGGAAACTTGGCCTGCCGGACGATTTGCTTAAAAAACCGTTCAGCTCGTTAACATTAGAGCAGCGATCCGAGGTCATCAAACACCCGGCGCGCGGGCAAGCTGCCTTGATGGCACTGGAGCAGTTGAAGGGAGCGGCCAGGCTGATACGCGGACATCATGAACGCTTCGACGGGATGGGTTATCCCGACGGTCTAGCAGGGGAGGACATCCCATTGGGTGCGCGCATTCTGGCACTGGCCAATGACTATGACTCGCTGCAAATAGGCTCCATGGAAGACAGGCGATTCACCGTCGATGACGCTGCCGCCTTCATCAAAAGAAATTGTGGGAAATACTACGATCCGCAAGTAGTTGATGCGTTCTTCCTGGTAACAGGCCTGAAGGCTTCGCCGCCGCCCAGCTCCGGGACCCGGGAACTGGCTGTGCGAGTCGCTGATCTCGAGCCAGGCATGATTTTGGCGCGCGATATCATGACAGATGACGGAATGCTCTTGCTGTCGAAAGACTATCTGCTAGACGAAGATTTGATTTCGCAGCTAGCCAACTTCGAAGAAAATGATGACAAACCGCTACGCATATTCATTAAAGCTGGACGGAGATAAGCATGCACCGAATCATGCTGGTGGATGACGAAACAAGTGTTCTCAATGCGCTGCGCCGTACGATCGGGGAATGCGTTACTGACGGCTTCGATTCTTTCAGGGTAAGCGTCGAAACATTCGAGCAGCCAGAGGCTGCCTTGCACAGGGCACAGGATGCAAGGTTCGACCTGGTGCTGTCCGATTACCGCATGCCTGGTATGGACGGCGTGGCATTTCTTAAATCTTTGCGCGCCATGCAGCCAAACGCGATGCGCTTGATTCTGAGCGGCTATGCGGATTTGAGCGCGCTTGTCAGCGCCATCAATGATGCGCAGATATACCGTTTCATAAACAAACCCTGGCAGGACTATGAGCTAAAGGCGTCGATCGTACAGGCTCTCGCATTCCAGAATTTATTATTGGAGAACCAGCGTCTGGCGGATCTTGTCCGTGTGCAGCACGGCAAGCTGACCCGCCAGGAGATGGCGCTACGCCGACTCGAGGAGGAGACTCCAGGTATTACCCGGGTCAATTGGGGGCCTGATGGCTCAATCCTGCTAGACGACGAGGAATAAGCGAGTGACTCAATCGACTACGGTACAGAACACCGCCCTGACCCTGGTTTGCAGCGACTCTGCGACCGCTCAGCAAATGGTCGGATTGGACATATCGAAGCGAAAACTCGACCGGCCGGACAGGCTGTCTAGAAGTTTTCTCTTGGCGGCCAGGAAGTAGCACAGCGCCATGGCAGAGTACGATGAAATCAACCGCAAGCTCATGCTTAAGCTGGTGTATTACGGGCCGGCGATGAGCGGTAAAACAACGAACCTGATGCGCCTGCACGACTTTCTCGCACCGGAACTCAAGGGCGATATTCTTACGCTCGAGACCCAAAATGACCGCACTCTATTCTTTGATCTTCTGCCGCTTGGATTTAAGACGCCGACGGGATGGTTGATCAAGCTCAAACTATTCACGGTACCAGGGCAAGTCGTGCATGACGCGACACGTAAGGCCGTCCTTTCCCGTGCAGACGGGCTGGTATTCGTGGCAGACTCACAACAAAACCAGAGTGTAAACAACTCGGAGTCGTTCCAGAACTTAGAGGAAAATGCGCGTCGCGTTGGGCTGGACTTCGACAGCTTGCCCTTGGTGGTGCAGTTTAACAAACGTGATTTGCCGCGAATCCTATCGGAGGAAGAAATTCGAGCACGCTGGAAACAGGCGCCGTGGCCACTGACCTTTGCCTCGGCGCTCACCGGGGCGGGTGTGAAGGAAACCTTCGTACGCCTTCTGGAACAGGTCTACCCCCAGATTGATAAACAATTTTCACTGACCGAGAAGCATGGCATGAGCACTGCCACCTTCGTGAAGGCGGTTGCCGGTATCTGAGCGATGGAGATACTGTCAGGCAGCTTTGATCGTGAATTCACCCTAGGCGAGCTTCTCGGCGGGGTGCCGCGTGAACGGTTGGGCGCGGCACTGGCAGCCCTCCTCGGACCCGAATTCCGCCTGTCGTCGAATCTTGGCGAAGTGGTCGCGGGGACAAGCGGCGAGCTTGTGGGTGCGGAGCGGGTGGCGGTGCGTCACGATCTCGAGCCCTTGGGGTGGCTGGAGGCGCTAGCCACGGAAGACAAGGTTCGTGCCGCGGCCACATTGCTGGAAATGTTGCTGCATCAGGGCGCGCGCTATCTCATGGCGTCGGAACTCCACATCGAAGTGGTCAATTCGGATTATGCGGCGTTGCAGGATCAGTATGCCGCGCTGCAGGCATCCGAGGCGCGTTATAAGGAGCTTTCACAGCAACTGGAGGAACGGGTCAGGGCGCAGGTTAGTGTAATCGAAACGACCCAACGTCAGCTCTATCAGGCGGAAAAAATGGCCTCCATAGGACAGTTGGCTGCAGGTGTCGCGCATGAGATCAACAATCCTATTGGGTTCATCCGCAGCAATCTGAACACAGCCCACGCTTATATCAAGAAACTTGAGGAAATTGCACCGGCAATACGCGCCACAACAGCGCTATCCGAGATATGGAAACGGACCGATATAGATTTCATGCTGGAGGATTTCCATGCGCTGTTGCAGGAAAGCATTAGCGGTGCAGACCGGGTGGCACGCATCGTGACAGATCTCAAGGGATTCTCCAATATCGACCAGTCCGAGGAAAAATACGTTGATCTGAATGACAACTTGCGTTCAGTCTGCAATGTCGCCCACGCTCAGATCAATCCGTGTGCTGAAGTCATCATGGACCTAGGCGAACTGCCACTGCTACGCTGCCATGTGGGCCGGCTTAACCAGGCATTTCTCGCCCTGCTGCTCAACGCGGCACAGGCAATGAATTCGCGGGGAGAGATTCGCATCCGCAGCCGTCATGAGGGAAACGAAGTCCGCATCGAGTTCACCGACAACGGCCACGGCATCGCGCAGGACGTGCTAGAGCGTATTTTCGACCCGTTCTTCAGTACCCGAGATGTGGGCAAAGGGACAGGATTGGGGCTCACGGTCAGCCGCGACATCGTTGCAGCCCATGGCGGACGCATCGAGGTACGAAGCGAGCCCGGGGCCGGCAGCACGTTTACCGTTGTGCTGCCGGCGAGCGACTGTACTTAAAGATAGACGGCCAATTGAACAGCCGTCATGCGTCTAATCATCCCGAAGCCATGAGCCGATACTCCGCATTGTTTACCGGCAACGCAAACGATTCGCCGCCATCCGAAAAGGCTCCTACTCCCTACCGCATCCTGCTCGTAGACGACGAACAGAATGTGCTGCGCGCCTTGCAACGTGTGTTCCGTCAGGAAAACTATCAGGTCATGACGGCCAGCAGCGGGCAGGAAGCACTCGAACTACTGCGCCGCGAGACTTTCCACCTGATGATTTCAGACTACATGATGCCAGTCATGAATGGCGGCGAGCTGCTGCGCCAGGCCAAGGAACTGCATCCTGAACTGATTCGTATCATGCTGACAGGACACGCAGATACGGGAGCCGTTATGGCCGCCATCAATGAGGGGGCCGTCTACAAGTTCATCCTCAAGCCCTGGAACGATGACGATTTGCGTGTCACGGTCGCTCTCGCGCTCGAGCAATACGAACTGATTCGCAAGAACAAAGCGCTCAGGCAGGAGAACGCTCTCAAGTCAAAGGAAATCTCGGCCCTGGCGAAATTGGCGGTAACCAACCGCAGCCAACTCGCAATCATGTTAAGCAACCGCAATCTGCTGAATAGCCAGCAGGTGCAAGAACTGCACCGCTTGCAACAGCAGCGCAAGGAGCCGCTAATCAAGATCCTGCTCGAACGTGACTGGGTGTCTGAGAGCGCGATTCGCGATATTCTGCGCAAGGATCTGCTGATTGAAGAGGTTTCCTTACCGGAAATTCAGGTCGACCCGGCCGTATCCGCGCTCATCCCGCAGAGTTTTTGCATGCGACAACTCGTGGTGCCTTTGCGTATCGATGGCCGGCGCTTGCTTCTGGCCATGGCGGATCCGCTTGACGCGGGACTACTCGACGATCTGCGCTTCGCATCGGGACTGGAAGTCCAGCCGGTGATGGCTAATGTGTCTGCCATTCAGAGCAAGCTCGCCGACGTTTATGGTACCCGTGAGACGGTGGATTTCAGTGAGCTGGAAACCATCGTCGGGGGAGTCGATCCCTATGAGGGCATTGAGATTGTCATCGACGATGAAGCGGAGGCGTCGTTGGATGAGTTGCTGCGCGGAACGGAAGAGCCGCCAGCGATTCGGTTGGTCAACGCAATCATCCTGGAGGCGATCCGACTCGGTGCCAGCGATATACATATTCAGCCGCGCACCAAGAGCGTGGTGGTGCGTTTGCGCATTGACGGCGTATTGACGGACAAGATTCATATTCCGCATCACTTGCACCAATCGTTGGTGTCCCGGCTGAAGATCATGTCCGAACTCGACATCAGCGAGCGCCGTCGGCCACAGGATGGGCGCATTACCGTCAAGTCCCCACTTCGTATGGTCGATCTGCGCATTTCGACGCTGCCAACCATCAATGGCGAGAAAATTGTGATGCGTATTTTGGATCGCAATTCCGCCATTCTGAACCTGGATACGCTTGGGTTTTCCGATCAGGATCTGCCTCGGATTCTCAACCTGGTAGACAAGCCGCAGGGGATCATTCTGACTACAGGCCCTACCGGAAGCGGCAAAACCACAACGCTTTATGCACTATTACAGCACAACGCAACATCTGCCAAGAACTACGTGACCATAGAAGATCCCGTCGAATATTACATGGACATTGCGGGGCAGGTTCTGATCAAGGAAAAGATCGGGCTGTCGTTCCCCGTGGTGCTACGCTCCATCCTGCGTCAGGATCCGGACGTCGTGCTGATAGGGGAAATTCGCGATTTAGAAACGGCGGAAGTGGCCTTCCATGCAGCACTCACCGGACATCTGGTTTACTCTACATTGCATACGAATTCGGCCATTGCGACCCTCGCTCGTCTGTTCGACCTTGGGCTAAAGCCATACGTCATAGCAGCAGCACTGGAAGGTATCATCGCGCAGCGCCTGGTACGCAAGATTTGCGAACATTGCCGTGAGCCTGTGCAGCCTACGCCGGAACAACGTCATCGGCTGAGCGGCCTGTTCGCCGCCGGCCAATTGCCCACCTACCACGGCAAAGGCTGTAGCCAATGCCACAATAGCGGTTATCGTGGCCGCATCGGCCTGTACGAAATACTCATCCCGGACGAGGAATTACGGCATTTGATAACCAGCAACAGCAGTATCCGGGACATCACCCAGATGGCGAAATCGAAAGGCATGAAAACTCTGCTCGATGATGCCCGTGAAAAAGTCGCGCATGGTGTGACTTCCATGGACGAAATTCTACGGGTGCTCGGACCACAGTGACCTGATCGAATAAACAAGCGTACCGCAGCGTTTCTGCTCTCCCTGAACGCGGCGGCTCAGATGCCGAGTGCCGGCTACGGGCTGGCACTAACCGTCATGCCGACGCAAGCTTCGTGTCGTAGAGCATTTGCGATTCTTCCACTCCTGCACAAACACAGCCATGCCCTGTCTCAGTGGACAGGCGGCGCACACCTGCCAGCGTGCGACAAGGCCGCGCGCGTTGCTTGAACTGGTGCCCAGGGGGGGACTCGAACCCCCACGCCTTGCGGCGGCGGATTTTGAATCCGCTGCGTCTACCGATTCCGCCACCTGGGCAAAGGGGCCGACCGCGAACGCGGCCGGCACGGAAGCCGGGCATTATCGCTGAATCGGGCATCCCGTCGCAAGGCGGCGGCTATAATCGCGCCCCATGCGTGTCGCCGATTTCGATTTCGATCTTCCTCCCGAGCTTATTGCCCAGTTCCCCGCTGCCGAGCGCGCTGCGAGCCGGCTGCTGCACGTCGACGCCGGCGGCGGCCTGCACGACCGCATGTTCCGCGACCTGCCGGCGCTGCTGCGGCCGGACGATCTCCTGGTGATGAACGATACGCGCGTGATCAAGGCGCGGCTGTTCGGCACCAAGGATTCTGGCGGCAGGGTGGAATTGCTGGTCGAGCGGGTGACGAACGAGTTCGAGGCACTCGCGTTCATCCGCGCGAGCCACGCGCCCCGGCCGGGCGCGACGATCCGCCTTGACGCCGACGTCACGCTCGACGTGCTGGCGCGCGAGAACGATCTGACGCTGCTGCGCTTTCCGGCGCCGGTGCTCGAGGTGCTCGACCGCTGCGGCCGGCTGCCGCTGCCGCCCTACATCGCGCACGCGCCCACCGAGGAAGACGAGACGCGCTACCAGACCGTGTACGCCAGCGAACCGGGCGCGGTGGCGGCGCCGACCGCCGGCTTGCATTTCGACGAAGCCATGCTCGCCACGCTCGCTGCGCAGGGCATCCGCAGCGCGCGCGTGACGCTGCACGTCGGCGCCGGCACCTTCCAGCCGGTGCGCGTCGAGAAGGTTGCCGATCACGCCATGCACAGCGAGCGCTACACGATCCCGCAGGCAACGGTCGCCGCGATCGCCGAGACACGCGCCCGCGGCGGCCGCGTCGTCGCGGTCGGCACCACCAGCCTGCGCGCGCTGGAAGCGGCGGCAGGCAAGGGCGAGCTGCGTGCCGGCTCGGATGAAACCGATATATTCATCACCCCGGGCTACGCGTTCCGTGTGGTCGACGCGCTCATCACCAATTTCCACCTGCCGAAATCCACGCTGCTGATGCTGGTCTCGGCGTTTTCCGGGATCGAGACCATCCGCGCCGCCTATGCGCACGCGGTGAAGGAACGCTACCGTTTCTTCAGCTATGGCGACGCGATGTTTCTGGAACGCGCCAGCGGGGAGCGCCCGCAATGAAATTCGACGTTCTCGCCACCGACGGCGGCGCCCGCCGCGGCCGCCTGCATCTCGCGCACGGCACGGTGGAGACGCCGGCCTTCATGCCGGTCGGCACCTACGGCACGGTCAAGGCGATGTCGCCGGCGGAGCTCACCGGGATCGGCTTCGAGATGCTGCTCGGGAACACCTTCCACCTGTGGCTGCGCCCGGGGCTGGAAGTGATCGAGAAATTCGGCGGCTTGCACCGCTTCATGGGCTGGGACAAACCCATCCTCACCGATTCGGGCGGCTTCCAGGTGTTCAGCCTCGACAAGCTCAGGAAGATCACCGAGGACGGCGTGAAGTTCGCCTCGCCGGTCAACGGCGACCGGCTGTTCCTGACTCCGGAAATCTCGATGCAGATCCAGCGCACGCTGAATTCCGACATCGTGATGATCTTCGACGAGTGCACCCCCTACCCGGCGACGGAGAAGGAAGCCGCCGATTCGATGCGGATGAGCCTTCGATGGGCGGCACGCTCGAAGGCGGCGCATGCCGGCAATCCGAACGCGCTGTATGGCATCGTGCAGGGCGGCATGTACGAGTCGCTGCGCGACGAGTCCGCGCGTGAACTCATCGGCATGGATTTCGACGGCTACGCCATCGGCGGCCTCTCCGTGGGCGAGCCGAAGGCCGACATGCAACGCATCCTCGCGCATACCGCGCCGCAGCTGCCGGCCGACAGGCCGCGCTATCTGATGGGGGTCGGCACGCCGTCGGATCTGGTGGCGGCGGTGGCCGCGGGCATCGACCAGTTCGACTGCGTGCTGCCGACGCGCAACGCGCGCCACGGCATTCTCTTTACCCGACGCGGTGAGATGCGCATCAAGAATGCGCGCTGGAAGCTCGACACCGCGCCCATCGATCCGGAATGCGACTGCCACACCTGCACGCATTTCTCGCGCGCCTACCTGCACCACCTGATCCGCGCCAACGAGATCCTGGGCGCGCGGCTGGCGACGCTCCACAACCTCCACACTTACCACCGCCTCATGGCCAGCATGCGCGCCGCGATCGAGGCCGGGCGCTTTGCCGACTTCGCCGCCGGCTTCCATGAACTGCAATCGCGCGGATGGTAGAATCCTGAGGATTTTACGTAGCCATCCGATTCTGGAGTCCCTTACATGATTTCGCTCGCCCACGCGCAGACCGCCGCCCCCGCCGCCCCCGGCTTTACCGACTTCCTGCCGCTCATCATCATTTTCATCCTGTTCTGGTTCATGCTCATCCGCCCGCAGATGAAGCGCGCCAAGGAACAGCGCAAGATGCTGTCCGAACTCGCCAAGGGCGACGAGGTCGTCACCGCCAGCGGCCAGGTCGGCAAGGTCGTCAAGATCGGCGAACAGTACGTGTCGCTGGAAATCGCCGATGGCGTGGTCACCCACGTGCAGAAGCAGTCGATCCAGACGCTGCTGCCCAAGGGAACGATCAAGGGCCTTTAATCCAGGGATTGGCATCCAGGGTCGGGCGTCAGGGGCATGCATTCCCCCCTGCCCTCAGATCAACCGATGCCTCCCATACCCTCGCCCCCAACTCCTAGCCCCTAAAACATGAACCGCTTCCCGCTCTGGAAATACCTTCTCATCGGTTTCACGCTGGTGGTGGCCTTTCTCTACACGCTGCCCAATTTCTTCGGCGAAATGCCGGCGGTGCAGGTGTCGCCGCTGCGCACCACCGAGAAAGCCGATACGGCGCTGCTGGAAAAGATCGAAACCCAGCTGAAGGCGGCCCGCATCGCCCCCAGCGGCATCGAGCTGGCGGGCAACAGCGTCAAGGTGCGCTTTGCCAGCACCGACGTGCAGATCCAGGCGAAGGACGTCCTGCAGAACGGGCTGGGGGAGAACTATTCGGTGGCGCTGAACCTGGTGTCGGCGTCGCCGGCCTGGCTTACTTCGATCAATGCGCTGCCGATGTATCTCGGCCTCGACCTGCGGGGGGGCGTCCACTTCCTGCTCGAGGTCGACATGAAGGCGGCGCTGGAGAAGGCGGCGGTGCGCTACCAGAACGAATTCCGCACCGAATTGCGCAACGCCAAGATCCGCTACGGTCGCATCGCGCGCGAGGGCAATGCCGTCACCGTGCATTTCGCCACCCGCGACCAGCGCGACGCCGCGCTCGACAAGCTGGGCGCGCTTTATCCGGATCTCGCCTTCACGTCCGAAGACCAGGCCGAAGGTTTCACCCTCCGCGCCCGCATGAAGCCGGAAGCGGAAAAACGGGTGCAGGATTTCGCCCTCCAGCAGAACATCACCACGCTGCGCAATCGGGTCAACGAGCTCGGCGTCGCCGAGCCGGTGATCCAGCAGCAGGGCGCCAGCCGCGTGGTCGTGCAGCTGCCCGGCGTGCAGGACACCGCCAAGGCGAAGGATATTCTCGGCCGCACCGCCACCCTGGAAATCCGCCTGGTCGACGAACTCGCCGACCCCGCGCTGCTCGCGCAGGGCCAGGTGCCCTTCGGCGCCGAGGTCGTGCCGAGCCGCGAAGGCACGCCCATCGCGGTGAAGAAAGAGGTGATCCTGACCGGCGATTCGATCACCGACGCCGCCCCCGGTTTCGACAACCAGAGCGGACAGCCCGCGGTGCACATCAGCCTCGACGGCAAGGGCGCGCGCATCTTCAAGGATGTGACGCGCGAGAACGTGAACAAGCGCATGGCCATCCTGCTGATCGAAAAGGGCCGCGCCGAGGCCATCACCGCGCCCGTGATCCGCGAGGAAATCGGCGGCGGCCGGGTGCAGATCACCGGCATGGAAAGCGCGCAGGAAGCCTCCGACGTGGCCCTGCTGCTGCGCGCCGGCGCGCTCGCCGCGCCGATGCAGATCGTCGAGGAACGCACCGTCGGCCCCAGCATGGGCGCCGAGAACATCGCCAAGGGCATCCACTCCAATATCTGGGGCTTCATCGCGGTCGTCACCTTCATGACGCTCTACTACCGTGTATTCGGCCTGTTCTCCTCCCTGGCGCTGGCCATCAACGGCTTTTACCTGATTGCGCTGCTGTCCATGCTGCAGGCGACGCTGACCCTGCCCGGCATGGCGGCGATCGCGCTCACGCTCGGCATGGCGATCGACGCCAACGTGCTGATCAACGAGCGCATCCGGGAAGAACTGCGCAACGGCGCGACCCCGCAGGCGGCGATTGCCGCCGGCTACGAGCGCGCCTGGGGCACGATTCTTGACGCCAACGTCACCACGCTGATCGCCGGCATTTCCCTGTTCTGGCTCGGCTCCGGGCCGGTGCGCGGCTTCGCCGTCGTGCTCTGCCTCGGCATCCTCACGTCGATGTTCAGCGCCGTCACGGTGTCGCGCGCGATGGTCAACCTCACCTACGGTCGCCAGCCGCGCCTGGCGAAGATCTCGATTTAAGGGCCGACCATGTTCGAACTGTTCCCCTTCAAGAAAACCATCCCCTTCATGAGCTGGGGAAAGGCGACCACCGCCATTTCCCTGCTCACCTTCCTGTTCTCGGTGTGGGCCTTGTGGGACCGCGGCCTCAATCTCGGCGTCGATTTCACCGGCGGCACCGTCATCGAAGTGGCCTACGATGCGCCGGCCGACCTGACCGCGGTGCGCGCCGCGCTGGAGAAAACCGGCCTGCCTGAAATCTCGGTGCAGAACTTCGGCACCAGCCGCGACGTCCTGATCCGGCTGCCCAACAAGGGCGAGGCCAGCACCGCCGAGACCAGCAACCGGGTGATGGAAGCGCTCAAGGCCGCCCACGCCGGCGTCGAACTCAAGCGCGTCGACTTCGTCGGACCGCAGGTGGGCCAGGAACTCTACGACAGCGGCGCGCTGGCGCTGCTGGTCGTCAGCATCGGCATCATGCTCTACCTGGCGGTTCGTTTCGAATGGCGCTTCGCCGTGGCCGGCATGCTCGCCAACCTGCACGACATCGTCATCATTCTCGGCGTGTTCGCCTTCTTCCAGTGGGAATTCACGCTCACCGTGCTGGCCGGCGTGCTGGCGATCCTGGGCTATTCGGTCAACGAATCGGTCGTCATCTTCGACCGCATCCGCGAAAACATCCGCAAGATGCGCGGCGCGACCATCCCGCACATCATCGACGACGCCATCACCCGCACCATGAGCCGCACCATCATCACCCACGGCTCGACCCAGATCATGGTGCTCTCGATGCTGTTCTTCGGCGGCGAGGCGCTGCACTATTTCGCGATGGCGCTCACCATCGGCATCCTGTTCGGCATCTACTCGTCGACACTGGTCGCCAGCCCCCTGCTGCTGATGTTCGGCGTCAAGCGCGAACACTTCATCAAGCCGGTGGAGAAAAAGGAAGAAGCCGTCGTGTGACGCCCTGAGGAGGCGGAGCCCGAGCGCCCACCCCTTACCCCTTACCCCTTACCCCTTACCCCTTACCCCTTACCCCTTACCCCTTATCCCTTACCCCTTACCCACATGCTCCACGACGCCATCCAGTTCATCGTAGAAACCGTCGGCGCCTGGGGCTACCTGGGGATATTCCTGATGATGGCGCTGGAATCGAGCTTCTTCCCCTTCCCCAGCGAAGTGGTGATGATTCCCGCCGGCTATCTCGCCTACAAGGGCGAAATGAACATCGTGCTGGCGATCCTCGCCGGCATCGGCGGCAGCCTGGCGGGCGCGCTGTTCAACTACTGGCTGGCCTTGAAACTCGGACGGCCGTTCCTGCTGCGCTACGGGAAATACGTGCTGTTCAAGGAGCACTCGTTGCAGCGCATGGAAGATTTCTTCGCGCGCCACGGCCACATCTCGACTTTCACCGGCCGCCTGATCCCCGCGGTGCGGCAGTACATCTCGCTGCCCGCGGGGCTTGCGCGCATGAACCTTGGCGTGTTCAGTTTCTACACCAGCCTCGGCGCCGGCATCTGGGTGACGATCCTCGCCGTGCTCGGCTACACCATCGGCCACAACGAGGCCGCCCTGCGCGAGAACCTGCATCTCATCACGCTCATCACGCTGGGGGCGGTCGCGGTGATCATCCTGCTCTACGTGCGCATCAAGCTAAAGAAGAAGATCATTCGCTGAACCGCGCCTTCGCGCCTGGCCGTCACGACTTGCGCGTGGCAATCAGGCTGGCGACGACACTGCCGCCGATCAGCACCGCGATGACCACCAGCGACGCCACCACCGGCACATGGGCCCAGGGCGCGATGAGCATCTTGGCGCCGATGAAGGTGAGCACCATGGCAAGGCCGTATTTCAGCAGGTGAAACCGGTCCGCCACGTCGGCGAGCAGGAAATACAGCGCGCGCAGGCCCAGGATGGCGAAGATGTTCGACGTGAAGACGATGAACGGGTCGGTGGTGATGGCGAAAATGGCCGGAATGGAATCCACGGCGAACACCACGTCGGACACCTCGATCAGGATCAGCACCAGGAACAGCGGCGTGAAATAGCGCACGCCATCCTTCATCACGGTGAATTTCTCGCCGTGGTAACCCTCGCTGATGCGCAGGTGCCGGCGCGCGAGCCTGAGCACGGGATTTTTTTCCAGATCCGGTTCCTTCTCCGCCATGACCAGCATGCGCATACCGGTCACCACCAGGAATACGCCGAAAATATAGAGCACCCAACTGAATTCGCGCACCACCCAGGCGCCGGCCAGGATCATGACGGCGCGCAGGACGATGGCGCCAAGCACGCCGTAGATCAGCACGCGGCGCTGGTATTCGGGTGCGACATGGAACGACGTGAAGATGAGCAGGAAGACGAATATGTTGTCGACCGACAGCGATTTCTCGATCAGGTAGCCGGTCAGGAACTCAAGCGCCTTCTGGCCGGCAAGGTCGGGCCCGACCGTGCCCTTCAGGTACCACCACAGGCCGGCGTTGAAGAGGAGGGCGAGGCTCACCCAGACAGCGGACCAGGCGGCCGCTTCCCTGACGCCGACCTTGTGCGCCTTGCGCCCGCCGAAGACGAACAGGTCGAGCGCCAGCATGCCCAGCACGAAGGCAATGAACGCGCCCCACATCCAGGGCTCGCCGATGGAAAGGGCGTCAGGAGTGCCGGTGGGCTGCATGGGTGTGCCTCTTCATTGTCGGGGGTCGGAGGAAATCGGGGCCGATGGAGGACGATCGCTCCCGCGGCCGGCGGGCATCATACACAAAACGCCGCGGCGGCGCAGTCGTGCCGGCAATGGCACGCGCCCCGATCCGGCACCGCCTAGCCCGCCGCCGCCACCATCAAGCGTTTCATCTCCGCCACCGCATCCTGCCAGCCGACGAACAGCGCCTGCGCGACGATGGCGTGGCCGATGTTGAGTTCAAAAATCCCCGGCAGCGCGGCGATGGGCTGGACGTTGTGGTAGGTGAGACCGTGGCCGGCGTTGACGGTGAGGCCCAGGCTGCGGGCGTAGGCGACGGCGCTGCGGATGCGCTCGAATTCGACGCTGCGGGCCGCGTCGGTTCCGGCGTCGGCGTAGGCGCCGGTGTGGATTTCGACGACCGGCGCGCCGGCGGCGAGCGCGGCCTCGATCTGCGCGAAGTCGGGATCGATGAAGAGCGAGACGCGGATGCCGGCCTCGGCGAGACGCGTGCAGGCGTCGGCCAGCTTCGGCAACTGGCCCTTCACGTCGAGCCCGCCTTCGGTGGTGAGCTCTTCACGTTTTTCGGGGACGAGGCAGACGTCTTGCGGGCGCGTGGCCGCGGCAATCGCCAACATTTCGTCGGTGACGGCCATTTCCAGGTTCATTTTTGTTTTGAGCACCTGGCGCAGGATGGCGACGTCGGCATCCTGGATGTGGCGGCGGTCCTCACGCAGGTGCAAGGTGATCGAGTCGGCGCCTGCAGTCTCGGCCAGGAGCGCGGCCTCGACCGGGCTGGGGTAACGGGTTTTCCGGGCCTGCCTAAGGGTGGCGATGTGGTCGATGTTGACGCCGAGGTGGATGCTCATGTTGAGAAATCGGTAAGTTCGCGCAGCAGCTGGCGAGTATAAAGCGGCTTGGCGCCGAGGGTGTGGTTGATGAGGCTGCGCATCAGCGCTTTCGCTTCGGCGAGCGTGACGGGGTCGTCGAAGCGGTCGGCAGCAAGGTCGAGCAGGGTACGTCCCGAAACCGGGCAGCCGGGCTGGCTGGTCTCACGAACGGCGCCGCGCTCGGGCTGGAAGACGTAACGCAGGTGCGCCTCAATCGGCGCGTGGCTACCGGCCTCGACGTCGAAGGTCGCGCCGTAGCCGATGTCGGCGAGCAGGTTCTTCTCGAAACGTCGCAGGATGCGCTCGAAATCGTCGCGCTCGGCGGCCAGCAGGGCAAGCGTTTCCACGTAGCGCTCGTACAGGGTCTCGTGCGGGTCGCCACGCGCGAGCATGCGCAGCAACAGCTCGTTGAGGTAGAAGCCGCACATAAGGCCGCGCCCCTGCGGCGCAACCAGCCCGCCCTGCCATTCGGCGGCGTGCAGGGTCTTGAGGTCGTGCTTGCCGAACCACGACAGCAGCAAGGGCGTGAAGGGCTGCATCAGTCCGCGCAGGCTGGATGTCGGCCGGCGCGCGCCGCGCGCGATGAGCGCGACGCGGCCGTGCGCGCGGGTGAACACTTCCGCAACCACGCTGGTTTCCTTGAAGGGATAGGTGTGGAGGACGAAGCCGGGTTCGTTGTTGATGCGGGCGTCGGTGGACATGCGTTACGCAAACACGGGGCGGACGGAGCGGCCTCAATCCAGGCCCAGCGACTTCAGCATGCGCACGTCGTCGGCCCAGCCGCCCTTCACCTTGACCCAGACCTCCAGGTACACCTTGCCGTCGAACGCGCGCTCCATGTCGAGGCGCGCCTGGGTCGAGATCGCCTTGAGCTTCTCGCCCCCCTTGCCGATGACGATGGCCTTGTGGCTGTCGCGGTCGACCAGGATGGTGGCGAAGATGCGGCGCAGCCTGCCCGCTTCCTCGAACTTGTCGATGGTCACCGCCACCGCGTAGGGGATTTCCTCGCCGCACAGGCGGAAGACCTTTTCGCGGATGAGCTCGGCGGCGAGCTGGCGCTCGGTCTGGTCGGTGATGTCGTCCTCGCCGAACAGCGGCGGGTTTTCGGGCAGGTGCGTCTTCAGCGTCTTCAGCAGTTCGTCGAGGTTGTGCGCGTTCTTCGCCGACACCGGCACGATTTCGGTGAAGGGATATGCCGCCGAGGCTTCCTTGAGCCAGGCCATGAATGCCGCCTTGTCCTTGGCATGGTCGATCTTGTTGACGACGAGGATGACCGGGCGGTCGGCGGGCAGCAGGTCGATCACCTGGCGGTCCTCGCGCGTCAGCCGCCCGGCCTCGACCAGCAGCATCACCACGTCGGTGTCGGCGAGCGTCTCCCGCACGCGCTTGTTCATCGCGCGGTTCATGGCCGTGCTGTGACGCGTCTGGAAGCCGGGCGTGTCGACGAAGACGAACTGCACATCGTCCTCGGTGCGGATGCCCATCACACGGTGACGGGTGGTCTGCGCCTTTTTCGAGGTGATGCTGATTTTCTGTCCGACGAGCTTGTTCAGCAGGGTGGACTTGCCGACGTTGGGGCGGCCGACGATGGCGACCAGCCCGCACTTGAATTCGCTCATTTCTGCAACGCCTCGCACGCCTGGCGCGCGGCCTCCTGCTCGGCGGCTCGCCGGCTCTTGCCAACGCCACGCGTGGTGAGCGCCGGTTTCGTCAGCACGCAGTCGACGATGAAGCTTTGGTCGTGCGCCTCGCCGCGGGTGTCGACCAGCTGGTACTCCGGCAGCGGCAGCCGGCGGGCCTGCAGGATTTCCTGCAGCTGGGTCTTCGGATCCTTGCCCGAGGCCCTGGGGTCGATCTTCGCCACGAGGGGATCGAACAGTCGCCGCACCACGCCTTGTGCGGCGTCGAACCCCGCATCGAGAAAGACCGCGCCGAACAGCGATTCGAGGGCGTCGGCGAGGATGGACGGGCGGCGGAAACCGCCGCTCTTGAGTTCGCCTTCGCCCAGCCGCAGGCTTTCGCCCAGCCGCAACGCCACGGCGATCTCGGCGAGCGTCTCCTGCCGCACGAGATTGGCGCGCAGGCGCGACAGGCTGCCCTCGGGCAGTTCGGGGAAGGCGTCATAAAGCGCCCGGGCGACCGAGCAGTTGAGCACCGAGTCGCCGAGGAATTCGAGCCGTTCGTTGTTGACCGCGCCGTAGCTGCGGTGCGTGAGCGCCTGGGCCAGAAGCTCGGGACGCGAGAAGGTATGGCCCAGCGCCTGCTGCAGACGCTGGGTCGGCAAGGGATTACTCAATCTGGGCGGCGCGACCGGGGTCGGTACTCGCGCTGAAATCGGCGACGAGGCTGATATTGCCTATCAGCTTGGTGCGGTATTCGTAATCCACCGAAATGACGGGGGTGCCGCCACGCCGGTTGATGACCAGCTGCTCCGGCTTCACCACGGTGACATAGTCGACGCTGGCCCGTTTCTCGAAGTCGCTGCGGATTTCGGCATTGGTCTTGTTGGCCAGGCTGGCGTCCTGGCTCATGGTGTTGAAAATCTTCTTGATCGAGAAAAACTCGATGTAGGCCGGCACCAGCTTCATCGCCACCAGGGCGGCCGCGGCCAGCAGGATGGCCACGAACAGGAAACCGGTCATGGTCAGGCCGTGCTGGCGGGTTGTCGGTACGTGCGTGCGCTGCATGATGTCTCCTCTTATCGAATGGTGGTGCCGATGCGGCCCAGGTCGTCGAAGTTCATCCAGATGAAGAAGGCGCGGCCGACGATGTTCTCGTCCGGCACGAATCCCCAGTAGCGGCTGTCGTTGCTGGCGTCGCGATTGTCGCCCATCATGAAATAGTGGCCGGCGGGAACCTTGCAGGCAAAGCCTTCGCCATCGGCATTGTAGGAGCAGTTTTCGCGATAGGGGAAATCCGCCACCTGGTGCGGCACCACGGAGGGACGCTCGGGCTCGACCATCATGGTGTGTGTCGCCGCGCCCAGGCGTTCCTCGTACACGGTGGCGCTCACGTAGTTGAGGCCATTGCTGACGTACGTGTAGGTGCCGGTCTCTTTCGTTTCGACCGGCACGCCGTTGATGGTGAGCTTCTTGTTGCGGTATTCGACGACATCCCCCGGCACGCCGACGACGCGCTTGATGTAGTCGAGCCCGGGATCGGCGGGAAAGCGGAACACCATGACGTCGCCGCGCTGCGGGTCGTTGAGCGGCACGATCTTCTTGTTGATCACCGGCAGGCGGATACCGTAGGTGAACTTGTTGACGAGGATGAAATCGCCGACCAGCAGCGTCGGCATCATCGATCCGGAAGGGATCTTGAACGGCTCGACCAGGAAGGAACGCAGCGCGAACACGATCAGGATGACCGGGAAAAAGCTCTTGGCGTATTCGACCAGCAGGGGCTCGGCCGCCCCCGGGGCGCGGCGACGCTTGAGCAGCAGCGCGTCGGCCAGCCAGATGCCGCCGGTGACGACCAGCGCAATGAACAGGATGAGGGCAAAGTTCATGGGCGATTATTTGTCCGAGACTTGCAGGATGGCGAGGAAGGCCTCCTGCGGGATTTCGACGTTGCCGACCTGCTTCATGCGGCGCTTGCCGGCCTTCTGTTTTTCCAGCAGTTTCTTCTTGCGGGTGATGTCGCCGCCGTAGCATTTGGCGAGCACGTTCTTCCTCAGCGCCTTGACGTTCTCGCGCGCGATGATGTTGGCGCCGATCGCCGCCTGCACCGCCACGTCGAACATCTGGCGCGGGATCAGCTCGCGCATCTTGGCGGCGAGCTCGCGCCCGCGGTACACGCTGGTCGCACGATGCACGATCAGCGACAGCGCATCGACCTTCTCGCCGTTGACCAGGATGTCGAGCTTGACCAGATCGCCGGCGCGATATTCCTTGAACTCGTAGTCAAGCGAGGCGTAGCCCCGGCTGGTCGACTTCAGCTTGTCGAAGAAGTCCATCACGACTTCGTTCATCGGCAGGTCGTAGCGCAGCATGACCTGCTTGCCGTGGTACTGCATGTCGAGCTGGACGCCGCGCTTCTGGTTGCACAGGGTGATGACGTTGCCGACGAACTCCTCGGGCACGTAGATCGTCGCGGTGATGATGGGCTCGCGGATCTCCTCGATCTTGGAAGGCTCGGGCAGCTTGGAGGGGTTCTCGACACGGACGATCGAACCGTCCTTCAGCACGACTTCGTACACCACCGTCGGCGCGGTGGTGATGAGGTCCATGTCGTACTCGCGCTCGAGCCGTTCCTGCACGATGTCCATGTGCAGCAGGCCGAGGAAGCCGCAGCGGAAGCCGAAACCGAGCGCCTGCGACACTTCGGGCTCGAACTGCAGTGCGGCGTCGTTCAGCTGCAGCTTGGTCAGCGCATCGCGCAGCGCCTCGAAGTCGTGCGACTCGACCGGATAGAGGCCGGCGAAAACCTGCGACTGCACCTTCTTGAAGCCGGGCAGCGGCTCGGCCGCCGGGTTGTCGACCAGGGTGATGGTATCGCCGACCTGCGCCGCCTTCAGTTCCTTGATGCCGGCGATGACGAAGCCTACCTCGCCCGCGGCCAGCTGCTCGCGATCGACCGACTTGGGCGTGAACACGCCGACGTGCTCGGTCAGGTACTGCGCGCCGGTCGCCATGAAACGGATCTTGTCCTTGGGGCGCAGCACGCCGTCGACCACGCGCACCAGCATCACCACGCCGACGTAGTTGTCGAACCAGGAATCGATGATCAGCGCCTTCAGCGGCGCGTCTTCCTTGCCGCGCGGCGGCGGCACCTGCTTCACCACCACCTCCAGGATCTCGGGGATGCCGATGCCGGTCTTGGCCGACGCGCGCACGGCGTCGGTGGCGTCGATGCCGACGATGTCCTCGATTTCCGCCGCGACACGGTCGGGGTCGGCGGCAGGCAGGTCGATCTTGTTCAACACGGGTATGACTTCGACGCCGAGGTCGATCGCGGTGTAGCAGTTGGCCACGGTCTGCGCCTCGACGCCCTGCGAGGCGTCGACCACCAAAAGCGCCCCTTCGCACGCCGACAGCGAACGGCTCACCTCGTAGGAAAAGTCGACGTGGCCGGGGGTGTCGATCAGGTTGAGCCGGTAGGTCTGGCCGTCCTGCGCCTTGTAGGCGAGCGAGGCGGTCTGCGCCTTGATGGTGATGCCGCGTTCCTTCTCCAGGTCCATCGAGTCGAGCACCTGCGCCTCCATCTCGCGCTCGGACAGCCCGCCGCAGTACTGGATCAGGCGGTCGGCGAGCGTCGACTTGCCGTGGTCGATGTGGGCAATGATGGAGAAGTTGCGGATCAGGTTCTGCGACACAACAAAACGGGCACGCTGCCGTGCCCGGGCGGGGATGCGATAAGACCGCGAATTTTAACGGATTTCAGGGGCTTGCGGCGAGCCGTTCGGCAAGCGCCGCCGGATCGGCGAAATGCCGGCAGATTTCCGCCTCGCCCTCGAACAGGAGCGGCACGTCCCAGCCGAAACGCGCCTTCAGCGCCGGGTCGGCGTCGACGTCGACCGCCAGCAGGCGATGGCCGGCCGCCTCGATCGCCGGCCGCACCGCGTCGGCCATGTCGTCACAGAGCGGGCAGCCGGCGCGGCCGTAGAGGGTGAAGAGCCGTCCCACCCGGCTCAATCGCCCGATATCTTCAGGGGAACGTAGAGCGAGCCTTCGCCGCGACGCACCAGGATCGCCGCGCTCTTGCCCTTGGGCACCTCGGCGATCGCCTTGCGGAAAGCTTCGACCGTGGCCACCTTGCTGTTATTTACCGCCAGGATGACGTCGCCCACGCGGATGCCGGCGCGCGCCGCATCACCGGTGACCTCGACGACCAGGAGGCCATGATCGGTCTTGAGTTCGCGCCGCTGGTCGGGGGTCAGTTCGGACAAGGCGAGCCCCCCGCGCGAGAAGCTCTTGTCGCTGCGTCCCGCCACCTGCGGCTCGCCGGGCATCTCGCCCAATACGGCCGACACGGTCTGCAGTTTGCCCTTGCGCCAGACCTGCAGCAGGACCCGGGTGCCGGGGCGCGTCATGCCGACCATGCGCGGCAGATCGCCGGAATTTTCCACCGCGCGGCCGTCGATGGCGAGGATCACGTCGGACGCCTGCAAACCGGCCTTCATCGCTGGGCTGTCGTCCTGCACCTGCGACACCAGCGCGCCGCGCGGCCGGTCGAGCCCGAAGGATTCGGCGAGGTCCGCCGTCACTTCCTGGATCGCCACGCCTAGCCAGCCGCGCGCGACCTTGCCGTTCTTCTTCAACTGCTCGGCCACCTCCATCGCGAGATCGATCGGAATCGCGAACGACACGCCCTGGTAGCCGCCGCTGCGGCTGTAGATCTGCGAGTTGATGCCGACGACCTCGCCCTTCATGTTGAACAGCGGCCCGCCGGAATTGCCGGGATTGATCGGCACGTCGGTCTGGATGAAGGGAACGTAGTTGTCCGACGGCAATGCGCGTCCCTTGGCCGACACGATCCCGGCGGTGACGGAATTCTCGAAGCCGAAGGGCGAGCCGATCGCCGCGACCGCCTCACCGACGCGCAGCTTGGCCGGGTCGCCCAGCTTGACCGTCGGCAGATTGCCGGCGGGGATCTTGATCACCGCCACGTCGGTGCGGTTGTCGGCGCCGACGACCTTGGCGACGAACTTGCGCTTGTCGATCAGCTTGACCTCGACCTCGTCGGCGTCGCGCACCACGTGCGCATTGGTGAGGATGTAGCCGTCCGAGCTGACGATGAAGCCGGAGCCGGCGCCGCGCGCGGGAATCTCCTGCCGCGGCACGCGGTTGCCCGGCATGCCGGGGAAGAAGCGCCGGAAGAATTCCTGCATTTCCTCGTCCTCGGGAAGCGCGAACGGCAGCCCGTCGGCACCGCGCCGCACCAGCTTGGTCGTGCTGATATTCACCACGGCGGGGCCATGGGCCTCGACCAGGTCGGCCACATCCA
>DYFW01000198.1 GCA_020725005.1 Thiobacillus denitrificans
AACGGCATCCATCGCGTGTTTCAATCCTCGCCCGACCCTCGCGGGCCGGGCGTCCAGAGCGAGATACGGCGACGTCCTGCAGTTCAGGTTTCAATCCTCGCCCGACCCTCGCGGGCCGGGCGTCCGCGATAACGCTCCCACATCACGCCGCCGTAGATGTTTCAATCCTCGCCCGACCCTCGCGGGCCGGGCGTCCCGCTGCGCTCGACAATGGCATCATCCCTGAAGAGTTTCAATCCTCGCCCGACCCTCGCGGGCCGGGCGTCTTCGTCGATCAACCGTGTCGAGAGCTTGTGCAGGTTTCAATCCTCGCCCGACCCTCGCGGGCCGGGCGTCCGGATGCGGGATGCTGCCGGCTCGGGATTTCATGGTTTCAATCCTCGCCCGACCCTCGCGGGCCGGGCGTCCGGATACATGCGGATCACATCTCCGACCCAGAACGTTTCAATCCTCGCCCGACCCTCGCGGGCCGGGCGTCCCCAGCATGAGCACGTCACTGGTTGCTTCGCCGATGTTTCAATCCTCGCCCGACCCTCGCGGGCCGGGCGTCCGTTCCACACCGAGAAGTCGCCGTCGTTCAAGGTGTTTCAATCCTCGCCCGACCCTCGCGGGCCGGGCGTCCGCCGCCAACGAACCGAACGAAGGAGAGAACACTTGTTTCAATCCTCGCCCGACCCTCGCGGGCCGGGCGTCTGTTCGCACGCAACCTCTTCTAACTTTGAAGAAAATACGGCGCTTTGCGCGAACTTCAGCTCGTCTGTAAAGAATGAGCCTGCCACGATTCTGAGGCAATCACGTTTCCCTTGCAAAATCAGCGTGTTTCGCGCTGCGCGATCATCGCCAATTTCCGGCAACACTTCGGTTCCGCGCGTCATATGACCAATGGACCTTCGAAATCGGTCGCCTTGAATTTCCCATACTCGCGCACATGCAGATCGACCGGCTCGGTCATGCGATAGAAACGCAGGCAATCTTCTTCCAGCTTGATTTCAGCGAGCAGGCGCCTTTCGAGTTCCTCGAACCGGGCAGTATCGACCTTGCATTCGAAGACCGATTTCTGCACGCGTTGCCCCACGCCCTCGCAAATTCGCGCCACGCGACGCAAGCGCCGCCGACCCTCGCGTGTGTCGGTGGTGACGTCGTAGCAGACGATGACGAGAAAGTTCATTTCGGCGTAAAGGGTACATAGACTTCGGCATCGCCGCGAACCGCGCGCGCCAGCAGCCGCGCTTGCACGAACGGCGCGAGGCCAAGCGCCATGCTCGTATCGAGCAGCGGATGGGTCAGGACTTCCTGTTTGCGCTCCTGATAGGCGACGACGACCGCCTTGCGTGCATGGTCCTTCAGATGCACCGCTCCGCCCGGGCGGAGATCGAAATCTTCGGCATCGACCTGCCGCCGGTTGATGAGGGTAAGCGCCAGCCGGTCGGCCAGCAGCGGGCGAAACTCTTCCATCAGGTCGAGTGCCAGCGCCGCCCGGCCGGGGCGCACCGCATGAAGAAATCCGATCTGCGGGTCGAGACCGACGCTCTCTACCGCGCTGCGGCAGTCGTTCATCAGCAAAGCATAGAGGAAGGAGAGCAGCGCATTCATGCGGTCCAGCGGCGGCCGGCGGGTGCGTCCGGCCGGCGTGAAGGCGGCGCGCGCTTCGGGGCGCACGATCAGGCCCAGCGCGGCAAAGTACCGTTTGGCGGCGTCGCCCTCGATGCCGCGCACGACGTCGAGATCGGGCGCGTGTTCCAGCCGCGCCAGCGCGCGGGCGAATTCGTCGGCCGTGGCGGATAGCGTGGTGTTGTCCTCCTCCCGCCCGGTTTCGCGCGCGCCGCGCAGCAGTACCTGCCGGCAGTTCTTGAGTTTTCCGGCGATGCAGGACTTTGCCACCGCCACGCAAAACTCGGCGCTGGCGAGACGGCTATGCTGATCAATGCGCAGCAATACATTGCCGGACACCGCGCCTTCCAGCCGCGCTTTGAAACGACCACGGCCGTCGAGCAACACCAAGCTCTTGCCCTCGTCCGCCAGCCGGTGCATCAGGATCGGCGAAACCAGCACATGGCCGAAGCAGATCACGGCGGAGAGATGATGCAAGGGCACGCGCAGCCGCGTTTCGCGCTCGATCTCGATGCGCAGGGTATCGTTGTCGAGATGCAGGTAGCTCTCGGGCTGGGTCACGTAGAGCGTGTTGAGCAATTGCATGCTTCAGTTTTCCATTGCGAACAAGCCGTGCGCCGTCGCCCGCGCGCCGGGCTGGCATATGTCGCACAGCGAGCATTTCTCGCAGCGCGCGTCGAAAGTCGGCGCTGGCAGGACGGCACCAACGAGCAGCGTGCGCACGGCGGCAGTAGCCTGCTCGACGCGCTGCCGGATTTCGGCGTTGATACGCACTTCGCGCCGTCGTTTCGACTTGGCATAGAACAGCGCGCCGGCCGGCACCGGCTTGCCGGTCATCTCTTCCAGGCACATGGCCTGCGCCGCCAGTTGCAGGTCGTCGCAGGCGGCGATCCAGGCGGCCTTGGCGCGGCTGCCGTGCTTGTATTCGACCGGATAGGGCGTGCCATCTGGCTCGAACTCGACCGCGTCGCACTTGCCAATCAGGCCGAGACGGTCGCTCCACACCGGCAGGGCGCGCTCGACGCGCAGGCCGGCGCGCGTTTCGACGCCAGGCTGGTCGACCTGCTTATGCACGGCCTGCCCGCGCAGGGTGTAAAGGTTTTCAGCGAAAACCTGCTCGACGTGGATCAGCGCGCACTGACGCGGGCAGTAGCACCAGTGCTGGAGCGCGGAGAGTGGGATGGGGTCGCGCTCATCCACATTCAGTCAAGCAGGCGCTTGAGCAAGGCGTCCCGGTCAATACCGTGATGGGCGGCGACCGCCATGAGAATCGCCGACAGCGTGCCGACCCGCAATGGATCGTGATTCGGCACGGTGACATGATGTTCGCCATTTTCGCTCGTTGTCAGACGGATATGGCTGCCGCTTTGTCGAGTCACGGCATAACCCAACCTACCCAACCGGCGGATCAGTTCCGGGCCGGATAGATCGCGCGGCACCCTCATGCGGCCAAAGCCTCCTCGCGGGTGATGTGCAGGCGGATCACGGCCGGCTTCAGGTCGGCATCGAAATGGCAGCGCACGGCGTCGCGAACTTGCTCATGCAGGCCCTGCAAGTCGTCGGCCTCGGTGAAGATATCCGCGCCCACGGCGCGGGCCGTAAAACCGCCCTCCGGAGCTTCTTCGACGATAAAGTGGATTTCGGTCATG
>DYFW01000015.1 GCA_020725005.1 Thiobacillus denitrificans
TCGAGCACTTCGCGGTTGTAGAAATAGGTCACGTTGTCGAGCGCCTCGTCGAGCGCGCCGGTGGTCTCGCCGACGCGCAACATGCGGATCACCAGCGGCGGGAACAGCGCCAGCGACTGGAAGCTTTCCGACAGGCCCTGGCCGTCGGCGATCTGCTGCGCGGCGCGGCGGATGCCGGCGGCGATCACGCGGTTGCCGGCGACCAATTCGCCGGCGCGCAGCGCGTCGAGCACGGTCACGCCCGAGCGGTACATCATCGCCAGCGTGTTGGTGAAGCGCGCGAGCACGATCTTCTGCAGGACCGGGCCGAGCAGGGGCAATCGCAGCTGAACGCGATCCCACCAGTTGCGCCCGGCTTCGGTCCGGCGCACCCACAGCGGCAGCGCGGTGCCCGCGGCGAGGAGCAGCACGAGTCCGGCCAGCCAGTAAGACTGCATCGCGCGGGAGACCGCCATCAGGACCAGCGTCGGCAGCGGCAGCGCCACGCCCATGGTCTGGACCAGCGAGAGTATCTGCGGCACCAGGTAGAGCATCAGGAACAGGATCGCCGCGCCGACCACGGTGAGCACGATCGCCGGGTAGATCATCAGGCGCTTGGCCTTGGCGGCGACGTCCTCCTGCCACTTCAGCGATTCAGCGAGGCGTTCGAACACCGCGTCGAGCAGCCCGGTCTGTTCGCCCGCCCGGACACTGTGGACGAACACCGCGCCGAACACCGCCGGATGCGCGGCCAACGCCTGCGACAACACCTTGCCGCCTTCCAGGTCCTCCAGCAGCGCGGTCAGCACGTCGCGGAAGCCGCGCTTGTCCATGCTGTCGCGCAGGTCGCGCAAGCCGTCGAGCAGGGGGATGCCGGCACGCGTGATGTAGCGCATGTGGATGCAGAAGGTCACGAGGTCGCGCCGCGTCACCCGCTCGCGACCGCGCGGCGCGTACTGGCGCGCCAGTTCCGATAGTGTGATGAGGTCGAGCCCCATGCGCTTCAAGCGCAGTTCGAGGTCGACCTCGTTGACCGCCGACAGCGTGCCTTTCACGGTGCGGCCGGTCTGGTCGATGGCGCGGTAGTCGAAGAAAGGCATGGGTGTCAGGGGACAGGGGACAGCGGACAGGGGACAGCCGACAGCGGACAGCCGACAGCGGACAGCCGACAGGGGACAGCGGACAGCCGACAGGGGACAGCAGACAGCCGACAGGGGACAGCAGACAGCCGACAGGGGACAGCAGACAGCAGACAGTCGCAGCGCGAGTGTGTGCCGCGCACCCCCCCTGTCCGCTGTCCGCTGTCCGCTGTCCGCTGACTCATACGACAGGGGACAGCCGACAGCAGACAGTCGCAGCGCGAGTGTGTGGCGCGCACCCCCCCTGTCCGCTGTCCGCTGTCCCCTGTCCGCTGACTCATACGACAGGGGACAGCAGACAGCCGACAGTCGCAGCGCGAGTGTGTGCCGCGCACCCCCCCTGTCCGCTGTCCGCTGTCCGCTGTCCGCTGACTCATACCCGTCCCGTCAGATCGACCACCCGCGCGACTTCCGACAAGGAAGTCACGCCGTCCTTCACGCGCTGGATGCCGTCCTCCGCGAGCGGGCGGTAGCCGTGCGCGATCGCGGCACGGCGGATCTCGTGCAGCGGCGCGTGATTGGCGACGAGCTCGTCGATCTCGGGGTCCATGCGCAGCAATTCGATCAGTGCGAGGCGGCCGCGATAGCCCTTGTTGTTGCAGGCGGGGCAGCCGACGGCATGGTAGATCGGCGCGTCGCCGGTTTGCCAGCCGAGAATGCGCGCCTCGTCCTCGTCCGGCGTGTAGGCTTCCCGGCAGTGCGGACACAGCTTGCGCACCAGGCGCTGGGCGACGACGCCGATGATGTTGCCGGCGAGGATGCCGGGCGTAATGCCGATGTCCATCAGGCGCGGGAACACGCCGAGCGCGGAGTTGGTATGCAGCGTGGTGAACACCTGGTGGCCGGTCATCGCGGCGCGGAAGGCCATCTCTGCCGTGTCGCGGTCGCGGATCTCGCCGACCAGGATGATGTCCGGGTCCTGCCGCATGATCGAGCGGATGCCGTTGGCGAAGTCGAGCTTGATCGTCTCGTTGACCGAGCTCTGGCGCATCAGCGTGACCGGGTACTCGACCGGGTCTTCCAGCGTCATGATGTTGACCGTCTCGTCGTTGAGATGCGAAAGCATCGAATACAGCGTGGTCGTCTTGCCGGATCCGGTCGGGCCGGTGACGACGAGGATGCCTTCGGGGCGCGCCATCATCAGTTGCAGTTCGCGCAGCGCGTCGTCGGTGAACCCCATCTGCTCCAGCGGCATGATCGACTTCTCGCGGTCGAGGATCCTGAGCACCAGGTTCTCGCCATGGATGCCGGGCTGGCTGGAGACGCGAAAGTCGATCGGCCTGCCGTTGAGCGTCAGCGACATGCGGCCGTCCTGCGGCGCGCGCGTCTCGGCGATGTTCATGCCCGAAAGCACCTTGAGTCGCACCAGGATGCCCGGCCAGTAGGTCTTGTGCAGGCTGCGGATCTGCTCCAGCACGCCGTCGATGCGGTAGCGGATGCGCAGGAAGGCGTGCTCGGGTTCGAAGTGGATGTCGCTCGATTCGCGCTTCACCGCATCGGTGAGCAGCGCGCCGACCAGCCGCACCACCGGCTGGGTGTATTCCTCGGTTTCCGGGTTGAGGCTGGCGTAGTCGACCTCGCCGGTCTCGATCTCGCGCAGGATGCCGTCGAGCGAGAGGTCGAAGCCGTAGAACTTGTCGATGTATTCGAGCAGCTGCGCCTCGCTCGCCAGCAGCGTGTCGATCTCGATCTGTCCGCCGAGCGCGGCGCGCAGCTGGTCGAGCGCGACGACGTTGAACATGTCGGTGGTCGCGAGCGTCAGCACGTTGCGCGCGGCGTCGTGCGCGATCGGCAGCAGGTGGTGGCGGCGCGCGAATTCCTCCGGCACCAGCTGCAGCGCCTCGGGGTCGGCGACGACCTGGGTGAGGTCGATGCCCTGGCTGCCGAGCGCGTTGGCGAGCTGGTCGCGCAGCACCGCCTCGGTCATGAAGCCGAGCGCGACGAGCTGGCGACCGATGGGCAGGCCGGTGGTCTTCTGTTCCTTCAGGCCGATGCGCAGCTGGTCGAGGGTGATGAGCCCCTGCGAGACCAGGGTTTCGCCCATGCGGAGTTTTTTTCTGCGCTCCATGGTGATCGCGCTCAGCGAACCGATTTCAACTGCTGCACGCGCGCCTCGGCCTGCCCACGGTCGAAGCGGTGCACGCCGCCGAGCGCGAGCGCCTTCTCGTAGTAGCCGAGCGCCGCCGGATACTGGCGCAGCTGGTCGAGGCTCACCGCGAGGTTGAAGGCGTAATCGGCATTGCCGGGCGCGGCGCGGTAGGCCTCGAAATAGGCAGCCTGCGCCTCGTTCCAGCGCCCTTGCTCGGCGTAGAGGTTGCCGAGCGTCTGGTACAGGTGCGCAGCCGGTTCGCGTTCGATCAAGAGCTTGAGCCGGCTTTCCGCCGCCTGGCCGTCGGTGCTGCCGAGCAGGTCGAGCAAGGCGCCCTGCGCGGTGGCGTTGCGCGGGTCGAGGTCGAGCACTTCGCGGTACAGGCGCTGCGCGTCGGCGTCGCGGTTCTGCACGCTGGCGATCGCGGCGAGCCCGAGCAGCGCGTCGACGCTGCGCGTCCGCGCGGCGACCTGCGCATACAGTTGCTGCGCCTCGGCCAGCGCGCCGCGCTGGTAGGCGGCGTAGGCCTGGGTGAGCAGCGCGGACTGGCTGTCCGGCTGGAAACGCGGCGCCACGGCTGGGGGCGCCGTGCGCTCGGCCGCCGGGGGCGGCGCAGGCCGCGCCAGGGGGGCGGCCTGGGAGGCAGGCGCCGCAGGCGCGGGCGCGGCAGTCAGGGCGGGCGCGGCAGGCGCGGCAGGCGCGATGGGCGCGTTTGCAGGGGGCAGCGGCGCCGGCGCCAAGGCGACAGGCTGGGGCGGCGCGACGGCAGGCGCTGCGGCAGGCGCGACAGGCGGTGGCGGCGCGTTCACGGGTTGCAACTCGACATACAGGTAGACGCCGTAGCCAAGCGCGACCAGCACGGCGATCAGCGCAGTCGCCGGCACCAGCGATAACTGCGGCAGGCGGAAGGCCGGCCGGCGCGGGGCTTCGCTGGCACCGCTGCTCTGGCCGAAAATCAGCGGCGGCGGCTCGACCCATTCGCGCGCACGCGCGGCGGGGGAAAGCCCTTCAAGTTCGAGCGCGTTCCCGGCCGGCTCGCCCGCGTCGGACGGCTCCTTGCCGCCGCGACCCGACTGCGACGCCTCGGCCTGTTTCAGGGCCTTGAGCAGCAGGCTCACCGGAAGCTCCGCACGCGGGTGGGGGTCATGGCGCGCTCCGCGCGGCCGGCAGCAGGCGCTGGAATTGGCGCAGCTCCTCGCTTTCCAGCGTCGGGTTGCTGACGATGATGGGGCGCAGGAAGATCACCAGCTCGGTCTGGCTGTTGACGCGTTCGTGCTGGCCGAACACCGCGCCGATGCCCTCGGGGCGCGAGAGCACCGGCAAGCCGTCGCGCGCGTTGTTGGTGTCGTCCTGGATCAGGCCGCCGAGGATGACGGTCTGGCCGCTCTTCACCTGCAGCAGCGATTCCATCTCGCGGACCTGGATCACCGGGACTTTATTGCTGATGTTCAGTCCGCCCTGCTTCAACAGCGGGCTGGGGTCCTCCACATCGCCGACCTTGCGGGTAATGGTGGGGCGGACGGTGAGGGAAACCAAGCCATTCTCGCCGACCTGCGGAGTCACGCTCATGACCACACCGACGGGAACCGTGTGCGCTTCGGTTTTAACGGTGGAGGGCAGCACAAGCCCGGAAGCGGTGACAGTGCCTTGTGCCACATCGATGGAAAAGTAAACCAGGTTGTTGACGACTTTCAACAGCGCAGTCTGGTTGTTGAGCGCCATGAGTTTCGGACTCGACAGTACCTTGGTGTTGCCGAACGACTCCAGCAGGTTGATCGCGGCCTCGAAACCGTTGCTGCCCGTGTTGGTGTAGGTCGCGGTGATGAAAGGCGTCAGCGAACTGGCGAGCGCGCTGGTGGTTTTGGTCGTGATGCTCCAGCCGCTGGCGCCGGTGGCAAGGGTTTTTTTCCAGTCGATACCGGCGCGGTACTGGTCCTTGAGCGTCACTTCGACGATGGTGGCCTCGATCAGCACCTGCCGCTGCGCCGACTGCATCACGCGGTCGAGATACTGCTGCACGAGTTCGTGCTGGTGCGAGGTGCCGAGCACGGTGACGGTGCCGGCGACCGGGTTGACCGCGACGTCGTGGCGGGCGTCGACGGTCGTCTGTCCGGCGAACGCGGCGGTGAAAAGCTGCGCGGCGCCCTGGCCGGCCTTGCTCGCCGCCTCAGCTTGCGACACGCGCTCGGCACGGGCGATTTTCTCGGCTTCGAGACGCGCGGCGCGTTCCTCGCTGCTCTGCGTGACGGCGCGGGTGCCGGCGAGCATGGTGCGGATGTTGTCGGCGAGCACGGTCCACAAGTCGTTGTTCGACTGGCTGGCGACGGTAGTGGTCGACGAATTGCCGCCCGCCGTGCCGGGACTGCCCGTGCCGCCGGCCGCCGCGGTCGCGGCGCCGCCGGTGCTGGCGATCTGCGCCGCGACGCCGACACTCGAGGTGGTGTTGCGCGCGACGTTCACATAGTTGACCGTGTAGGTCTTCACGTAGGGCGTGTCGGGCATGACCGACACGGTACGGCCGTGCATTTCGTAGCGCAGGTTGGCCTGCCGCGCGATGCGCTCGAGGATCGCGGGCAAGGGTTCCTGCACGGCGTTGAGCGAGACATTGCCCGAAATCCCGGGATGCAGGTCGATGTTGTACTGGGTGTCGCGCGCGATCGAAAACAGCAGGTCCTTCACCGGCACGTCGTTGACGACCACGGTGTAGGTGGGCACGGATGCGGCGGGTTTCGGCGGTGGCAGCGCGGGCGCGGCCTTGACCGGCGCCGGCGGCGGCGCGACGACCGGCGGCGCGGGCTGGGTGATGTGGCCGGGCGAGGTGTCGAACGCCGGCGGCGGCACGCAGCCGGCGAGCAGCATCGCGCCGGCCAGGGCCGGCCAGGTCGATCGCGGAAAGTACGGCAAAGCGTTCATCGGGATCCAGTCGCCAGGGCTATGTTGCGCATTTTGCCGACCGTGCGCAGGAACGGCTCGCCGGCAGGCGTCACCGGCAGCGTGTGCAAGGCCGCCAGCGCCGCCTCGCGGTCGGGAAATTCGCCCGCCAGGATCATCCACGCCGGGCTGCCGCGGCTGAGGCCGTGCAGCACGCGCACCGGCCGTGGCACGTCGGTGGCGAGGCCTTGCAGTAATACGGCCGCGGCGGCCGCATCTTTAGCCGAGGCGATCTGGATCACATGGGTGCCGGGCGCGGCGGTGGCGAGCCAGCGGCTGGTCTGGCGGGCGAGTTCGGCCAGGTCGGGGGCCGGCGCGGTTCTGGCCGGTGCCGCCAGGGCCGGCGCCGGCACGGCCGCGGCGCCCGGTGGCGTGCGGGCGAAGAGCCACCACACGGCAAGTCCCAGCACGCCAAGCGCGGCCGCGAGGACGAGGGCGAGCCAGGTTCGCCGGTCGCCTTGCCTACCCGCGCCGCGCGGCGCGGGAGGGGTCATTTCGGCGTCGTTCGCCGCCGCGGCCAGATGCGCCGGCGTCAGCGTGTGGGTCTGGTCGGCGTAGGCGGCGAGCAGGGTCTTGTCGGCGAGCACGTTGATGCGGCGCGACAGCCCGCCTGACAGCGCGGCCATGCGACTGACCAGGGGCGCGGGGAAGAGGTCGGGGCCGCGGTAGCCGGCGACCGCGAGTCGCGCGCGCAGGTAGTCGGCGACTTCGGCCTCGCTGAGCGGGGAGAGCCTGAGGCTCAGCGTGATGCGATCCTTCAGTTGGCGGATGCGCGGGTCGGCGAGCTGGGTGTCGAGCTCGGGCTGGCCGAACAGCACGATCTGCAGGAGCTTGTCGGTCGCGGTTTCCAGATTGGTGAGCAGGCGCAGGAATTCGAGGTTGTCGAGCGCGATGCCCTGCGCCTCCTCGACGAAGACGACGACGCGGCGGCCTGCTGCGTGGCGCGCCAGCAGCGTGGCGTTGAGCTGGGCGAGCCGTGCCTGGCGGGTCGGTTCGGGCGTGTCCACGCCGAGGTCGGCGAGGATCGCCGCCAGCATGTCGTCGGGCGCGAGGCTGGGGTTGCCAAGGTAGACGCTGTCGATGTGGCCTGGCAGTTGCGCTGCCAGCTTGCGGCACAGCATGGTCTTGCCGCTGCCGACTTCGCCGACCACCTTGATGATGCCCTCGCCCTGTTCGATGGCGTAGAGCAGCGCGGCGAGCATTTCGCCGCGCTGGCCGCCGGCGTACCAGTATTCGGTATTCGGCGTGATGCGGAACGGTGCTTCTTTCAGGCCGAAGAATTCGACGTACACGGGGGCGTGGACTTAGTCGTTTCCGTAGGTTTGCATGCGGCTGTACAGCGTGGTGCGGTTGATGCCGAGCAGCTTGGACGCCTGCGACAGGTTGCCGTGGGTCATGTTGAGCGCGGCTTCGACGTAGGCCTTTTCCCACTGGCGCAGAGTAACGTCGAGGTTGAAGTTGGCGAGCGTCTGCAGTTGTTTGCGCGCCATTTCGATCAAGGCGCGGCCGTCGCTGGCAAGCGGGATTTCCTGCGGATAGGCCTGGTCGGTGTCGAGCTCGGCCTCGAGCTGCTGCGGGGTTACCGTCATGCCGGGGTACTTGGTCGTCAGGCGGATGGCGATGTTGCGCAGTTCGCGCACGTTGCCGGGGAAGTGGTAGTCGGCCCACATCTGCTGCGCGCGTGCGTCGAGCGTGAACGGCTGGGTCTTGGCCTCGCGGGCATAGAACTCGCGGAAGTGGTTGAGCAGGGTGAGCTTGTCCTCGCCCATTTCCCGGAGCGGCGGCACCGCGATCGAGAACACGCTGAGCCGGTGGTAGAGGTCGGCGCGGAAGCGGCCGGCCTTGATCTCGGCGCGCAGGTCGCGGTTGGTCGCGGTGACCACGCGCGCGTTGGAAAAGCGCGGCTGGGTTTCGCCGACACGCTGGTATTCGCCGTTTTCCAGGACGCGCAGCAGCTTGGCCTGCAGCTCCAGCGGCAGTTCGCCGATCTCGTCGAGGAACAGGGTACCGTTCTCAGCTTCCTCGAAATAGCCGGCGCGCGCGCTGGTGGCGCCCGTGAACGCGCCCTTGGCGTAGCCGAACAGCGTGGGTTCGACGAGTGTGGGCGAAATCGCCGCGCAGTTGAGCGCGAGATAGGGTTTGTTTGCGCGCGGCGACAGCTGGTGCAGGCTCGCGGCGACCTTTTCCTTGCCGCTGCCCGATTCACCCTCGATCAGCACCGGGAAGGGCGCGGCGGCGTACTGCTTGATCTGCTCGCGCAGCTTGTCCATGGCGGGACTCGTGCCGACGATGCCCGAGTCCTTGGTCGGCGCGGGCACCTTGTCGGCGCTGCGCTCGGCGTCCTGCACCAGCAGTGCGTTGAACAGGAGCGACTTCAGCCGCTCCGGCTCGCACGGCTTGGCGACGAAATCGATCGCGCCGAGCGCGCGCGCGTGGCGCGCGTTGGCCTCGTCGCTCTGGCCCGAGAGCACCAGGATCTTGATGCTGGGCGACACGCCGAGCAGGTCGGCGATGAGCGCGAAGCCTTCGTCCGGCTTGTGCGGTTGCGGCGGCAGGCCGAGATCGACCAGCGCCAGCTGCGGCGGCTCGTCGAGTTGCATCAGCAGGCTTTTCACCTGCGCGCGCGATTCGGCGGCCGAAATGTCGAAGTCCTTGCCGAGGACGTAGGTGAGCGTATCGGAAATCAGCGGGTCGTCGTCGACGATCAGCAAGCTGGGTTTGTTGGGGTGGGCCACGTCTCCTCCTGGTCGAACGGCGCCGATCCTGCGCGATGGCCGCCACGGCGGGCATTTCGCGCATGTCGGGTTTTCGACGATTGTGCCAGAGACCCGCTGAAAGTAAAACCGGAACAAGGCCCGGAACGGGGCCTTGTTCGAGAGGTGCCGGTCAGCGCCGGACCGGGGTGATTCCGACGCGCATCCAGCCTTCGCAGTGCTCGAGCGGCTGGGCGAGCGCGATGTAGCGGTGTTCGTTCTCGCCCCGGATCTCGAAGATCTTGCCCGGCGAGTAATGCACCGGATCGATGATGACCGACTCGGGTTCGCCGCCCAGCCACAGGCTGGCGTGCGGCAGCGATGCGCCGCTGTTGTCGATGCCGTCGACGGTGTAGCTGGGCGTCGTCGAGTCGTACAGCATGGCGAGCGTCGGCGTCTCGGTCAGCGTCTCGATGCCGATGCGGGCGGTGTCGTCGCTCAGGCGCGAGAGCCGGCGCACCACGCCGAGCCGCCATTTGTCGGTTTCCTGGACCTTGAGGCCGATGAGGGCGCCGACGCGCAGCCAGTCGCGGTCGCGCGATTCTACGGTGGCGCCGTAGCCGAAGCGGCTTTCGTCTTCCATCACCCAGCGCTCGACTTCGGGAAGATGCGCTCTGCATGGCACCCGGCTGCGCGAGTGCTGGTCACGCGTGCGATCGGTGACGAAGCCGTAGATATGCACTTCGTCGGCCTGCGTGGCATCGAGGCCGATGCCGTAGGGCGATACCGTGACGGGCCCGTTCGATGCCTTGATCTGGTTGATGATGGCATCGAGGCCGTGCGTGACGTCGATCAGCAACTTGACCGCGGCACGCGGCGCGCGCCGCTGCTCGCGATTATCCAGGCTGTCCCACCGGTGCTGCAGGGTTTCGAGCAACTCGATGTTGTCGGCGGTGCGGGGAATGGCGGGCAGGTCGTCGACGGCCTGCCCGCGCCCTTCGCGCAGCGCGGTACGGGTGGCTTCGATCCGTTGCAGCAGCGCGGCGGTCGACCAGAAGCGCAGCGGCTTGTCAGGTTCGGGCTTGCGCACCCGGCGCGGCCCGTGGTCGGCCGACAGGTCGACGACGAAATGATGCGCCGTGTCGTCGTAGGTCGTGTCCAGTTGCAGCACGTCGTGCCAGCCCATCAGCCAGCGGTCGACCAGGTCGAGCTGCTTGGGGTAGAGCGAGCCGGAGTTGGCCAGGTCGAGCATCAGGATGTGCAGGTAGGCGGTTTCGCAGCTGCAATCGGAGGTGTCGTCAGGGTAGACCCGCATGCGCATGCGATGGGAGCCGCCCGCCTCGGCGTTCTGGTAGAGGCGGTGCAGGCGCTGCCACAGCTTGTCGGTGGCGGGCAGGTAGCGGATGGCGCGCCATTTCAGCAGTTGTCCGAAGGCGCGGATGGCACGCAGGGTGATCAGCGGGACGAGCGGATCCTGCTCGCCCTTGTGGACTTGCCGGGCGAGGTACAGCGCGAAGGCGTGGTAGCCGCGCGCAATCTCCCAATAAAAATTGTAGATCGCGTGCCAGAGCTGACTTTCGACCTGACGCGACATGCGCGGATTGCGCAGGTATTGTTGAGTCAAGGTGTCCTGCAGGTCGCGCGATCTTTCGTCCAGCAACATGAAAATCGCCAGCCGGTCGCGGTTGAACTGCTCGGGTCCGCCCTCGAAGCGCTTGAGCGCGCCCAGGATCGCCTGCTGGGATTTGAACGCATCCGCCAGCGGCAGCGTTTCCAGCCAGCGTCTGGCCGTCTTGAGGTTGACGAGCGGATCGTCGCCGCGCTTGCCGAAAGGCGCCAGCCAGGAGAGCTTCGAGACAAATTCGGACAGAGGGCTCATGGGGAAACCGGTACCTGCTCAGTAAAAAGGGTCCGTCACGGATCGAGCAATTTCCATACCTGTGTGATTACGGCTCAGGCCAGTCTTTCCTGAACCCAGGCGGCCACGGAGGCCAGCGCCCCCGGCAGCTTCGCCGCGTCGGTGCCGCCGGCCATCGCCATGTCGGGCTTGCCCCCGCCCTTGCCGCCGACCTGCGCGGCCACATGGTTCACCAGTTCGCCGGCCTTGAGCCGGCCGGTGACATCGGGCGTCACGGCGGCGATCAGGCTGACCTTGCCGTCGACGACGGTGCCGAGCACCAGCGCGCAGGACTTCAGCTTGTCACGCAGCCTGTCGGCGGTTTCGCGCAATGCCTTGGCATCCACGCCGTCCAGTTGCGCCGCCAGCACGCGCACGCCCTTCACGTCGACCGCCTGCTGCAGCAGTTCGTCACCCTGGCTCGACGCCAGCTTGGCTTTCAGGCGATCGAGCTCCTTTTCCTGCGCGCGGCTGTGTTCGATCAGTTGCGCCACGCGCTCGGCGGCGTCGAGCGGCGTGGCTTTCACCATGTGCGCGATGGCGCCGAGCTGCCGCTCGATGTCGTCGAGGTAGGCGAGCACGCCGGTGCCGGTGGTCGCCTCGATGCGGCGGATGCCGGCGGCCACGCCGGTTTCGAGCAGGATCTTGAACGCGCCGATGTCGCCGGTGCGCGCGACGTGAGTGCCGCCGCACAGTTCGCGACTGCTTCCGATGTCGAGCACCCGCACCTCGTCGCCGTATTTCTCGCCGAACAGCATCATCGCGCCGGTCTTCTGCGCTTCCTCGATCGGCATCACGCGCGCCTGCGTCGGCGTGTTGGCGAGGATCTCGGCGTTGACGCGCGCCTCCACTTCGCGGATCTGCGCCGGCGTCATCGGGGTGGGCTGCACGAAGTCGAAACGGGTCTTGTCGGCGTCGACCAGCGAGCCGCGCTGCTGCACGTGCGCGCCGAGCACCTCGCGCAGCGCCTTGTGCATGAGATGGGTGACCGAATGGTTGCGCATGGTGCGCGCACGCGCGTCCTCGTCGACGCGTGCGAGTACCGCGTCCCCCACCGCCAGCGAGCCGGTCTTGACGATGCCGTGATGGCCGAACACCTGGGCCTGGATTTTCTGCGTGTCCTCGACCGCGAACTGGCCCTGCGTGCCCTGCAGCCACCCGCGGTCGCCGACCTGGCCGCCGGATTCGGCGTAGAAGGGCGTGTGGTCGAGCACGACCACGCCGAGTTCGCCTTCCTTCAGTTCATCGACCGCGGCGCCGTCCTTGTACAGCGCGAGTATGGTCGCGTCGTGGGTGAGCGTGTCGTAGCCGTGAAAGACCGTCGCGGCGCCGGAATACTCGAGCGCCGCGCCGAGCTTGAACTTGCCGGCGGCGCGCGCCTGCGCCTTCTGGCGCGCCATCGCGGCGTCGAACGCGGCGGTATCGACGCCGACGTTCGCTTCGCGGCAGATGTCGGCGGTGAGGTCGAGCGGGAAGCCATAGGTGTCGTGCAGCTTGAACGCGAGCTCGCCGTCGAAGGGGGCGCCGGCGGGCAGGGACTTGAGCGCGGCCTCGAGGATGCCCATGCCGTGCTCGATGGTCTCGAAGAAGCGTGCCTCCTCCTGCTTGAGGATGTCCATCACGCGCGCCTGCGCCTGCACCAGTTCCGGGTAGGCCTCGCCCATCACCGCGGCGAGGTCGGGCACGAGGCGATGGAAAAAGGCTGCGCGCACGCCGAGCTTGTAGCCGTGACGGATCGCGCGGCGGATGATGCGGCGCAGCACGTAGCCGCGGCCCTCGTTGCCGGGAATGACGCCGTCGACGATGAGGAAGGCGCACGCGCGGATGTGGTCGGCGATGACCTTGAGCGAGTTGTTGGCAAGATCGCTCGTGTTCGTTTCGCGCGCGGCGGCGGCGATCAGCGCCCGGAACAGATCGATGTCGTAGTTGGAGTGCACGTGCTGCATCACCGCGGAGATGCGCTCCAGCCCCATGCCGGTGTCGACGCTGGGCTTGGGCAGCGGGTGCATGGTGCCGGCCTCGTCGCGGTTGAACTGCATGAACACGTTGTTCCAGATCTCGATGTAGCGGTCACCGTCCTCGTCGGGCGAGCCGGGCGGGCCGCCGGCGACCTCGGGCCCGTGGTCGTAGAAGATTTCGGTGCAGGGGCCGCAGGGACCGGTGTCGCCCATCGCCCAGAAGTTGTCGGAGGCGTAGCGCGCGCCCTTGTTGTCGCCGATGCGGACGATGCGTTCCCTGGGCACGCCGATGTCGTTGTGCCAGATGTCATAGGCCTCGTCGTCCTCGGCGTATACCGTCACCCACAGCCTGTCGGCGGGCAGTTTCAGCACCTCGGTGAGGAACTCCCACGCGTACTTGATCGCCTCGCGCTTGAAGTAGTCGCCGAAGCTGAAGTTGCCCAGCATTTCGAAGAAAGTGTGGTGGCGCGCCGTGTAGCCGACGTTCTCGAGGTCGTTGTGCTTGCCACCGGCGCGCACGCAACGCTGCGATGACACCGCGCGGGTGTAGGGGCGGCGGTCGAGGCCGAGAAACACGTCCTTGAACTGCACCATCCCGGCGTTGGTGAAAAGCAGCGTCGGGTCGTTGGCCGGCACCAGCGGGCTCGAGGGAACGATGGTGTGGCCCTTGGAGGCGAAAAATTCGAGGAAGCTCTGGCGGATGGCGCTGCTTTTCATTTTTGACGGGGGTGAGCGTGAACGACGGACAATAAGCCATTGTATCCGTTAAAGTTCCGACCTTACAGGCGGCAAGGACTGGGAAAATGCGCGACGAGGACGTCATCGCGGCGATGCGCGAGTGGATCGAGAAGGCGGTGATCGGGCTCAACCTGTGCCCGTTCGCCAAGGCGGTCTACGTGAAAAAACAGGTGCGCTACGTGGTCAGCCACGCGCCGCATCTGGACGGCCTGCTCGAAGACCTCGACCGCGAACTGGATTTCCTCGCCGCGGCGGACCCCGGCGAAATCGACACCACGCTCTTGATTCACCCCACGCTGCTGCCGGATTTCCTCGATTTCAACGACTTCCTGCAACTGGCCGAGGCTGCGGTCGGCGAGCACGGGCTTGACGGCGTGATCCAGATCGCGAGTTTCCACCCGCGTTTCCAGTTCGAGGGCACCGCACCCGACGATATCGGAAACTTCACCAACCGCGCGCCGTTTCCCGCCCTGCACCTGCTGCGCGAGGCGAGCATCGAACGCGCGGTCGCTGCCTTCCCCGAGGCCGAGACGATCTATGCGGCAAACATCGAGACGATGGCACGACTGGGCCTGGCAGGCTGGCGGGCGCTGTGGGCACCGCCGGCGGCGCCCGACGCAGGCGACAAAAAGTAGAAATAACGCTTGCCAAATGGCGGCGGGTGCAATAGTCTAATAATCATTAGATTGTTTTACGGACGCCACGCATGACCGACGCCAGCCGCAGCATCAAGGACCGCCTCTACGCGCAGGTCGCCCGCATGGGCAAGGCCATCTCCAGTCCCAAGCGGCTGGAATTGATCGAAATTCTCTGCCAGGGCGAAAAAACCGTCGAACAACTCGCCGCCGACGCGCAGATCTCGGTCAAGCTCGCCAGCGCCCACCTCAAGGAACTGCGCCAGGCGCAGCTCGTGGAAGCGCGGCGCGATGGCAAGTACGTGCACTACCGGGTGGCGTCGCACGCCGTCGGCGATTTCTGGGTAGCCTTGCGCACGCTGGCGGAGGACCGCCTGGTCGAGCTCCAGCTCGCGCTGGCGCAGCTTGCCGAGCACAGCGACGAACTTTCCCCGCTTGCGCCCGAGGAATTGCTCGCCCGCGCGGCGCGCGGCGAGGTGGTGGTGATCGACGTGCGCCCGCGCGAGGAGTACGACACCGGCCACCTGCCGCACGCGCAATCGATGCCGCTCGACGAATTGCGTGCGCGCATTCGCGAATTGCCACGCAGGAAACCCGTCGTTGCCTACTGTCGCGGCCCCTTCTGCCTGTGGGGCAAGGAAGCGCTCGCGCTGCTGCGCGAGGAAGGGCTGCGCGCCAGCCGCCTTCAGACGGGCGTCGCCGAATGGCGCGCAGCCGGCCTGCCCCTCGTCAGCCCCGATCAATGAGCCATCTTCAGGAGCCGCCATGTTCTTCCGCCAATTGCTGACCCAGGACGCCACGCTTTCCTATTTCTTCGGCTGCGGTTCGTGCCACGTCGGCGTCGCCGTCGATCCGGTGCTCGGCGACGAGCAATGGTTCCTCGACGAAGCGGCGAGGCAGGACGTGAAGATCACGCATGTGATCGACACCCACGTCCACGCCGACCATTTCTCGGGTGGCCGCAGGCTCGCCGAACTCGCCGGCGCGAAATACTGCCTGCATGAATCCAACGCCGGCCGTGTGGCCTACCCGTTCGAGCCGCTCGCGGACGGGCAGCGCATCGAGGTCGGCAACGTGGCGGTCGACGTGCTGCACACGCCGGGACACACGCCCGATTCGGTATGCCTCGTCGTGACGGACAAGCGCCGTGCCGAGACGCCCTGGTTCGTGCTCACCGGCGACACGCTCTTCGTCGGCAGCGCCGGCCGGCCCGACCTTGCCGGCCGGGAGGCCGAAATGGCGGCGCAGCTTTACGACACGCTGCACGCCCGCCTGCTGACGCTGCCCGGCGAGGTCGAGCTCTACCCGGGGCACACGTCGGGCAGCGCCTGCGGCACCGGCATGTCGGGCAAGCCGATGTCGACGCTCGGCTTCGAGAAACGCTCGAACGCGATGCTCTCGATGAGCAGGGAGGAATTCGTCGCCGCGCTCACCGCCAGCATCCCGCCGCGACCGGCGGAAATGGACCGCATGGTCGCGTTCAACCTCGGTCGCTGAACATGTCGATGATGCATGACATGGCGCACGCGGCGGACGACTACCGCTACGGCATCCGCCACAACCTCGCCCAGTTCTCGCACCAGCTGGTGCAGGTGTTCTTCGTCGGCCTCGCCATCGGCATGTTCCGCACCGTGGTGCCGGCGCTCGCCGAGACCGAGTTCGGCGTGGCCCGTGGCTCGTTCATGATGCTGATGGCCTTCGTCACCGCCTTCGGGTTTGTCAAAGGTGCGATGAATTTCGTCGCCGGGCGGCTCTCCGAGCGCATCGGCCGCAAGCAGGTGCTGCTCATCGGCTGGCTCGCCGCGCTGCCGATCCCCTTCATGATCCTGTACGCGCCGACCTGGAGCTGGATCGTCGCCGCGACCGTGCTCCTGGGCGTGAACCAGGGCCTCGCGTGGTCGATGACGCAGACGTCCAAGCTCGACCTCACCACCGCCGACCAGCGCGGGTTCACCATCGGGCTCAACGAGTTTTCCGGCTACTTCGGTGTGGCGGTGGCGGGCATCGTCACCGGCTATCTCGCCACCGCGTACGGCGCGCGCGAAGGCTTGATGATTTTCGGCCTGACCGTGGTGGCGCTCGCCGGCCTGCTGACCCTCCTGTGGGTGAAGGACACCCTGCCGTGGGCGTACGCCGAGGGCAAGAAGCACGCCGCCGGCCTCATGCGCGGTCCAAAGCCGCGCTATCCGGCCCATATTTCCGCGACGCCCACGACCTGGGAGGTCTTCACCCTGATGTCGTGGCGCGACGTGCGCCTGGCGTCGATCAGCCAGGCAGGGCTGGTCGAGAAATTCGTCGACGCGCTGGTGTGGGTGTTTTTCCCCGTCTATCTCTACCAGCAGGGATTGAGCCTCGCCGGCATCGGTTGGGTGGTCGGCGTCTACGGTTTCGTCTGGGGCATCTCGCAGTTCATCACCGGCCATCTGTCCGACCGCCTCGGCCGCAAGCTGCCCATCGTCGCCGGCATGTGGCTGTGCGGCGCCGGCGTCGCGCTGGTGCTCGCGGGCGAGGGCGAGCTGTGGTGGTCGTTCGCCGCCGCGGTGATGGGCTTCGGCATGGCGCTCTTGTATCCCACGCTGTCGGCGGCGGTGTCCGACATTGCCCATCCCAACTGGCGCGGCTCCGCCATCGGCATCTACCGCTTCTGGCGCGACACGGGCTACGGCATCGGCGCGCTGCTCCTGGGCGCGGTGGCCGCGCTCGCCGGCGGCATCGAGGCCGGCTTCTGGTTCACCGCCGCCGCCATGTTCGTCTCCGGCCTCATCGTGCTGCTGGCGTGCGAGGAAACGCATCCGCGCCTCAATCCCGCCAGGGATTGATCGCTTCATCAGGGAGTTCGCATGAACAAAACGTTCGTTACCATGTTTGCCAGTCTGTCGCTGCTGGCTACGCCGGCCTGGTCGACAGAAAACCCTGCCGTGGTCGATGCGCTGTCCGGCTACCTGGATTTCGCCGAATACGGCAGCAGCCTGATCTGGCCCGAGCAAATCCCGAGGGAAGACTGGAAGAAGGTCTTTATCGTCGATGCGCGCGATGCCGCCCAGTACGCCAAGGAACACATTCCCGGCGCGGTGAACATCGAGTGGCGTCAGGCGGTGGCGCGCCGCGCCGAACTGCCGAAGGACCGCATGGTGGTGATGTACTGCAACTCCGGTTCGCTGTCGGCACAGGCCGTGTTCGCACTCCGTTTATTGGGTTACGACAACGTCAAGGTGCTGCAGGACGGCATCGAGGGGTGGAAGCGGAAGGGTGGCTTCGACGCCCACGCGCGTGCCAGCGCGCCGGCCGGACACTGATCCTCAGGCACAGCCCCGCTATGAACGCCGCCGACTACGACGCCTGGTACGCCACGCCGCGCGGCCGCTGGATCGGCGAAACCGAATACGCGTTGGCGGCGCGCTCGTTGGCCGCCCAGCCGGGCGAGCGCCTGCTCGACGTCGGCTGCGGCACCGGCTGGTTCAGCCGCCGCGCCGCGGCAGACGGGCTCACGGTGACAGGCGTCGACCCGAACGCCGAATGGCTGGCCTACGCGCGCGCCCACGGCCCGGGCATCGCGTGGCTCGGCGGCGATGCGCGCGCACTGCCGTTCGCCGACGCGAGCTTCGACCACGTGCTGTCGATGGCTGCGCTGTGTTTCGTCGACGACGAACGACAGGCCGTGGCCGAGTGCGTGCGCGTCGCGCGGCGCCGCTTCGCCCTCGGCTGGCTCAACCGGGCCAGCCTGCTGTACCTGGACAAGGGCCGCCGCGGCGGCAGCGGTGCCTACCGCGGCGCCCGCTGGCACACTGCGCGCGAGGTGCGCGCCCTGTTCGCCGGCCTGCCGGTCAGACACCTGTGCGTGCGGTCGGCGGTATTCCTGCCCTCGGCGTCGGGTTTCGCCCGCGCGCTCGAGTGCGTCGTTCCCGGAGCGCTGCCGTGGGGCAGCGTGCTGGTGGTGAGCGGGGACAGGTTGCTAGGCTGAAGCGCTCATTGCCGCGCTCCGGCCGGGCCGCTACGCTGCGAGGCTTCATCGATCCCCAGGATTGCCATGTCGAATCAGGCTCGCATACTCGAACTGCGCGCGGCGCTGTCGCAGGTCATCGTCGGCCAGCAGAACCTGCTCGACCGGCTCGTCATCGGCCTGTTGGCCGACGGCCACGTGCTGGTCGAGGGCCTGCCCGGGCTGGCCAAGACGACCGCGGTGAAGACGCTCGCGGCGGCGATCCAGGGCAGCTTCCGCCGCATCCAGTTCACCCCCGACCTGCTGCCGGGCGACCTCACCGGCACCGACATCTATCACGACGGCGCGTTCGAGTTCGTCGAAGGCCCGTTGTTCCATGAAATCATCCTCGCCGACGAGATCAACCGCGCGCCGGCCAAGGTGCAGGCCGCGCTCCTGGAGGCGATGCAGGAGCACCAGATCACGGTGGGCGGGGTGACGCGCCCCTTGCCGCCCTTGTTCATGGTGATGGCCACGCAGAACCCGTTGGAGCAGGCCGGCACCTACCCGCTGCCGGAAGCCCAGCTCGACCGCTTCCTGTTGCATGTGTCGCTCGACTACCCGAGCGATGCCGAGGAGCTCGACATCCTGCGCCGCGACCGCGCCAGCGACGGCCACCCGGCGGTGGCGCCGGTGGTCGACGCCGCCACCGTGCTCGCCGCGCGCGCCGAGGTGCACAAGGTGCACGTGGCGGACGCGGTCGAACGCTACATCGTCGCGCTGGTGCGCGCCACCCGCGCGCCCGGCGAATGGCGGGCCGACTGGGCCCAGGCGGTGGACGTGGGCGCCAGCCCGCGCGCTTCGCTCGCGCTGCTGCATGCGTCCGCCGCCGCCGCGTATCTGCGCGGGCGCGACTACGTCACCCCGGACGACGTGCGCGAACTGGCGGCCGACTGCCTGCGGCATCGCATCGTGCTGAGTCTCGACGCGCGCCTGCAGAAGCTCGAGCATGACGCCTTCATCGCCGGCCTGCTCGAGGCTATACCTGCGCCGTGAGCCTGGCGCGCGTCACCGCCTGGCTGCGGCGCGGCGGGCAGGGCAGGGCGGTGACGCGCGGGCACGCCCCGCTCATCGCGGCGGACGAGCTTGCCGGGCTCGCCGCGCAGGCGGGCCTGCTGGTCGGGCAGCAGGTGCCCGAGGTGCACGATCACCACGCCGGCGACTGGGCCTCGCGCTGGCTGGGGCGGGGTCTGGATTTCGAGGAATCCCGTCTGTACAGCCCGGGCGACGACATTCGCGACATGGACTGGCGCACCACCGCGCGTACCGGCCGCGCGCACCTCAAGATCTACCGCGAGGAACGCCAGCCGCTGGTGCAACTGGTGATCGATCGCGGCGCGACCCTGCGCTTCGGCACCCGTCGCCGGCTCAAGGCCGCGCAGGCGGCGCGCGTGGCGGCGGTGCTGGCGTTCGCCGTCACCGCGCGCAACGGCGTGCTCGGCGCGACGCTGTGGGACGCCCAGGACGAAACGCTGCCCGCGCGGCACGGTCGCGCCGCCGCGCTCGACGTGATCCGCCGCGCCGCCGCCCCGTGCCCGCCGCTGGCCGATCCGGCGCCGACCGACGCGGTCCGCCATGCCGATCGCCTCGCCCGGCTCGAGGCCGCGCTGCCGCGCGCCGCGCGCGTCGTCCTGGTCAGCGATTTCGCCTGGCTCGCGGAGGCGCACGTCGATGCGCTGGCGCGGCTGGCGGCACGCTGCGACGTGCGGGCGATCCAGATCGTCGATCCTGCCGAACGCACGCTGCCGGACCTGGGGCCGGCGTATTTCCACGACATGGCGAGCGGCCAGCGCGTGTGGATCGATACCGGCGCGGCGTCGGTGCGCACGGCCGCGCGCGCGGCGCTGGCCGCCCGGCTGGCGGCGCAGGCGCGGAGCCTTGCCCGTGCCGGTGCGCGCCACCTGCAGCTCGACAGCACTGCCGACGACCTCGTGACGCAACTGATCCATGCCTGATCCGCGCCAGGAACTCGCCGACATCGTGCCGCCGTCGCCGCCCGGGGCGATCGCCGCTGCGGACGGCGACCTCGCCGGCTGGGGGCTCGCCGCGCTCGGCGTGGCGGTGCTGGCGGCGGGGCTCGCCTGGGGCTGGCGGCGCGGACGCGCTGCGCGTGGATTGCGCGCCATCGCCGTCGCGGCCGCCGCGCGGCAGGGTACGCCGGCCGTGCTCGCGGGCCGGCTCGACGCCTGGGCGCGCGCACGTTTCCGGCTAACGCGGCTCGACGCCGCGCAGGCGCCGGCCGGTGTCGCCGCCGTCGATTGGGCCGACTGGGTCGTGACGCTCGAGCGCCTGCGCTTCGCGCCTGCAACGACCGACGATCTCGCCACGCTCGCCTCGCTGTGCACGCGTGCGCGTAGCTGGAGCCGCCATGTTTGAGTGGGCGCAGCCGCTGTGGCTCGCGCTGCTGCCGGCGGTCGCCGGCTGGGCCGCGCTGGCGTGGCGGCGCGCGCAGGGCGAGGCGCCGGCGATCACGCTCAAGCATCCCGCGCTGCCGCTCGATCGCATCGCGCGCCTGCCGGCGCCCAGCCTGCGTGCGCCGCTGCTCCTGCGCGCGCTGGCCTTCACCCTGCTGGTGGCGGCGTTGGCGCAGCCGCGCGAGGTCGGCGACTGGATCACGCCGCCGCCGGAAGGACGCGACATGGTGCTGCTGGTAGACGCCTCGCGCACCCTGAGCATCCGCGACTTCACGCAGGGCGGGCACGAGGTCGAGCGCATGGCGGTGCTGAAGGCGACGCTCGCGCGTTTCGTCGCAGGCCGCCCCGGCGACCGCTTCGGCGTCATCGTGTTCGGCAGCGAGGTGGCGACGCTCACCCCGCCGACCTTCGATCACGCTCATGTTGCCGCGCAGATCGCCCGCATCCAGGTCGGCATGGCGGGCGACGACACCGCGCTCGGCGACGCGCTCGGCATGGCGCTCAAGCAGGTGCGCACGCGCCGCCTGCGGCCGGCCGTCATCCTGGTGAGCGACGGCGCCGACAGCAACGCCGGCATCCTGACGCCGGCAGAGGCGCTGGCGGTCGCGCACCAGGCCGGCGTCGCGATCCACGCGCTGCAGTTCGGCAGCGACCCCTACGCAGCGGGGCGCGAGGCACGCGGCGACCCCGACCCGCAACCGGGGCTCGCCGACCTCGCGCGGCTCACCGGCGGGCAATTCTTCGCCATCGCCAGCGCCGACGATGCCGGGCGTGTCATCCGCGCGATCGACGCGCTAGAACCGACCCTGTCGGCGCCGGGACGCGCGCGCGAGGTGCGCGACTGGTACTGGGCGCTCGTGGCCGTCGCCGCCGCGCTGCTGATCGCCGCGCAGGCCTGGGGCACGAGGCGCAGCGCATGATCGACACCCTGCTGCACCTCCAGTGGCGCGAGCCGCTGTGGCTGGTCGTCGCGGCGGTGCCGCCCGGGTTCGTCGCGTGGCGCTGGCGCCGCCGCGCGCGCGTGCTGCACTACGCCGATGCCGATCTGTTGCCGTGGGCGGCGAGTGTGGCGGGCAAGCGTACTGGCTTCGGCGCACGCGCCATCCTCGAGGCGCTGGCGTGGATCCTGCTCGCGCTCGCCGCTGCTGGCCCGCGCCTGCCGCTGCCGTTGCACGACGGGCAGGCGACGCCGCGCCATCGGCTGACGGCGATGGTCGTGCTCGACGTGTCGGCGTCGATGCGCGCGGCCGACATCGTCCCGGATCGCCTGGCGCGTGCGCGGCTGGAACTGCTCGACTGGCTGCCGCGGCTTGCCGGCGAGCGCGTCGGCCTCGTCGTCTACGCCGGCGAAGCGGGCCTGCTGCTGCCGCCGACCGACGACGCGGCGCTGCTGGCGCGCGCGCTCGACCAGGTCGACTCGCGCCTGATCGAGGCGCCCGGCACCAACCTCGCCGCCGCACTCGATCTTGCACGCGCGCAACTCGCTGCCGCGCCGGGCAAGGCGAAAGCCGTGCTGCTCGTCACCGACGCCGAGGCCGACAGCGTCGACGCCGCCGCGCAGGACGCCGCCGACGCGCTGCGCGCCGCGCGGGTGCCGCTGTTCGTGCTCGGCGTCGGCACCGAGGCCGGCGCGCCGGTCCCGCTGCCGGGCGGCGGCTGGGCCGAATTCGACGGCGCGCCGGTGATCAGCCGCATGGCCGCGCCGACCTATCGCCAGTGGGCGAGCGCGAGCGGCGGGCGTTTCGTCGTGGCGAGCGACGGTGACGCCGACTGGACGGCGCTGCACGACAACGGCCTTGGCGCATTGCCGGGCGAACCGCTGCCGCCCGAGACGGCTGCGGCCTGGCGCGAACTCTACGCCTGGTGCCTGGCGCCGGCGCTGGCCCTCCTGATGGCGACGGCGCTGCCGCGTCGCGTCGCGGCGCTGCTCGCGCTCGGCGTCATCGGCGCAGTGCTGGCGCCGCCGCCGGCGCGCGCCGACGCGCCGGCGGCCTGGCAGGCGTGGCAGCAGCGCGATTACGGCCGCGCCTACCTCCTGTATCTCGACGTCGGCGGCTATCCCGGCCAGATGGGCGCCGGCGCCGCGGCATGGCGCCAGGCCGACTACCCGGCGGCGATGCGCCATTACGGCGCCGCGCTCCTGCTCGCCGGCAGCGACGCGCAGCGCGCCGACGCGCTCTACAACCTGGGCAACGCGCATTACGCACGCCGCCAGTGGCAGGCGGCCTACGAGGCCTACGCCGCCGTGCTGCGCGTGCGGCCGCAGGATGCGCGCGCGAGCCGGAATCGCGAACTGGCGTGGCAGAAACTCAGGCAGGAACGTCCGGAAACGCCACGGGAAAGCGACCTCGGCGGGCGTCGCGGCTTCATCGCCGAGGGCCGCATCCAGCTCGACAGCCAGACCGGCGCGACGCCGGGCGACCCCGAATTCGGGCCGCCTGGCTTGCAGCGCGATCGCGGCACCAGCGGCGCGGGCGCCACCGCGGCGTCGGGCGCAGCCGCGCCGATGATGGTGCGTGTCGAGCCCGCGCTGGCCCTGTCCGGCCTGAAGAAACTCGATCGCCTGCAGGACCGCCCGGACAGCCTCCTGAAAAACCTGCTCAAACAGGATGCGCGCGGCGGAGACGCGGCGCGCCGGCCATGGTGAGAACGGCCCTGTTCCTCGCGCTGCTCGCGGCGGGCAACGCCGGCGCTGCCTCGCTCGGCGCGCGGCTCGACAAGACGACCGCGGCGCTCGGCGAGGCGATCACGCTCACCGTCGAGGCGCGCGGTGTCGAACTCGACGCCGTCGATCTTCGCGCGCTCGGCGAACACTTCGAACTGAAAGGCCAGACCCTGAGCCGCGGTAGCGACAGCGCGACCCTGGTGGTGTCGCTCTACCCGCGCGGCACCGGCGTGCTGGCGATTCCGCCGCTCGCCGCCGGCGGCCGCCGCACCGCGCCGCTCGCGGTCACGGTCACCGACGGCAGCGAAGCGGTGCCGCGGGTGTCGCTGCAGTGGTCGCTCGAACCCGCCGCGCCCTTCGTCAACCAGCCCGCGCGGCTCAGCCTCGCGATCTGCGACGACGGCAGCCTGCAATGGCAGCGCCCCGTGCTGCCGGGGCAGGCCGGCCGCGTGCTGCGCGCGCTCGGCGAGACGGAAGACGCGGCCGAACGCGGCGGCGCGCCCTGCACGCTGCACCGCTATGACTGGGCGTTGCTGCCGACGCGCGAAGGGGAGGCGCAGCTACCCGCGGACATGCTCGACGCCCGCCGCTACGGCGAACGCCTGCGCTTTCCCGGCCCCGCGTTCGCCTACCGCGCCCAGGCCTTGCCGGCGTGGCTGCCAGCGCACGTGCCGCCGGTCGCGCCGACCGTCGAGGCCGGCCCCTGGCCGGCACGCTGGCCGATCGACCGCCCGCTCGCCTGGCGCGTCGTCGTCACCGGCGGCTATGGCACGGACGGCCTCAAGGCCCTGCTCGACATGCAAATGCGTGAATCGCCCGCGTTCGCCGTGTACCCGCCCCTGATCGAAGTGCTGGCACCGGAGGATCCCCATTCGCCGCTCACGCGTCACGCGGTGACGCTATTCCTGCAACCGCGCATGACCGGCGCGTTTACCCTGCCTGCGCTGCGGCTGCCGTGGTTCGATCCGGCGCGCGGCGAACTCGCTGGCCGCGCGCTGCCCGCGATGCAACTCCGCGTGTTCGATCCGCGCTGGCAGCGTGCCGGCGAGGCCGGCGCGGCGCTGGCTGTCGCCGGCCTGCTCGCCGCGCTGGGCTGGATCGCACGCCGCATGCTCGCCTGGCGGCGCGCGCGCCGACGCGGCCTCGCCGCGATCCGCGCGGCACACGACGCCGACGCGCTGGCGCGCGCCGTCCGCGCCTTCTCGCTCACGGGGGCCGCGCCCGCGCCCAGCCTGGGCGCGTGGCAGCGACAGTTGCAGCGCGAAAGCGGCGTCGACGCGGCCGCCGCCGTGGCGCGGCTGGAACGGCACTGCTTCGGCCGCGAGGCGCACGCGGTGTCGGCATTGCGGGAGGATTTCCTGCGTGTGCTGGCGGACGCGCGGCCGCGGCACCCGGCATAGGCAGGACACGATCCGCTTCCCGTGCCACATCCGACTGACGCACTGTTGACTTGGAATCCGGTTCCTGGCGGTTGGGAACATCGCCGCCGCACGAAATGCGGACGACAAAAAAGCCCGGCGAACCGGGCTTTTTCGGGGTGGCGCGTGTGACTTATTTGCGGAACACCGAGGCCTTCATCGGCAGGCCGTTCGACAGGTAGGAGTGGAAGTACTCCAGGTTGTTCATCATGGTGCTGCCGGCTGGCGGCGAGACCGCGCGCACCGAGCGATAGCAGCCGACGTAGCGCTGCTGCAGCTGCACCAGGTTGTCGCCGCCGCGGAACACCGGCCAGTGGACGGTGTGGCCGACCGCGGGCGAGATCAGCTCGGAACGCAGCTTCACGCCGGCGTTCTGCACGTGGCAGTTGGCGCACGCGAAGTTGAGCTGGCCCTTGCGGGTGAAGAAGCTCTTCTTGCCGTCCTCGTACGCTGCCAGCGCCTTGGGCCCTTCGACCTTGACGTTGGTCAGCATGCCGTCGGAGAGCGTGCGCAGGTAGGCATTGAGCACGCCCATGGTCTTGACGTCGTCGACCTTCCAGGCAGCCTCGCCGTTGGCGACGCGGCAGTCGTTGATGACGTCGTTCAGCGTCACGACCTTGCCGCGGGCCTCGTCGAACATCGGGTAGTTGCCGGCGATCATCTTGCCGCCGTTGGGCAGGCAGTCCGAAAGCTTCTTGCCGCTTTTCAGCGGCGTCTCGAACATCTTGCGGCCCTGCTCGACCACCGAGTCGAACGGCGGGAACTCCATGATCGCGTCGTACTGCGCCTTGGCGTCCGGGTCGAAGGCCAGCGCGCCGTACACGTAGTCGTCGAGTTTGACGTGCGGGTATTTTTCCGTGTAGTACTTGATGAAGTCCTGACGGTCTTTCTCCGGGCTCGCATGGACATTGACCGCGCCCAGCGCGATCCCCAGCCCCGCAACCCCTGTCAGCAGTTTCATAATGATTTGTTGTTTCATGCCGTCCTCCAGAAACCTGATGATTGAAGCGGAGCGGGGCCGGAGCCCCGCTCGCAAGGCAACGACTGTTCAGCCGATCTTGGCTTCGGCGCTGTTCTTGTCGCCGGTATTGTCGACCCACTTCACGGCGACGGTGTCGCCGGCCTTGGCGCCCTTGACGCGGAAGCCGAGGAAGGGGTTCTTCGAGACCGCGGGGCCGATCTCGGCGTCGAGCACGGTCTTGCCGTTGAGCGTGGCCGTCACTTCGGTGATGTAGTGGGCGGGCACCAGCTGACCGGTCTTGGCGTCCTTGCGGGTACCGGTTTCCATCGGGTGGTTCATCAACACTTTGACGTCGGCGACGTCACCGGCCATGGTGGCGCGGATACGCATGGGTTCAGCCATTGGGCAGTCCTTTCCTGAAAGAGAGTAAGTAGGGTCGTCCGGGGAATCCGATCAGCCGCCGCAGCCGCCGATGGTGACTTTCACTTCCTTGGCGGCGGTGTAGTTCTTGCCGCCGGCGGTGACGACCGCGCGGACCAGCGAGGTCTGGCCCATCTTGATGCGGGTGGAGATGAAGCCCTCGGCGCCGCCGGCGAGGCCGAAGCTGCCGACCAGCGGGGAGGCGTTCTTCTCGGCGAGGATGGCGATGCTGGTGGTGCCGGCGATGCCGGAGGTGACCTCGACCGGGACGACGGCGCCGTTTTCGGCGATGTCCGGGGCCTTGATGGTGATGTCCTTGCTGTCGGCCGGGCTGGCGATGCCGAGGCCCTTCAGCGCGTCGCCGACGCTCTTGGATTCGAAGGCGGCCTTGTTCCAGGCGGCCATCGCCTGGGTCGGCTTCAGCAGGCCCGCCGCCACGGCCACCGCCACGGCGCCGGCGCCGGCTGCGCCTTTCAGTACGTTTCTGCGAAGTGCGTTCATGGGCATATCTCCTGATTGAACTATTGAATTAATGATTGGTTACAGACCGTATACGAAATCGGTCACCTTATCGATTTCGGCTTCCGTCAGGACGCCATGCTTGCCATAGGGAATCATGGAGGTGGCCGGGTTGGTGACCATCGGATCCCAGATCTTGGCGCGCAGGGCGGCCTTGTTCGGGTAGCGGGCGCTCATGGCGATCAGCGGCGGACCATACAGGCCGGGCGACTCGGCGTCCGGCACCGTCGGCATGGCGTGGCAGGCCAGGCAATTGCCCTTGGAACGGTTGAACGCGATGTCCTTGCCGGTTTCTTCCTTCTTGGGCGCCGCAGCGCCGGCGGCGGGCGCTTGTTGGGCCAGCACGCTAGCCGACAGCATGAGGGCGCTGATCGCACAGGCTGCTGCTACATACTTTCGCATGGTCATCCTCCTAATTTTTGACGTGTGACGAGTGCGCTTTCCACATGGGGCTGCCGTGCGGTGAACGCTATCCAGACAATGGATGGGCCAAGGATAGTGGAATTCGTTTTTTCGGCGCAAGGCCGGGGGCGCAATTTTACGGCCCTGGCGCGGGGTAAATTCCTACCAGCCGCGTGAAACGGCGCGTTGCGGCCGATGCGCTCATTTCTGCCGCTGTGCCTTTTCGGCGGCTTCCCAGTCGCGCCGCCGCGCTTCGGCCGCCGACAGCTCGTGAAAGCTGCCGTCGCCGGCCCGGATGCCGAGGTTGATCTGCTCGATGGCGGCGACGAGGTTGCCGGCGAGCGCGAGCGCCTCGGCCTGCGCGCGGTGGCTCTGCAGGCGGTGGCCCAGTTGCGCGTGGGCCTCGGCGGCGAGCCGCCATAGCCGGCGGTCGAGCGGATACAGGGTGAGCTGGCGGTCGAGACGCTCGAGCGCGTCGGCGTGCCGACCGCTCGCGATCAGCGCGGCGGTGTAGCCATACTGCAGCGGCCGGTAGCCCGGGTGGGCGCTGACGCCGGCGGCGTAGCGATCGAGCGCGCGCGCGGGGTTCCCCGCGGCAAGCGCCGCCTGCGCCGCGAGCTGCTGGAGCATCGGGTGCACCGAGGGACCGGCGAGCAGCGGCTTCAGTTCGGCTTCGGCCTCCTTGAACAGGCGGGCGCGCACCAGCGCCGCGACGAGCGTGTAGCGCGCTGCGGTCTCGTTGCTGAAACGTCGCTCCTTCAGTGCGGCCCGCGCCGCGGCGACGGCGTCCTGCGGTGTGCCGTCCGCGGCGCGCAGGCGCGCCCGCACCAGCTGGAAGTCGAGGCTATCCTGCACCTGCTGGTAGGGGGCGGACGCGCTGCGCGCCTCCATGTCCGCGATGCGGTCGCTGGTGAGCGGGTGGGTGCGCAGGTAGGCGGGCGCGCTGCTGTCGTAGAAACGGCTGGCGCGCTGCAGGCGGTTGAAGAAACCGCTCATGCCGCGCGGATCGAAGCCGGCGCGGCTGAGCATGTCGTAGCCGAGGCGGTCGGCTTCGCGCTCGTAGTCGCGGCTGTAGTTGAGCTGGTTCTGGATCGAATACGCCTGGGTCGAGGCGATCGCCGCGCCAGCCACGTTGGGATTGGAACGCGACGCCAGGAGCGCCAGCGCGAGCGCGGCCAGGGTCGGCCAGTAGCTCCGGGACTGCGCGGCGACCATCCGCGCGATATGGTCCTGGGTGACATGGGCGATTTCGTGCGCGACCACGCCGGCGAGTTCGGATTCGCTCTGCGCCGCCAGCAGCAGGCCGGTGTGCACGCCGATGTTGCCGCCCGGCAGGGCGAACGCGTTGATGGTCGGGTCGCTGACGACGAAAAAGGTGAATTCGCGCTGGTTGCGCGCGCTCACCGACACCAGCCGATAGCCCAGCTGGTTGAGATAAGTCTCGATCTCGGGATCGTCGAGATAGCGCGGGTCGGCGTAGACGTCGCGCAGGATGGCGCGGCCGATCGCCTGTTCCTCCTGGTCGGAAAAGTACTGGCGCGAGACCTCGCCCAGGTCGGGCAGGTCGGCAGCGCCCACCGGCTGGACGGCGAGCGAAACGGCGAGCAGGGTGCGCAACAGCATCAGGACAGGGGGCAGGCAGACGGCGACATTTCGATTAGGATGCGCGGATTGTCGAACAGGTTCCGGTATTTCACGAACGATGAGCGAATTCACCCATTTTGACGCAGCCGGCCGCGCCGTCATGGTCGACGTCGCCGCCAAGGCGGATACCCGCCGCGTGGCGGTGGCCGAGGGCCGCATCCGCATGCTGCCCGAGACGCTCGCGCGCATACTCGCCGGCCGTGCGGACAAGGGGGACGTGCTCGGCATCGCGCGCATCGCCGCGATCCAGGCGACCAAGCGTACCGCAGAACTGATTCCGCTGTGCCATCCGATCGCCCTGACGAAGGTGGACGTGGACCTCGTGGCCGAAGTCGCGGTCTCTATGATCGTTTGCCGGGTCACCGCCGAAACCGTCGGCAAGACCGGCGTCGAGATGGAGGCGCTGACCGGGGTGTCGGTCGCGCTCCTGACCATCTACGACATGTGCAAGGCGGTCGATCGCGGCATGGTGATGTCGGACATCCGGCTCCTGGAAAAGCAGGGCGGACGCTCCGGGCACTGGAAGGCATAGTCAAAACGGCCTCTTGCACCAGCACCGCGCTGCGGCAAGATGCGGGCCATGAACACGAAACATTTTGCAGGCGTGGGGCTTGCGCTGGTGCTCGCGCTTGGCGTACCCGCGGCGCATGCCGATCTGCCCGAACATCGCATCTTCGCCGCCGCTGGCGAGCGCCTGCTGTTGTGGGTGTCGTCCGAGCGCGGGCGCACCGAGCCGGAACTGCACGCGGCCGAGCAGCTCGCGGCACGCGGCGTGGAAACCTGGTCGCTCGACCCGGTGAACGCCTACTTCCTGCCGCAGTTGCCGCGCAGCATGGACGCGGTGCCGACGCCGGACATGGTCGAATGGTTGCGCGCCGCGCTGGCGCGCGGCAAGCCGGTGACCGTCTACGCCGTGGCGCGCGCGGCGGTGCCGGTGCTGCGCGCTGCGGCGGCGCTCGCGCCGGCCGAGCGGGCGCGCCTGTGCGTGATGCTTGCCTATCCGAACCTTTATACCGCCGCCGAGCCGCTGGCCGAGCCGGCGTATCTGGACTTCGGCAGCCTGGCCGGCCTGCGCGTGCACGTGCTGCAGCCGCGTCGCTCGGCCGCCACGCCGTGGCTGCCCGGCCTGCTCGCCAGCCTCGAGGCGCAGGGCGCGGTGGTGCGACACGCCATCCTCGAAAACCTGCGCGAGGGCTGGTGGATGCGCGAGACGCCGACCGCGTTCGAAGTCGCCGAGGGCCGCCGCATGCACGAACTGCTGCTGCGTGAATTGAACGAATGGGGATGCAAATGAAATTGCGAAGAACGATGGGGATGATCGCGGGCCTGCTGCTGGCAGGCCTGGTGCAGGCGGCCGGTTTCGAGGCGCGGCCGGCGTCGCCGGCGCCACAACTCAAGGCGCAGGATCTCGCCGGCGCGACGCGCACCCTGTCCGACTACCACGGCAAGGTCGTGCTGCTCAATTTCTGGGCGTCGTGGTGCCCCCCCTGTTTGCGCGAAATGCCGTCGATGGAGCGCCTGCGTGTGAAAATGGTCGGGCGGCCGCTGGCGATCGTCGCGGTCGACAGCGCCGAGACGCGTGAGGAGGTCGACGCCTTCCTGGCGAAAATGCGGGTCGGCTTCCCCGTCCTGCTCGATCCCGACGGCAGCAACACCAAGCGCTGGAAGGTGTTCGCGCTGCCGACCACCTTTCTCCTCGATGCGTCGGGGCGTATCCGCCATGTGCTCACCGGTCCGACCGAATGGGACGAGGGCGAGGCGTTGTCGAAGATCGAAGCCTTGCTGGCGGAGCCGCCGCCCGGGCCGCAGCGATAGGCGCCGGGACGGCCGAAAACCTCACAAAAATCAAGGAATTCCATCAATCCGGCTTATGGGTGCATCAAACGTTTTGCTTGCAAGCGCCGGCGACTGGCGGGCAAAATAACAGCATATTCGGAAAAGTTAATATAGCCGTTCCCCACAGCGCCGGCGCACAAGGATGTGCGCCGGCGCTGTTTCGAGTCGTCACCTAGTATGTTAATTCCGGGCAGGTCGATCGCGACCCCGCAAGGGGTCGCGGGGGAACAATTTACTCAACCACGAGGCAGCATGAACGCCAAGATCAAACTCGAAAACCACGACGCGCAGGAAATCAAGTACACCACTTGCTACATGTGCGCCTGCCGCTGCGGCATCAAGGTGACGCTGGAGGACAACAAGGTCCGCTTCATCCAGGGCAACCGCAACCACCCGACCAACCAGGGCGTGCTGTGCGCCAAGGGCTCGGCGGGCATCATGAAGCAGTACTCGACCGCGAAACTCACCCAGCCGCTGATGAGGAAACCCGGCACCGAGCGCGGCGAGGGCATCTACGAGCCGATCACGTGGGATCAGGCGCTCGACGTACTGACCGAGCGTCTCGAGGAAATCCGCGCAACCGATCCCTCCAAGCTCGCCTATTTCACCGGCCGCGACCAGATGCAGGCGCTCACCGGCCTGTGGGCGCAGCAGTTCGGCACCCCCAACTGGGCGGCGCACGGCGGCTTCTGCTCGGTCAACATGGCGGCGGCCGGCCTCTACACCATCGGCTTCTCGTTCTGGGAATTCGGTGCGCCCGACTGGGATTACGCCAAGTATTTCATCATGTGGGGCGTGGCCGAAGACCACAGCTCCAACCCGATCAAGATCGGTCTCGAGAAACTCAAGCGGCGCGGCGGCAAGTTCGTCACCGTCAACCCGGTGCGCACCGGCTACTCGGCGATCGCCGACGAATGGCTGCCGATCAAGCCCGGCATGGACGGCCTCCTGGCCATGTCGATGGTGCACGTGCTCTTGAAGCACGAGCAGTTCGACTATGAATTCCTGGTGCGCTATACCAATGCCTCGTGGCTGGTGGTACAGACGCCGGGCGAGAAGGGCGACGGCCTGTTCCTGCGCGACGAGAACGGTCATCCCCTGATCTGGGACATCGAGAAAGAAGCGTTCAGGAACGGCATGGACGGCGACATCGCGCCTGCGCTGTTCGGCGAGTATGTCGCGCCCGACGGCCGCCGCGTCAAGACCGTCATGTCGCTCGTCGCCGAGCGCTATCTCGACGCGCGCTACGCGCCGGAGAACGTCGCGCTGGAAGTCGGCCTGCCGGCCGAGACGATCGAGCGCATCGCGCTGGAAATGGCGCACGTCGCCTTCCAGGAGACCGTCGAGCTGCCGATCGAATGGACCGACGTGTGGGGCAGGAAGCACGACAAGGTCGTGGGACGCCCGGTCGCGATGTACGCGATGCGCGGCATTTCCGCGCACTCCAACGGCTTCCACGCCTGCCGCGCGGTGCACTTCATCCAGATGCTCCTGGGCGCCCTCGACGCGCCGGGCAACTTCCGCGCCCGCGCGCCGTACCCGAAGCCGATTCCGCCGCACCAGCTGCCGGAAAACAACATCGACATCATCAACGCGCCGAACACGCCGTTGAGCCGTCCGCCGCTCGGTTTCCCGACGCGGCCGGAAGACCTGGTGGTCGACGAGTTCGGCAACCCGCTGCGCATCGACAAGGCCTACTCGTGGGAAGTGCCGATCGCCTCGCACGGCATGATGCACATGGTCATCACCAACGCGGCGAACCACGACCCCTACGCGATCGACACACTCATCCTGTTCATGGCGAACATGGCGTGGAACTCGACCATGAACACCAAGAACGTGCAGGAAATGCTGCGCGCCAAGGATCCGGAAGAGCCCGACACCTACAAGATCCCCTTCCTGGTGGTGATCGACGCCTTCCACTCGGAGATGACCAACTTCGCCGACCTGATCCTGCCGGACACCACGTATCTCGAGCGTCACGACACGATCTCGCTGCTCGACCGTCCGATTTCCGAACCCGACGCCGCCGCCGACGCGATCCGCTACCCGCTGGTCAAGCCCGACCGCGACGTGCGTCCGTGGCAGGAGGTCATGGTCGAGCTCGCCAGCCGCCTGAAATTCCCGGCCTTCACCAACCCGGACGGCAGCCGCAAGTTCAGCGGCTACCAGGACTTCATCGTCAACTTCGAGCGCTCGCCGGGCGTCGGCTTCCTCGCCGGCTGGCGCGGCAAGGACGGCACCCAGTCGCTCAAGGGCGAGCCGAACCCCAGGCAGTGGGAAAAATACATCGAGAACCAGAGCTTCTTCGCCCACCACTGGCCCGACAACCAGAAGTACATGCGCTACGCCAACAAGGACTACCTCGACGTGGCGGCGGACGTCGGCTTCGTCGGCAAGGTCGAGCCCATCATCATGCAGTTCTATTCCGAGCCGCTGCAGAAATTCCGCCTCGCCGGCATGGGCCTGTACGACGGCCCGCAGCCCAACAACCAGGTCGACCGTGAGCGCCTGGTGAAGTATTTCGACCCGCTGCCGATGTGGTACGAGCCGCTCGAGCAGCAACGCGTCGACGCGAAGGAATATCCGTTCTTCGCGCTGACCCAGCGTCCGATGTTCATGTACCACTCGTGGGATTCGCAGAACGTGTGGCTGCGCCAGATCATGGCGCAGAACTACCTCTACATGAACGCCCGACGCGCCGCCGAAATGGGCATCAAGGACTTCGACTGGGTGTGGGTCGAGTCGCACAACGGCAAGATCCGCTGCCAGGTCAAGACCATGGAAGGCACGCAGGAAGACACCGTGTGGACCTGGAACGCCATCGGCAAGCAGAAGGGCGCGTGGGGCCTGAAGCCGGACGCGTCCGAAGCGACCAAGGGTTTCCTCCTGAACCACCTGATCTCCGAGCTGCTGCCGGAAAAGGCGGGCGAGCGTCGCGTCACCAACTCCGACCCGGTCACCGGCCAGGCCGCGTGGTTCGACCTGCGCGTCAAGATCTGGAAGGCCGCGCCGGGCGAGACCGGCTCGTGGCCGCAGTTCGACACGCTCAAGCCCCTGCCGGGCGACGAGCGCTACGAGCGCCCGGAGGTGCTGCGCTACGACGCCCGCAGCCACGAGAAGAAATGAGCCGTCCCCGAACAAATAAGCGAGCACAAACATGAGACTTGGATTGGTCATCGACCTTGACGTATGCGTGGGCTGCCACGCCTGCGCCATCGCCTGCAAGGAATGGAACGCGTCCGGCACCATCGGCCCGCTGTCCGACTACCAGCCCTACGGCGCCGAGCCGTCGGGCGTGTGGTTCAACCGGATCCGCCATTTCGAGATGGACGAGTATCCGCACAACAAGACGGTCAACTTCCCGATGTCGTGCATGCACTGCGAGGACGCCGACTGCGTCACCGTGTGCCCGACCGGCGCCTCCTACAAGCGCGCCGAGGACGGCATCGTGCTGATCGACCAGGACAAGTGCATGGGCTGCAACTACTGCTCGTGGGCCTGCCCCTACGGCGCGCGCGAACTTGACCGCGCCTCCGGCACCATGAAGAAGTGCACCCTGTGCATCGACCGCATCTATGACGAGCAGCTGCCGGTCGAGGAGCGCCAGCCCGCGTGCGTGCTGACCTGCCCGGCGCACGCGCGGATGTTCGGCGACTTCGACGATCCCGATTCGGCGGTGTCGCGCACCGTGCGCGAGCGCGGCGGCTTCCCGCTCATGCCCGAGCTCAACTACAACCCGACCAACCAGTACCTGCCGCCGCGCCGCAAGCCGGTGATCGAGGTCCAGGCCAAACCCAAGGGTGGACTGAAGGAAAGCATCAAGCAGTTCGCCAACAAGCTGGTGCGCCGCTGATCGCGGCCCCGCATCGAGTCAGGAGTTAGCATGCATCCCGCATTCTCTGTCATTTTCTTCACCGTCGCGTCGGGCGCGGGCTTCGGCCTGATCTCGCTCTTGTTCATCGCCGACTTCTTCAAGCTCGGCGGCAGCTTCAGCAATGACCAGCTCGTCGCCGGCGGCCTCATCGCCCTCGGCCTCATCGCCTTCGGCCTGTTGTCGTCGACCTTCCATCTGGCCAACCCCAAGAACGCCTGGCGTGCGTTTTCGCGCTTCCGCACCTCCTGGCTGTCGCGCGAGGGCGTGTTCGCCGTCGTCTTCATGCCGATCGCGCTGATCTATCTGGGCAGCATCATGTTCGACGCCCCGCAGTGGCTGCGCGT
>DYFW01000199.1 GCA_020725005.1 Thiobacillus denitrificans
AGGAGGCGAAGAACGTCGCCTTCATCCAGTGCGCCGGCTCGCGCGACGAGAACCATCTGCGCCACTGTTCGCGCATCTGCTGCATGGCGTCCTTGAAACAGACGCACTATGTGCGCGAGAAATATCCGGAAGACGGCAAGTCGACCATCTATTACATCGACATCCGCGCGATCGACCGTTTCGAGGACTTCTACCAGAAGGTCCAGGCCGACCCCTCGGTCAGCTTCGTCAAGTCCAAGGTCGCCCGCATTTCCGAGGACGAGCAGGGCAACCCGGTGTGCTGGGGCGTCAACACCGAAGGCTACAAGCGCTACACCACGCCGCATGACCTGGTCGTGCTGGCCATCGGCATGGAGCCCTCGGTCAAGGGGTTCGACATTCCCGGCCACGTCGTCGCCGACTCGAGCGGCTTCATCGAGGCCGACCCGGCCAACGGCGCGGTGTTCGGCGCAGGCTGCGCATCGAACGCGCTCGACGTGAACCGTGCCGTGCAGTCGGCCACGGCGGCGGCGCTGCGCGCCATCCAGGTCGTGAACAAAGTAGCAAAGGCGGAGGCTTAAACCATGGCGGACATGAAAGTCGCAGCGTACATCTGCAAGGGCTGCGGACTCGGCGAGCGTCTCGACACCGACGCGCTGGTCAAGGTCGCGCAGAAGGACGGCAAGGTGCCGCTGGTGAAGTCGCACGACTTCCTGTGCAACGCCGACGGCGTGGCGATGATCAAGAACGACATCGCCAACGAAGGCGTCACCCACATCATGATCGGCGCCTGCTCGCGCCGCGCCAAGACCGAGGCCTTCTACTTCCCCCAGAACGCCGTGGCGCGCGCGAACCTGCGCGAAGGCGTGATCTGGATCCGTCCCGACACCGAGGAAGCGCGCGAGACCACGCAGGAAATGGCGGAAGACTACATCCGCATGGGCTGCGCCGAAATCAAGGCGATGAGCGCGCCGGCCGGCAACCCCAACACCGGCAGCAGCAAGACGCTCCTGGTGGTGGGCGGCGGCGTCTCCGGCATGACCACCGCGATCGAGGCGTCCAAGACCGGTTACCCGGTCGTGCTGGTCGAAAAGACCGGCGAGCTCGGCGGCTGGGCCGGCAAGCTCCACAAGCGCGTGCCGGTGCACGAGCCGTACAAGTCGCCCATGGACACCGGCGTCGCCGACCTCGTGTCGCAGGTGCTGGCCGACGCCAACATCAAGGTGTATCTCAACGCGACCGTCGCCCGGACCGACGGCGCGCCAGGCCGCTTCGTCGTCGACATCGCCACCGAATCGGGCGCGACCCACACCGAGGACATCGGCGCGATCGTGCAGGCGACCGGCTTCACGCCCTACGACATGAACAAGCTGCCCGAGCTCGGCGGCGGCAAGTCGCCCAACGTCGTCGACCAGCTGGGCCTCGAGGCGCTGGCGCGGGCGGCGGCAGCCGGGGATGGCGTGATCCGCCGGCCTTCGGACGGCGCGCCGGTGAAATCCGTGGTGTTCGTGCAGTGTGCCGGCCAGCGTGATCCTTCAGGCACGCACCTGCCGTACTGCTCGGGCTTCTGCTGCAACGCCAGCATCAAGCAGGCGATGTATTTCAAGGACGCCAATCCCGACATCGACACCACCATCATCTACACCGACCTGCGCACGCCCGGCAACGGCGAGGACTTCTACCGCAGCGCGCAGGAAAAGGGCGTCATCTTCACCAAGGGCAAGGTGGCCGAGGTCGTGCCCAACGGCAACACCAGCACGGTGAAATTCCACGACCTGATCCTGGACGACAAGGACGCTGCCGAAACCGACGTCGACCTGGTGGTGCTGGCGACCGGCCAGGTGGCGAACTCGGGCGTCAACATCGACGCGCTGACCAAGCCGCAGGTCGCGGGCCAGGAAGGCGAGGCCGAGACCGAAGGCACGGTGGAGGTCAAGCCGATCTCCATTCTCAACCTGACCTACCGTCAGGGGCCGGACGTGCCGCAGCTCAAGTACGGCTTCACCGACTCGCATTTCATCTGCTTCCCCTACGAGACCCGCCGAACCGGCATCTACACCGCCGGTCCGGTGCGTCGTCCGATGGACATTGCCCAGGCCCGCGAGGACGCCACCGGCGCCGCGCTCAAGGCGATCCAGGCGCTGGAGAACGCCGAGCTCGGCCGCGCGGCGCATCCGCGCTCGGGCGACCTCTCCTTCCCGAAAGTGCGTCTCGAAGGCTGCACGCAGTGCAAGCGCTGCACCGTCGAATGCCCGTTCGGCGCGATCGACGAGGACGAGAAGCGCTTCCCGGTATTCAACGAATCGCGCTGCCGCCGCTGCGGCACCTGCATGGGCGCCTGCCCGGTGCGCGTGATCTCGTTCGAAAACTACTCGGTCAACAGCGTCGGCGCGCAGATCAAGGCGGTCGACATTCCCGACGAATTTTCCGAGAAGCCGCGTATCCTGATCCTGGCGTGCGAGAACGACGCCTACCCGGCGCTCGACATGGCGGGCATGAGCCGCAACACGTATTCGGCCTTCGTGCGCATCATTCCGATCCGTTGCCTGGGCTCGGTCAACACCATCTGGATCACTGATGCGTTGAACGCCGGCTACGACGGCGTGATGCTGATGGGCTGCAAATCGGGCGACGAATACCAGTGCCACTTCGTCAAGGGTTCCGAACTGGGCCGGGTGCGCATGTCGAAGATCGACGACACGCTGAAGACGCTGAATCTGGAAAAAGAACGGGTGCGCGATCTGGAGGTGGCGATCACCGACATCGAGCGCCTGCCCGCGATGATCAACCAATACGCCGAGGAACTGGCGGCCGTCGGCCCCAGCCCCTTCAAAGGCTTCTAACCGGGAGACCCCATGAGCGCAAATACCGCAATGGCGGCGAGATACCGCAACAGCTTCCTGAAGGAAGTCGAAGAACAGGTCGAGATGGGCGACTGGGTGAAGATGTGCATGCAATGCGGCGTCTGCTCCGGTTCCTGCCCGACCAACTTCCAGGCCGCGTGGGAGCATCCGCCGCAGGAAATCTTCATGATGATCCGCGCCGGCAAGCGCGAGGAAGTCCTGACCTCGAGCTCGATGTGGAACTGCACCTCGTGCTACAACTGCATCGTGCGCTGCCCGAGGAAGCTCCCCATCACCCATATCATGCACGGGCTCGCCGAGTACGCGCATCGCCTGGGCCTTGCGCCGAAGATGCAGCCGACGCGCTTCTTCTCCGGCCTGTTCTGGAAGAACGCGA
>DYFW01000200.1 GCA_020725005.1 Thiobacillus denitrificans
GTCGCGGCCGACGATGAGGTGCGAGCAGCCGTAGTTCTGGCGGAACAGGGCGTGCAGCAGCGCTTCGCGCGGGCCGGCGTAGCGCATGTCGAGCGGGTAGCCGGCCTGGATCACGGTGTTGGGGGCGAAGTAGTTGTCGATCAGGGTGGCGATCGCCTCGGTGCGCACCTCGGCCGGGATGTCGCCCGGCTTCAACGCACCGAGCAGGGAATGGATCAGCACGCCGTCCATGGTTTCGATGGCGATCTTGGCCAGGTATTCATGGCTGCGGTGCATGGGGTTGCGGGTCTGGAAGGCGGCCACGCGGCTCCAGCCCAGCTGCTCGAACTTGGCGCGGGTCTCGGCCGGGGTCATGAACTGCGCGCCGTATTTGGCCTTGAAGCCGCCGTCGGACAGCACCTTGACCGGGCCGGCCAGGTTGTATTTCCCCTGCGCCATGACCATCTTGACGCCAGGGTGCTCGAGGTCGGTGGTCTTGTAGACCATCATGCACTCGTGGGCCTTGTCGATGGTGTACTTGTCGGTCACCTTCATGGTGCCCATGATTTCGCCGGTTTCGCCGTTCAGCAGGGCGATGTCGTCGCCTTCCTTGATGGTTTCGTCGTCGGTGGAGAGGGTGATGGGAATGGGCCAGAAGAGGCCGTTGGCCATTTTGTAGCCGTCGCATACGCCCTGCCAGTCGGCGCGGGTCATGAAGCCCTCGAGCGGGGTGAAGCCGCCGATGCCCATCATGATGAGGTCGCCGGTTTCGCGCGAGCTCATCCTGAGCTTGGGCAGCGCGGCGGCGCGGGCTTTCTCGGCGTCGAGCGCGGCGCCTGTCAGAAGCAGGGGCTTGAGTTCGCCACCGCCGTGGGGACGTACCAGTTTGGACATGCGGTCTCCTCAGACTTTGTGGGGGTATTCCAGGATGGGTGCAGGATAGCACCGGGCCCTGGGGCTGAATAATGCTTTATTTTTATTTGCGGATAAGCGGGTTTGATATTCGGATGGAAAACGAAAAAAGCCCGGCAATCCGGGCTTTTTTCTATATGAAACAGTAGGTTAGGCGTCAAAGAAGGCGGGCATGTCGGTCTGCTCGGTCTTGATGACGTCGACCCAGCAGGGCTTGTTCGCGCCGCCGGCGGCGGCCAGCTTCTTGGTCTCCTCGTAGAGCATTTTCCAGCGGTTGTAGAGGCAGTCGCTGATCTTGCGCATGCCCGCGTCGAAGTAGGAATTGTGCAGGTCGCCGATGGTGCGGGTGAAGGACTCCATCTGCTCCAGCAGATTGTGCGGATAGCCCTGCCGGTTGGGATCGGTGTACTTGACCATTTCGCGCTTGACCGCGCGGACGAAGACTTTCTGGCCTTCGGTGAGTTCGGCCTCGGTGCGCGGGGTGCCGCCGAAGTTCATGACTTCGTTGATGAAGCCGTTGAGACGTTCGCCGAAATCGAAGTTGGCGTAATCGACGTTTTGCATAAAGCCTCCGTGAGCTGACGTTGCTATCAATCTGGACGGGTGGGTCCGGGCTTTATCCTGCGCGTGCGCGGCTGGGCTGTCCAGTCTTCGGCCCGGCCGCGCTTCAGGTTCGTTGCCTAAGCCCTTGAATCCAGCGGAAATATAATTTGTCCGCCAGGGTGTGGAGGCGTGCGATGCGGGCTGGCAGATCCGCCTGGATGGCTGCCGGCGCCTGCACCGCCGGACTGGCGCTGGCGGCGATCTCGTCGGCGCCGTGCTCGCACCAGCTGGCGATGAGTTCGGGCGTCATTTCGACGTGGCACTGCATGCCGAGATGGCGGTCGCCGAGCACGAAGGCCTGGTTGGCGCAATGCGCGCTTTCCAGGATGCGCACCGCGCCCGGCGGCAGGCTGAAGGTTTCGCCGTGCCAGTGGAAACCCGGCAGGGGGCCGTTGGTTTCGCCTACCCAGGGACGTGCAGCGTCGACGTCGGTAACGTGCAGCTCGCCCCAACCGATTTCCTTGACCGGATTGGCGGCGACCGTCCCGCCGAGCGCTTTGGACAGCAACTGGCCGCCGAGGCAATGGCCGATGACCGGAATGTCCTGCGCGACGGCCTCGCGGATCAACGCCAGCACCGGCGGGATCCACGGCAGGTCATCGTTCACGCTCATCGGCCCCCCCATCAAGCAGAGGCCGGAAACGCCGTTAAGATGCTCGGGCACGGCGTCGCCGGCATCGATGCGCACGAGTTTCCATGGGATGCCGTGGCGGTCGAGAAAATCGGCGAAATACCCCGGCCCTTCGGTCGGGGAATGGCGAAAGATCAGGACGGGATTCATGATGGCTTCCAAACGCAAGACGCTCGCGCTCATCATAGCGGCTGGCGGTTTCTCCTGCACGTGCGCGTGGGCCGCGAGCGTGACCGTGGTCGGGCTGTTCAAGGACAAGGCCATCGTCAGCATCGACGGCGGCAAGCCCCGAACGCTGTCGGTCGGACAGGCGGTGGACGGCGTGAAGCTGCTCGCCGCGGATTCGGACCGCGCCCACTTCGACGTCAACGGCAGCCGGCGTGAACTCGGCATGGGGCAATCGTTTGCCGGGGGCGCGCTGCCGAGCGGGCGCCCGAGCGTATCGCTCACCGCCGACGGGCAGGGCCACTTCGCCGCAGCCGGTTCGCTCAATGGCTATCCGGTCACGTTCGTGGTCGACACCGGCGCGACCTCGGTCGCCATCAGCGCGGCGGAAGCGCGGCGACTGGGGCTCGATTACAAGCGTGGCCAGCCGGTCGCCGTCGCCACGGCGGCCGGCACGGTGCCGGCGTGGCGCGTGAGTTTCAATACGGTCAAGGTCGGCAGCATCAGCGTCAACCAAGTCGAAGGACTGGTGGTCGAGGCAGGCCTTGGCGTGCCGCTCCTCGGCATGAGCTTTCTCAATCGCATGGAAATGAAGCGCGACGGCCAGACGATGACGCTGACGCAGCGTTATTGAGCCGCAAACGCCCAAAGCAAAGGGGGCCTGCAATGCAGGCCCCCTTTGCTTTGGGCGGGACGTCTTACGCGGCGGCTTGACGCTTGTGGCTACGACCGCTGCGCTTAACGTTCGCTGCGCTCACGTTAGCCTTCGCCGCAAACGCACCCTGGCGTTTTACGCCTGAGTGCGCTTGTGGCTACGGCCGCTGCGCTTAACGTTCGCTGCGCTCACGTTAGCCTCCGCCGCAA
>DYFW01000201.1 GCA_020725005.1 Thiobacillus denitrificans
CGGCGATCGCGACCGTCAGCCGGCGCAATTCGGGAGCATAGTCGAGCGGCAGCAGATGGTGTCGCCGGGCGACATCCTTGGGCACGAGCTGGAGCGCGGCAGGGTCGACCGTGGCGCGGCCGAGGTCGATGGACTTCTGGCCGAGCGATTCGCCGAGGGCATCGCGCAGCGTCGCTTCCGACACGAAACCGAGGCTCACCAGCAGCTTGCCGACCGGCAGGTTCGACTTCAGCTGCTCCAGCAGGGCGATGCGCAGTTGGTCCTCGCTGATGACCCCCCGTGCGATGAGGACTTGCCCGATGGGCTGGCGATTAGCGCTGGCGCTCATTCCGTAGCGTTCTCAGGCGTTCCTCGACTTGGGCGGGATCGAAGGCCGCGGGTTGCGACCTGGCGGCATCCTGCGCCCGTGCGTAATACTGCGCGGCCAGGCCGGCCTGATGCAGGTGGTCGAGGCTGACGGCCAGGTTGTACAGATAGTCCGGATTCGCCGGATCGGCGACGTGCGCCTTGAAGAAGGCCTGCTGGGCTTCGGCCCAGCGCGAGTCGCTCATGTACAGATTGCCGAGCGCGAAGTGCAGCGGAGGGGAATTCGGCTGTTCCGCCAGCAGGCCTTTCAGCTGGCTCTCCGCGTGACGCGGATCGGTGGGCGCGCTGATCGCCAGCAGCCCGGCATGCGCGACCGCATCCTTGGGGTCGAGCTCGAGTACCCGCCGATAGAGGGCGGTGGTCTGGTCCGGCCTGCCTTCCAGCTGGGCGATGGCGGCCAGTCCGTGCAGGGCGTTGATGTTGCGTGGGTCGGCCTGGAAGGTTTTCATCCAGATCGAGCGGGCGAGGTCGGTTTCACCGCGCGTGAAAGCCTGGTGCGCATCTTCCATCGCCGTGCCGGCAGTTTTCTGCCTGGTGCTGAAACGGATGCCGCTGTCCGCAGGCGCCGCCAGTCGCTCCGGTGCCCCTTGGGGCGGCGCAGGGGCTATGCCCGGGCGTAGTGCCGTGGCGGCGCGGGCTGGCGGGGCTGGGGCCGCCATTTCCGGCGTTGCGGGCGCCGGCGGGGCGGCTTGGACAGCAGCCGGTGCGGGCGGGGGCGTGACCGGCTGCTGTGGCACGGCCAATCCCGGCCCGGCCACGAGACCGCCCCTGGGCTGCATCTGCCAGTAGAGGTAAGCGCCGATCGCCGCGCTGGCGATCAGGGTGGCGATGCCGACGGTGATCGCGAAGCCATGTCCGGCCGACGGGGCCGTCTGTTTGACGGCAAAAACGTTTTGTGCGGCGGCACGGGGGGTGCCGGAAGGTGCGCTGACAGGGGCCGGCGGCGGTTCCGCTGCCCGGGCCTTGGTTTCGGCGAGCGCACGGATCGACTTCTGCAGTACCGGGTCGGCGGTAAAGAACTGGTCATCCAGTTCTTCCAGCCGCTTGGGCAGTTCCGGCAGGCGCCGGTCGAGATCCTTTTCCGCGGCGACGGGCTCGGGTGGTGGTTCGGCGAGGGGCTCCAGGCTCAGATTGCCGCCGCCCGCAGGAACGGCGCTGGAAGCCGTCCCCTGCTGCTTTTGCTGCTCCGCCTTGCGGAGCGCATCCATCAGCAGACTCACCGCGCGCCGCTCCCGAAATCGAACTGTTGCTGCTTGGGACCGACCTTGTTCTTCTCGAAGAAGTCTTGGCCGGGTAACTGGTTACGGTACTCGGCGTAGTCGCCCTGAATGCTGGCATCCTTGACGACGACCGGCCGCAGGAAGACGACCAGTTCGGTCTTGCGGTGCGTATCGTTGCGGTTCTGGAACAGGTTGCCGAGGATCGGGATGTTCGATACGGCGGGCACGGCCTGGTCGGAGTCCTCTATGCTGTCTTCCATCAGACCGCCCATGACTGCGATGCTGCCGTTGTCGATGCGCAGGATCGACTCCATTTCTCGAGTGCGGATCACTGGAATCTTGCTGGCGATATTCAAGCCGTTGCGTTTCAGTTCCGGGTTGGGGTCGTCGATTTCGGTGAACTTGCGCGAAATGCTCGGCCGGATGTTCAGGATGATCGTGTCGCCCTCGCTGATCTGTGGCGTGACGTTCATGACCAGGCCAACCGGCACCGAGTGCAGGTTGGTCGTGTAGGTGGTCGTCGAGGCCGTCTGGTTGGTCGTCGTGTCCGCCTTGATGGTGAAGTAGACCAGGTTGTCCACGACCTTGAGGATCGCGGTCTGGTTGTTGAGCACCGACATCTTCGGGCTGGACAGCACGCGGACGTTGCCGAAATCTTCGAGGAGCCGCATCGTAGCCCTGAAAGTATTGCCGCCGGATGTGTGCTGCAAGGTAAACCATCCAGATGCTTCCTGCCTGAGAATGTTACCGCCCACTGCGGCAAGTCCTGTCGGACTGAGGGTGGCCAGGCCGGCGGTAACCTTTGCCCAGTCGATTCCCTGCTGATAGTTTTTCGACAGTGTGACTTCGGCGATGGTGGCTTCGATCAGTACCTGTCGGCGGGCGGATGCCATCACCTGGTCGAGGAATTCCTGCACCTTCTCGTGCTGGCGCCCGGTGGCGCGGACGCTGACGATGCCGGTTTCGGGATTGGTGATGACCGACGCCGCCTCGCGAAAGGTGGATTTCCGGGTTACGGTCATGCCGCTCTGCTGCAGGGTCGCCGGATTGGGGCTGGCGGCCAGACTGGTCGGCGCCGCGCCGCGCACGGCGCCTGCCGGGGGCTGGGTGCCCGTGCCCGTGGTGGCCTGCTCGTCCTGCCGTTCGATGACGGTCTCGCTCGACCCTTCGGGGAGGATCTTGTCGGTTTCGCGCAGGATGTCCTTGATGTTTTTCTCGAGCGTTTCCCAGAAGCGGTTCTGCGCCTTGTTTTCGATCTTCGTCAGCGAGTTGTTGCTGCCGGCCGCGCCGGCTGCCGTGCCGGCCGCGCTTGCGCCGGCTCCGGTCGCGGCGATCTGGGTGGTCACGGCCACCGTGCCCGAGGTGTCGCGCGCCATGTTGACATAGTCGATCTTGTAGGTGCGCAGGAAGGGCGAATCCGGCATGACCGCCAGGTTGGGGCCATCGAGTTCCCAGCGTACGTCGACCTGCTTGGCAATCCGGGTCAGCAGTTGCTGCAGGG
>DYFW01000016.1 GCA_020725005.1 Thiobacillus denitrificans
AGTCGCCCATGCGGTAGAACAGCAGCATGTCCGGATGCTGCGCCTTGATGCCGAGGTACTGCTGCATCATCGGCGTGTGGGCGGCGGCCTCCTTGGCGGCGCTCATGGGCAGGCGGCGTCAGACTTTCAGTTCGGGCGGCAGGTGCGGGGCGAGGATCTGCAGCATCTGCGCGAAGACCTTGGGGTTGCCGGCGACGATGTTGCCCGATTCGAGGAAGCCTTCGTTGCCCAGGAAATTGCCGACCAGCGCGCCGGCTTCCTGCGCGATGAGGCTGCCGGCGGCGATGTCCCAGGGGTTGAGGCGCATTTCCCAGAAGCCGTCGTAACGGCCGCAGGCGACCCAGGCGAGGTCGAGCGCGGCCGAACCGGGGCGACGCAGGCCCGAAGTCGCTTTCATCATGTCGCGGAACATGTTGAGGTAGGCCTCGGCGAAGCTGAAATCGCGGAAGGGGAAGCCGGTGCCGATCAGGCATTCGCTCATCTTGCTGCGCTTGCTGGCGCGGATGCGGCGGTCGTTGAGCATGGCGCCGCGGCCGCGGCTGGCGGTGAAGAGCTCGTTGCGCGTCGGGTCGAATACGACGGCCTGGGTGATCTGGCCCTTGTGTTTCAGTGCGATGGACACCGAGTATTGCGGCAGGCCGTGCAGGAAGTTGGTGGTGCCGTCGAGCGGATCGATGATCCACACGTAGTCCTCGCCGTTTTTGGCGTCGGCCGTGCCGGACTCCTCTGCTAGAATCCCGTGATTTGGATAGGCGTCGAGCAGGGTTTCGATGATGGCGCGTTCAGCCATCTGGTCGACCTCGCTGACGTAGTCGCGGTCCTGTTTGCTCCGCACGGTGAGCTGGTCGAGTTCGAGCGAGGCGCGATTGATGATCGCCCCGGCTTTGCGGGCGGCCTTCACCGCCGTATTGAGCATGGGATGCATGGCAAGGATCACGGGTTTCAAAGAACGAGCCCCGCATTTTACTGGATGACGCAACCGAATCCCCAGCTTCTCGCCAACATTCGCATCGTGCTTGCGCGCACCAGCCATCCCGGCAACATCGGCGCTGCCGCGCGCGCGATGAAGACCATGGGGCTTACCGACCTGGTGCTGGTCGACCCCGCCGTCTTCCCCAACAGCCAGGCCGACGCCATGGCCTCGGGGGCGGTCGATGTCCTGGCAGGCGCCCGCGTGTACCCGACGCTGGCCGAGGCGCTTGCCGACACCCGGCTCGCGCTCGGCGTGTCGGCGCGCCGCCGCGACATCGTCGCCGAGGTGCTGACCCCGCCCGAGGCGTCGGCCCGTCTGTTGGGCGAGGCGCAGGCCGGGCCGGTGGCGCTGGTGTTCGGCAACGAGACCAGCGGACTGTCGAACGAGGAATTGAGCCTGTGCCAGGGCCTCGTGACCATCCCCGCCAACCCGGAATACAGCTCGCTCAATCTTGCCGCCGCCGTGCAGGTGTTGTGCTACGAAATCCGCCAGGCCTGGCTCGGGCGCGCGAGCTGGCCGCAGCCTGGATTCGAATCCGCGACGGGCGAGGAGATCGAGAATCTCTACACCCACCTGGAAACCGCGCTGGCCGAACTCGAATTCCTCAACCCCGGATCGCCCGGCAAGCTCATGCTGAAGCTGCGCCGGCTGTTTTCCCGCACCCGCCTGGCGAAGGAAGAAGTGAACATCCTGCGCGGCATCCTCACCGCGGCCCAGGTGGCGAAGCGGGCGGCCGGCACCGTTCCGCGCAATGGTTGACTAAATTACTCAGGATAAGCATTCTTCGCGCATGAGCCTCGTCCAACAACTCAAGGAAGACATCGCGGTCGTGTTCGAGCGCGACCCCGCCGCGCGCTCGACTTTCGAGGTCGTGACGACCTATCCGGGCTTTCACGCCATGCTCATCCACCGCCTGGCGCACCGGCTGTGGCGCATGCACTGGAAATGGCTGGCGCGCTTCACCTCTTATGTGGGCCGCTGGCTGACCGGCATCGAAATCCATCCGGGCGCGACCATCGGCCGCCGCGTCTTCATCGACCACGGCATGGGTGTCGTCATCGGCGAGACCGCCGAGATCGGCGACGACTGCACCCTGTATCACGGCGTGACCCTGGGCGGCACCTCGTGGAACAAGGGCAAGCGCCATCCCACGCTGAAAAGCGGGGTGGTCGTCGGGGCGGGCGCCAAGATCCTGGGGCCGATCACCGTCGGGGCCAACGCGCGCGTCGGCTCCAACGCCGTGGTGGTCAAGGACGTGCCTGACGACGCCACGGCGGTCGGCATCCCGGCGCGCATCCTCGACAGCGCCGCCGAGAAAGAGCGCAACCGCCAGGCCGAAAAACTCGGCTTCTCGGCCTATGCGATCTCGGCCGACATGAATGATCCGGTGGTGAAGGCGATCCACGGTCTGATCGATCATTCGGCACACATCGACCAGCGTCTGGACCTGATCCTGGCGCAGCTGCAGAAGCTGGGCGCGGAACTGCCCGCCGGGCAGGATAAGCCGGACGATTTCGACCCGAACTATTTGAATAAAATAGTTGACTAAATTGTTAAGGTAAGCAATAGTTGACTGAAATGCTCGGGAATTTTATGATTCGGGCGAATTTTCAGGAGAACCGTGATGAGATTGACTACCAAGGGTCGTTTCGCCGTCACCGCCATGCTCGATCTGGCCTTGCGCGGCGGCAAGCATCCAGTGACGCTGGCCGGCATCAGCGAGCGCCAGGACATTTCGCTGTCGTATCTGGAGCAGCTGTTCAGCCGCCTGCGCCGGCATGCGCTGGTCGAAAGCGTGCGCGGCCCCGGTGGCGGCTACTACCTCGCCAAGCCGCTCGACGCGGTGAGCGTGGCAGATATCATTCGCGCCGTGGACGAGCCGATCGACGCGACCCAGTGCGGCGGCAAGGAAAACTGCCACGACGAGCACCGCTGTCTCACCCACGACCTGTGGACGGGGCTCAATGCCCATATCTACGATTACCTCGACAACGTCACGCTGGCGTCGCTGGTCGCCAAGCAGGACGAGTGCAAGGACAAGGTGATGCAGGACCGCCGCGGCTCCAAGATTTCGTTGGTCGCTTGAACGCATCGATCAGGGCATACAAAAGATGAAACCGTTTTACTTCGACTACTCCGCCACCACTCCCGTCGACCCGCGCGTCGCCGAAAAGATGATTCCCTACCTGACCGAGCACTTCGGCAACCCGGCCTCGCGCTCGCATCCCTATGGCTGGGAAGCCGAGGAAGCCGTCGAGACCGCACGCGGCCACATTGCCGCGCTCGTCGGTGCCGATCCCAAAGAAATCGTCTTCACCTCGGGCGCCACCGAATCGAACAACCTCGCCATCAAGGGCGCCGGTCACTTTTACTCGGGCACCAAGGGCAAGCACATCATCACCGTGAGGACCGAGCACAAGGCCGTGCTCGACACCGTGCGCGAGATGGAGCGCCAGGGATTCGAAGCGACCTACCTGGGCGTGAAGGAGAACGGCCTCATCGACCTCGACGAATTCCGCGACGCGATCCGCCCCGACACCGTGCTGGCCTCGGTGATGGCGGTCAACAACGAAATCGGCGTGATCCAGGACATCGACGCCATCGGCAAGATCTGCCGCGAGAAGGGCGTGATCTTCCACGTCGACGCCGCCCAGGCCACCGGCAAGATGCCGATCGACCTGAAGACGCTGCCGGTCGACCTGATGTCGTTCTCGGCGCACAAGACCTACGGCCCCAAGGGCATCGGCGCGCTGTACGTGCGCCGCAAGCCGCGCATCCGCCTCGAAGCGCAGATGCACGGCGGCGGCCACGAGCGCGGCATGCGCTCCGGCACGCTGGCGACGCACCAGATCGTCGGCATGGGCGAGGCTTTCCGCATCGCCAAGGAAGAGATGGCGACCGAGAACGAGCGCATCCGCATGCTGCGCGACCGCCTGTATGCGGGGCTGAAGGACATCGAGGAAGTGCATCTCAATGGCGACATGGACCGCCGCGTGCCGCACAACCTCAACGTCAGCTTCAACTTCGTCGAAGGCGAGTCGCTGATCATGGCGATCAGGGATCTCGCGGTGTCGTCGGGCTCCGCCTGCACCTCGGCCAGCCTCGAGCCGTCCTACGTGCTGCGCGCGCTGGGCCGCTCCGACGAGCTCGCGCACAGCTCGATCCGCTTCTCGATCGGCCGTTTCACCACCGAGGAGGAAGTCGACTATGCGATCAAGCTCCTCCACGAAAAGATCGGCAAGCTGCGCGAACTCTCCCCGTTGTGGGAGATGTACAAGGAAGGCATCGACCTGAATACCGTGCAGTGGGCTGCACATTGAATCTGAAGTCAAGGAGAACACCATGTCCTACAGCGAAAAAGTCCTCGATCACTACGAGAACCCCCGCAACGTCGGTTCCTTCGCCAAGGAAGAAGAGGGCGTCGGCACCGGCATGGTCGGCGCGCCCGCCTGCGGCGACGTCATGAAACTGCAGATCAAGGTCGGCCCGGATGGCATCATCGAGGACGCCAAGTTCAAGACCTACGGCTGCGGTTCGGCGATCGCTTCCAGCTCGCTGGTGACCGAATGGGTCAAGGGCAAGACGCTCGACCAGGCGATGGAAATCAAGAACACCGCGATCGCCGAGGAACTCGCGCTGCCGCCGGTGAAGATCCACTGCTCGATCCTCGCCGAGGACGCGATCAAGGCCGCCGTCGCCGACTACAAGCAGAAAAAAGGGCTGGAGTAAGCCATGGCGGTCACCCTGTCCGAACGCGCTGCACAGCACGTCAGCAACTTCCTCGCCAAACGCGGCAAGGGCGTCGGCATCCGCCTGGGCGTGCGCACGACCGGCTGTTCCGGCATGGCCTACAAGCTGGAATTCGCCGACGAGGTGCCCGAGGGCGACGAGGTCTTCACCAGCCACGGCGTGACCGTGTTCGTCGACCCCAAGAGCCTGCCGTACATCGACGGGACCGAGCTCGACTACGCCCGCGAAGGTCTCAACGAGGGATTCAAGTTCAATAACCCGAACGTGAAGAACGAGTGCGGCTGCGGCGAGTCGTTCAACGTTTAAGTGATCAAGGGCCGGGATTCAGGGCTGCAGTACGGCCTTCGGCCGCGTTTTGCCAGAACGACGCGAGCATGCAAGCCCCCTGAATCCTGATGCCTGAGTCCTGGCCCCTGACAATGGATTTCTCCCGCACCCACTTCGAACTCTTCGGCCTGCCGCCGACCTACGCGCTCGATCGTGATCGTCTCGACGCGGCGTATCGCGAACTGCAGAACGCCGTGCATCCCGACCGCTTCGCCGCGCAGCCGGAAGCCGAGCAGCGGGTGGCGATGCAGTGGGCGACCCGGGTGAACGAGGCTTATCAAACGCTCAAGCATCCGGTCAACCGTGGCGTATACCTGCTGAAACTGCAGGGCGTCGACGCGCTCGATGCGCATGACACCAAAATGGCACCGGACTTTCTGATGCAGCAGATGGCGTGGCGCGAGGCCATCGACGAGGCGCGGGCGGGAAAGCGTGTCGAAGCGCTCGATGCCCTGACCGATGAGCTGCGCACCGCGCATCGGCGCATCGAGGCACGGCTGGCCGAGCTGATCGACCTGGCTCGGGATTACGAGGGCGCGCGGGAGGCCGTGCGCCAGTTGCGTTTCATGGACAAGCTCATCGCCGAGGTCGGCGAGGTTTACGAAGAACTGGAAGCATAAGACATGGCCCTGCTGCAGATCGCCGAACCCGGCATGTCCGCCGCCCCGCACCAGCACCGGCTGGCGGTGGGCATCGACCTCGGCACGACCAATTCGCTCGTGGCCACGGTGCGCTCCGGCCTCGCCGTCGTTCTCGACGACGAAGCCGGTCATTCGCTGTTGCCCTCGGTGGTGCGCTACCACCCGGACGGGCGGGTGGATGTCGGCTATGCCGCGCAGGCCGCGCAGAACTGCGACCCGCACAACACCATCGTCTCGGTGAAGCGCTTCATGGGGCGCGGCATCACTGATATCGAGGACATCGCCGGCCTGCCGTATCACTTCGTCGACGCACCCGGCATGGTGCAATTGAAGACCGTCGCCGGCGTCAAAAGCCCGGTCGAGATCTCGGCGGAAATCCTCAAGGCCTTGCGCCGGCGTGCCGAAGCCGCGCTCGGCGGCGAGCTCGTCGGCGCGGTCATCACCGTGCCCGCCTACTTCGACGACGCCCAGCGCCAGGCGACCAAGGACGCCGCGCAGCTCGCCGGCCTCAACGTGCTGCGCCTGCTCAACGAGCCCACCGCCGCCGCCATCGCCTACGGTCTGGACAACGCCTCGGAAGGCGTCTACGCGGTCTACGACCTCGGTGGCGGCACCTTCGACATTTCCATCCTCAAGCTCTCGAAGGGCGTGTTCGAGGTGCTCGCGACCAATGGCGACTCGGCTCTGGGCGGCGACGATTTCGACCAGCGCGTTTTCTGCTGGATGCTCGAGCAGGGCCGCTTCGCGCCCTTGTCGGCGAGCGATGCGCGCCTGTTGCTGACGAAGGCGCGCGACGCCAAGGAAGCGCTGACCGAGCACACCGAGGTGCGCGTCACCGCGGTGCTCTCCACCGGCGAGATGATGGACGCGACGCTCACGCAGGACGAATTCAACAGGATGACCGCCGGGCTGGTGAGCAAGACGCTCGCGCCGACGCGCAAGGCGCTGCGCGACGCGGGCCTCGCGGTCGACGAGATCCAGGGGGTGGTGATGGTCGGTGGCTCGACGCGCATGCCGTGCATCCGCCAGGCGGTCGCCGATTTCTTCCGCCAGACCCCGCTCACCAACCTCGACCCGGACAAGGTCGTCGCGCTTGGCGCGGCCATCCAGGCCGACGTGCTCGCCGGCAATCGCGCGGGCGACGACTGGCTGCTGCTCGACGTCATTCCGCTCTCGCTCGGCCTCGAGACCATGGGCGGGCTGACCGAAAAGATCATTCCGCGCAACACCACGATCCCGACCGCGCGCGCGCAGGATTTCACCACCTTCAAGGACGGCCAGACCGCGATGAGCATCCACGTGCTGCAGGGCGAACGCGAACTCGCCGCCGACTGCCGCTCGCTCGCGCGCTTCGAGTTGCGCGGCATCCCGCCCATGGTCGCGGGCGCGGCGCGCATCCGCGTCACCTTCCAGGTCGACGCCGATGGTCTCCTTTCGGTGTCGGCGCGCGAGCAAAGCAGCGGTGTCGAGGCGAGCGTGCAGGTCAAGCCGTCGTATGGCCTGGGCGACGAGGAGATCATGCGCATGCTGAAGGACGCCTACACCCACGCCAAGGACGACATGTACGCGCGCGCGCTGAACGAGCAGATCGTCGACGCCCAGGGGCTCATCGCCGCGACCCGTGCCGCGCTCGCCGAGGATGGCGAACTGCTCAACGCCGACGAGACCGCGGCGATCGAGGCCGCCATCGCCGCCCTTGAAAAGCTGATCGCGAGCCCCGATGTCGAGCCGAACCATCATCTCGCCATCAAGCGCGGCATCGAGGCACTCAACGCCGCCACCACCGAGTTCGCCCAGCGCCGCATGGACCGCAACGTCCGGCGTGCGATGGCGGGACAGAAGCTCGAAACCTTTGGCTGAACGCAACATGCTGAACGACGCCTTCATCGAATCCCTGCGGGTGAAGCTCGAGGCCCACCCGATCTATGCCGCCGTGCGGACGCCGGACGACCTGCGCGTGTTCATGCAGCACCACGTCTACTCGGTGTGGGACTTCATGTCGCTCATCAAATACCTGCAGCACCAGGTCGCGCCGGCGCGCTGGCCGTGGGTGCCGGGCAAGGACGCCTCGGTGCAGCGCTTCATCAACGAACTGGTGCTGGAAGAGGAAACCGACGTCGCACTGCCGGGCCAGGAAGGGCACACCAGCCACTTCATGCTGTATCTCGCCGCCATGCGCGAAGTCGGCGCCGACGCCGACCACCCGGCGCGCTTCGTACAGATCGCGGGCGAGGCGGGCATACAGGCCGCGCTCGCCGCGGGACTCGCGCCCGCGCCGTCGGCCGCGTTCGTCCGCACCACCTTCGGCTTCATCGACGGCGGCCGGCCGCACGAGGTGGCCGCCGCGCTGGCGCTCGGCCGCGAGCACGTCATCCCGTCGATGTTCCGCGCCTTCCTGTCGCGCATGGCGGTGACCGAGGCGCAGGCGCCGAGCTTCCACTACTACCTCAACCGCCACGTCCACCTGGACGAGGACTTCCATGCGCCGCTGTCGCTGCGCCTGCTCGCCGCGCTGGTCGGCGGCGACGCCGGCAAGTGGCGCGAGGCCGAGATCGCCGCCGAAGCCGCGGTCGAGGCCCGCCTGCAATTCTGGGACGGCGTGCTCGCCGCCCTGCCGAGCCAACACTCCCAAGCGGCCTGAGAGGCCCGGATCCCATGCCCCAACTCATCGTACTGCCCCACGTCGAACTCTGTCCCGAAGGCACCGTCATCGACGCCAAGCCCGGCGAAACCATCTGCGACACGCTGCTCGCCAACGGCGTCGAGATCGAGCACGCCTGTGAGAAATCCTGTGCCTGCACCACCTGCCACGTCATCGTGCGCGAAGGCTTCGAGTCGCTGCCCGAATCGACCGAGGAAGAGGACGACCTGCTCGACAAGGCCTGGGGCCTGGAGCCGCAATCGCGGCTGTCGTGCCAGGCGCGCATCGCCGACGCCGACCTGGTGATCGAGATTCCCAAGTACACGATCAACATGGTCAAGGAAGGACACTGACATGAAGTGGACCGACACGCTCGATATCGCCATCGAACTCGCCGAAGCCCACCCCGAAATCGACCCGCGCACCATTCGCTTCACCGACCTGCATCGCTGGGTGATGGAACTGCCCGAGTTCGACGACGACCCCAACCATTCCGGCGAGAAGATCCTCGAAGCGATCCAGATGGCCTGGATCGACGAAGTCAGCTGACCCCCGGCGGACGCTGCAAACCACCGTCCGCCCCGCTTCCCGCCTCGTGCTAGACTCCCTCAAAATTCGAGACGAGCATGGCCGAGGATACAGACCTTTCCCGTACCGAACCGGCGAGTCCGCGGCGCCTGCAGGCGGCGCGCGAGGCGGGCGACGTGCCGCGCTCGCGCGAACTGGCCGCCTGGGTGATGCTGCTGGCGGCGCTGGGCGTGCTGGGCTGGCAGGCGCCGCATCTGTTCGAGGCGCTGCGCGTTGCCACCGAGGCCGCCTTCCTCCACGCCGCGCATCCCCTGGCGCCGGCGTTCGTCGAGGCGGCGACCGCCGCGCTGTGGTCCCTGCTGCCCGTTCTTGCCGCCTTGTTCGTCGCCGCGCTGGCGGGCCCGGTGCTGCTCTCGGGCTGGGTGTACGCGCCGCAGCTCACCCAGGCCGACCTGGGTCGCGCCAATCCCGCCAAACCCCTGACGCGCCTGTTTTCGGCCGACGCCTGGTTCGACGGCGGGCTGGCGGCTGTAAAACTCGCGCTCGTCGCGGTCGCGGTCGCGTGGGCACTCACGACCGGCTGGCCGATGCTCGACACGCTGGCATCCGGCCCGGATGCGCTGGCGAGCTGGCTGGGCCGGGGCGTGCTGGCGGTGGCCGGCGCGCTGGCGGTAGCGGCGGCGCTCGACGCCGGCTGGCGCTGGTGGCGCTACCTGCGGCGGCACGCGATGACCTGGCAGGAGATGCTGGCCGAGGCGCGCGAAGCCGAGCTGCCGCCCGAGGTGCAGGCGCAGCTGCGCGCGCGGCAGCAGCAGGCGGGGCGGCGGGCGAACGCCGGATCCGGAACGATTGACGAGGTGATCGGGTGAGCGCACAGGGTGCTGTGCTGCTCGGCATGCCGATGAACCGGCTGGCGGTGCCGGCGCTGGTGCTGCTGGTGCTGGCGATGATGGTGCTGCCGCTGCCCACCTTCATGCTCGACGCGCTGTTCACGCTCAACATCGCGCTCGCCATGATCGTGCTGCTGGTGAGCCTCAACGCGCGGCGGCCGCTCGATTTCTCGGTATTCCCCACCGTGCTGCTGCTGACCACGCTGATGCGCCTGGCGCTCAACGTGGCGTCCACCCGCATCATCCTGATGCAGGGCCACACCGGTCCGGACGCGGCGGGCAAGGTGATCGAGTCGTTCGGCAATTTCCTGGTCGGCGGCAACTACGTCGTCGGCTTCGTCGTGTTCCTCATCCTCGTCATCATCAATTTCGTCGTCATCACCAAGGGCGCCGGCCGCATCGCCGAGGTGGCGGCGCGCTTCACCCTCGATTCGATGCCGGGCAAGCAGCTCGCGGTGGATGCCGACCTCAACGCCGGCTTCATCGACGAAGCCGAGGCACGCGCGCGACGCCACGACATCGGGCGCGAAGCCGACTTCTACGGCGCCATGGACGGTGCTTCCAAGTTCGTCCGCGGCGACGCCATCGCCGGCATCATCATCCTGCTGGTCAATCTCATCGGCGGCGTGCTGGTCGGCTTGTTCCAGCACGACCTCGGGCTGACCGAGGCGCTCGGCCGCTACGCGCTTCTCACCGTGGGCGACGGCCTGGTGACGCAGATCCCGGCGCTGGTGATCTCGACCGCGGCCGGCATCGTGGTGAGCCGCGCGTCGAGCGAGCAGGATCTCAGCCGGGAATTCTCCACCCAGGTATTCGGCCGGCCGCAGACGCTCTATGTATCGGCCGCCGTGCTCGGCACGCTGGGGCTGATCCCGGGCACGCCGCACGCCGCCTTTCTCAGCATCGCCCTGGTGCTCGCCGGGCTCGGCGCCTGGCTGATGCGGCGGCAGCGCCGCATCCCCGAGTTGCTGTCGCCCGAACCGGAGGAGGAATCGCCGGCGACGCTCGACGTCACCTGGGCCGACATTCCCCCCGTCGACGTGCTCGCGCTCGAGATCGGCTACCGCCTGATCCCGCTGGTCGACCGCAACCAGGACGGCGCCGCGCTTGCGAGGATCACCGAGGCACGCCGCGCCTTCGCCGCCGACATGGGGCTGGTGGTGCCGCTCATCCGCGTGCGCGACAATCTGCAGCTCAAGCCCAACAGCTACCGCATCACGCTCAAGGGCGTCGTCGTCGCGCAGGGCGAGTTGCCCGGCGGCCAAGTGCTGGCGGTCGACATGGGCGACGTGCTGGGGCGGCTCGACGGCACGCCCGGCAGCGATCCGCTCACCGGCCTGCCCGGCATCTGGATCGAGGCCGCAAAGGCGGAAGACGCCGAATTGCGCGGCTTCGTCGTGTTCACGCCCGCCGATCTCATCGCGCGCGAAGTCGAGGCGGTGTTCCGCCAGCATGCCCCCGAGCTCCTCGGCCGCACCGAGGTGCAGCAGCTCCTCGACACCCTGTCGCGCACCCAGCCTGGGCTGGTCGAGGACGTCACGCCGCGCCACTTGCCGCTCACCAGCGTGCAGGCGGTGCTGCAGCAGCTGATCGCGGAGAATGTCTCCATACGCGACACGCGCACCCTGTTCGAGACGCTCGCGGCGCGTGCGCCCACCACGCAGGCGATCGATGAACTGGTCGAGACCGTGCGCGCGGCGCTCGGGCGCAGCATCGTCGACCGCCTGTTCGAGGGCCGCGATACCCTGCACGTGATCGGGCTTGCTGCGGAAACCGAAACGCGGCTGCTCAACGAAATGGGCGAGGAGGGCGAGGCGCTGCTGACACCGGCGACGATCGACGCGTTGAACGAGGCGGCCGAACGGGCCGTCGCCGAGCAGGCGCGCGCGGGCCATCCGCCTGTCGTGCTGACTTCGCCCGCCTTGCGTCCCATTCTGTCGCGCCTGCTGCGGCGCAACCTGCCGCAGCTCTCGGTAATTGCCTACGCCGAGGTGCCTGCCGATAAAATGGTGCAGGTGACGACGGAACTCAGAATCGGAGCCGATGCATGAGCGTACAGGTCTTCATCGCGCCGAACGCCCGCGAAGGGCTCGCACGGGTAAGGCAGGTTCTCGGCGACGACGCCGTGGTGCTGTCGACGCGACCGCACCCGCAGGGCGTGGAACTGCTGGCGAGCGCCTACGGCGATCTGGCCGTGACCGCGGCGGCGGAAAGCGCCGACGCCGCGGGCGGCTCGCGCATCCTGCAGGAGCTGGCGCGCCTGCGCGGCATGCTGCAGAACCAGCTCGCCGGTTTTGCCTGGGGAGCCACGCGGCGGCGCGATCCCGTGCGCGTCGACCTGATGCAGACGCTGTTCGCCGCCGGCTTTGGCAGCGCGCTCGCGCGCACGCTTGCCGCGCGCCTGCCGCGCGGGCTCGACGCCGACGCCGCGCAGCGCTGGTTGCGGCAGGTGCTGATCCGCAACCTGCCGCTGTTGCCGCGCGACACCGATCTGCTCGCGCGCGGCGGCCGCTACGCGCTGGTCGGCTCGACCGGCTCGGGCAAGACCACTACGCTCGCCAAGCTCGCCGCCCGTGCCGTCGACACGCACGGTGCGGCGCGCGTCGCCCTGGTCGCGGCCGACGCGTATCGTGTCGGCGCGACGGCCCAGCTCCGGGTCTACGCCGATCTCCTCGGCGTATCGCTGCACGTTGCCGAAGACGGGAACAAACTGGCGCGCCTGCTGCCCTTGCTCGCCGACCGCGCGCTGGTGCTGATCGACACCGCCGGCCACGCGCCGAACGATCCGCGTCTCCTCGCGGGCCCGGCACTCGACGCGCTGGCGGTGCGTCGCCTCGCCGTGATCGCCGCCAACCAGCAGGGGGCGGCGATCGAGCAGGCGATGCAGCGTTTCGGCCAGGGGGCGGCCGGTTGCATACTCACCAAGCTCGACGAAACGCCGCAGCCGGGCGCCGCGCTCGACGGCCTGCTGCGCCACCGCCTGCCGCTGGCCTGGATCAGCGGTGGCCAGCGCGTGCCGGAGGACCTGCATCGGCCCAACGCCGCCTACCTTGTCGACCGGGCGCTCAAGGGCGGGCAACTCGCCACGCCCTATGCGCTCGAGGCCGAGGACTGGCCCTTGATGGCGGGGGTCGAAGCCGACCGCGCCGAACGCCGTCGCGGCCATGGCAGCTGACCAGGCCGCCGGCCTGCGTCGCCGCCAGACCGCGCGCGCGGCGCCCTGTATCCACTTGCATTCGTCACAGCCGGCGACGGCCCACCATCTTCTCGAGGCATTGTCCCGGCAAGGGCTGGATACGCTGCTGATCGATGCGCAGGGCCGCCACCTCGGCCATGCGCCGCGCAGCCTGTTCGACTGGCGACAGCAGCTCGCCCGCCGCCAGCTGCATTTACATGCGCTGCCCGCCGGGGCGGCCTGGCACGCGCCGGGCGTCGAGACGGACACGGCGGCGCTGGCCGTGCTGTCGGCGCGCCATGACTGCCTCGTCGTCGACCATCCGCTGGACATGGGCAGCGTCGCGGCGCTGCCCTCCCCAGGCCATGTCCGCGTACTCGACGTGTCGCCGGCTGACGTCAAGCCGGCCTATCGGCTTTTGAAGACGCTGGCGCACCTGGCGTGCGGCGCCGACATCCTGCTCCTCGGCGAAGCGGCGGCGTGCGCGCAACTCGAAGCCGCGTGCAGGCAATTCCTCGACGCGAAGCATGCGCAAAGAATAGGCAGCCTGGCGCAGGAAACTGATGCATACGCCGCGCTTGCCGTTAGAATGGCGGGCGAGGAGACGGGTCCGCAGGCCGTCACATAATACGACCCAGGAACACATGCAGAACTATGTCGGGTAAAGCGTCGTCGCAGGACGAACAGATCAGGAAGTACGCGCCGCTGGTCAAGCGCATTGCCTACCACATGATGGCGCGGCTGCCCGCCAGCGTCGAGGTCGACGACCTCATCCAGGTCGGGCTCATCGGCCTGATGGACGCGGTGTCCCGGTTCGACGGCACCCAGGGCGCGCAATTCGAGTCCTACGCCACCCAGCGCATACGCGGCGCCATGCTCGACGAGCTGCGCGAGGCCGACTGGCTGCCGCGCCACGTGCGGCAGAAATCGCGCCAGATCGAAGCGGCGATCCACCGGCTGGAGCAGCGCAACGGCAAACCGCCGACCGAGCAGGAAATCTCCGCCGAGCTCGGCATGCCGATCGACCAGTACCAGGCCATGCTGGGCGATGTGAAATGCTCGCAACTGCTCTACTACGAGGATTTCTCCGACGAAGACAGCGCGAGCTTTCTCGAACGCTACCTCGTCGATGGCGCGAGCGACCCGCTGGCGCTACTCGAGGACGGCGGCTTCCGCAAGAGCCTCATCGAGGCGATCCATCGCCTGCCCGAGCGCGAGCGCAGCATGATGGGCATGTATTACGAACAGGACATGAACCTCAAGGAAATCGGCGCCGTGCTCGGCGTGTCAGAATCGCGCGTGTGCCAGTTGCATTCCCAGGCGGTCGCGCGCCTGCGCGCCCAGCTGAAGATCTGGAAGGACTGAGTCCCGGACACGGCGCTTCGCCGCCAAATCCGCGATAATGCAGGCTTTCCACCCTGTCTGCGCGCTTGCAATGTCCAACACCGACCTCAAGAAAAAAGCCCTCGATTACCACCGCAAACCCCGCCCTGGCAAGCTCGAAGTCGTTTCCTCCAAACCCTGCGCCACCCAGGACGACCTCTCGCTCGCCTACACGCCGGGGGTGGCCCAGCCGGTGCTGGAAATCGCGAAGAATCCTGCGAAGGCCTATGACTACACCAACAAGGGCAACCTCGTCGCGGTGATCACCGACGGCACCGCCATCCTCGGCCTGGGTGACCGCGGGCCGCTCGCCGCCAAGCCGGTGATGGAAGGCAAGGGCGTGCTCTTCAAGCAGTTCGCCGGCATCGACGTCTACGACATCGAGGTCAACGCGAAGACGCCGCAGGACTTCATCAAAGTGGTCGAAGCGATCGCGCCGACCTTCGGCGGCATCAACCTCGAGGACATCGCCGCGCCGCATTGCTTCGAGATCGAGGCCGCGCTGAAGAAGAAGCTCGACATCCCGGTCTTCCACGACGACCAGCACGGCACCGCGGTCATCATCTGCGCGGGGCTCCTCAACGCGCTCCACGTGCAGGGCAAGTCGCTGGAGACGGCGAGAATCGTCTGCCTCGGCGCCGGCGCGGCAGGCATCGCCTCGCTCAACCTGCTGGTCGCGATGGGTGCGCAGAAGCGCAACATCCTGCTCGTCGATTCCAAGGGCGTGGTGCATAAGGGACGCACCGACCTCAACAGCTTCAAGAAAGCCTACGCGCGCCAGACCAGGTTGCGTACGCTGGACGAGGCGATGGTCGGTGCCGATGTCTTCATCGGCGTGTCGGGCGCCAACCTGGTGAGCGCGGCCATGGTGAAATCGATGGCGGAGAAGCCGGTGGTCTTCGCGCTCGCCAACCCCAACCCCGAAATCCTGCCCGAGAAGGCCCGCGCCGCACGCGACGACCTCGTCATGGCGACCGGGCGCTCCGACTACCCCAACCAGGTCAACAACGTGCTCGGTTTCCCCTTCATTTTCCGCGGCGCGCTCGATGCGCGCGCGAAAGAAATCACGCAGGCCATGCTGATCGCCGCGGTGCACGCGCTCGCTGAACTCGCCCGCGAGCCGGTGCCCGCCTCGGTGCTGAAAGCCTACAAGCTGAAGAAGCTCAAGTTCGGCCCGGACTACATCCTGCCCAAGCCCTTCGATCCGCGTCTTGCGCAACGCGTCCCCCAGGCCGTGGCCAAGGCAGCGAAGAAGGCACCGGGCAAGCGCCGCTGAGTCGCTGATCTGGCGAGAGCCGAATCGATGAAGCCGATCACGCGCCCCGTTTACCTGGACTTGCTGCGCATCCATCTGCCGCTTCCCGGCTGGGTGTCGATCCTGCACCGGGTATCGGGCGCCCTGCTGTTCCTCGCCTTGCCGCTTGGCGTGTGGGCGCTGTCGGTTTCCTTGTCCGGCGAAGCCGGGTTTCGCGCGATGGCCGCCGCTGCCGGCAGCGTGCCGGCGAAGCTGCTGCTGGTCGGCCTCGCCTGGGCGTTCTCGCATCATCTGTTCGCCGGCTTGCGCCACCTCGCGCTCGATGCGCACTGGGGTACGGCATGGGCGCAGGCGCGGCGCAGCAGCCTGGCGGTGATGGCGGCGAGCGGCGCGGTGACGCTCGTCGTCGGCTGGAGGTTGTTCGCTTGAAAGCAATCACGGGTGCGCACAGCGGCACCGGCAGCTGGCTGCTGCAGCGCGCCACGGCGGTGCTGCTCGCGCTCGCCCTGCCAGGGCTGGCGGTTTACGTTCTGGCGGCGCTGCCGGTCGATTTCGCGGGCTGGCAGGCGCTGTTCGCGCCGCAAGGGGTGCGCGTGCTGCTGCTGCTCGCCGCCGTCGCGCTTGCGCTGCACGCCTGGGTCGGCATGCGCGATATTCTCATGGATTACGTGCGGCCCACCGGGGTGCGTCTCGCGCTGCTGCTGGCAGTGATCGTCGTCCTCGCCGGCAGCGTCGTCTGGTTGGCCGCCGTCCTGTGGAGGCCGGCATGAACACGCGCCGCGTCGATGCGCTGATTGTCGGCGGCGGCGGCGCGGGCCTGCGCGCGGCGCTCCAGTTGGCGCGCTCGGACCACAAGGTCGCGGTGGTGTCCAAGGTCTTCCCGACGCGCTCGCACACGGTGTCGGCGCAGGGTGGCATCACCGCCGCGCTCGCCAACGTCGACGACGACCGCTGGGAATGGCACATGTACGACACGGTCAAGGGCGGCGACTGGCTCGGCGACCAGGACGCGATCGAGTTCATGTGCCGCGAGGCCGCCAGCGCGGTCTACGAACTCGAACACATGGGACTGCCTTTCTCGCGGCTCGCCAACGGCAGGATCTATCAGCGGCCGTTCGGCGGGCAGTCGAAGCATTTCGGCGGCGAGCAGGCCACGCGCACCTGTGCCGCCGCCGACCGCACCGGCCACGCGCTCTTGCACACGCTCTACCAGCAGAACATCAAGCATCGCACGCAGTTCTTCGACGAATATTTCGCGCTCGACCTGGTGCGCGACGACGAGGGCTATTGCCTCGGCGTCACCGCGCTGTGCATCGAAACCGGCGAGCCTGTCCTGATCGAGGCGCGCGTGACGCTGCTCGCCACCGGCGGGGCGGGGCGCGTGTTCGGCAACAGCAGCAACGCCATGATCAACACCGGCGACGGCCTCGGCATGGCGCTGCGCGCCGGCCTGCCGCTCGAGGACATGGAATTCTGGCAGTTCCATCCGACCGGGATTGCCGGTGTCGGCTGCCTCATCACCGAGGGCGCGCGGGGCGAGGGCGGCTATCTGGTGAACAGGCACGGCGAGCGTTTCATGGAACGCTACGCGCCGCATGCAAAGGATCTCGCCGGGCGCGACGTGGTCGCGCGCGCCATCGCGATCGAGATCGCCGAGGGCCGCGGCTGCGGGCCGCGTGGCGATTACGTCGACCTCAAGCTCGATCATCTGGGCGAGGCGGCGATCGCCGCCAAGCTGCCCGGCATCCGCGACCTCGCGATCCGCTTTGCCGGGGTCGACCCGGCGCGCGCGCCGATACCGGTCGCGCCCACCGCGCATTACATGATGGGGGGCATCCCCACCAACCTCTCCGGCCAGGTCGTCGTGCCGGCCCATACCGGCCCCGAGGAGCCGGTGCCGGGTCTCTATGCCGCCGGCGAATGCGCCTGCGTGTCGGTGCACGGCGCCAACCGTCTCGGCGGCAACTCGCTGCTTGATCTTGTCGTATTCGGCCGCGCTGCGAGCAGGCACATGCTGGAATATCTTCGCGACAATCCCTATCCGCGCCCGCTGCCCGAAGCGGCTGCCGAAGCCAGTCTTGCGCGGCTCGCACGCTGGGAACGGCCCGGTGACGAACGCGTTGCCGCCATTGCCGACGATCTGCGCCGCACCATGCAACGGCATTGCGGCGTCTTCCGCACCGAAGCCGTGCTGCGCGAAGGCCTGCAACAGCTCGATGAACTCGAAGCGCGTCTTGCGCGCGCGGGCCTTGCCGACACCAGCCGCGTCTTCAACACGGCGCGCATCGAGGCGCTGGAACTCGAAAACCTGATCGGCGTGGCGCGCGCCACGCTGGTGTCGGCGATCCATCGCACCGAAAGCCGCGGCGCGCACACGCGCGAGGATTTTCCCGAGCGCGACGACGAGAACTGGCTCAAGCACACGCTGTATTCGCGCGCGGGCGACCAGGTCGATACCAAGCCGGTGCGGCTGAAGCCGCTGACGGTGGAGTCGGTGAAGCCGAAGGCGCGGGTGTATTGATGAAATTCCGCCTCTACCGCTACAGCCCCGAAACCGGCGAGCAACCCTTCATGCAGGACGTCGAGCTCGACATCGAGCCTGCCGGCAGGATGCTGCTCGACGCGCTGATCGCGATCAAGGCGCAGGACGAAACGCTCTCGATGCGGCGCTCCTGCCGCGAGGGCGTGTGCGGCTCGGACGCGGTGAACGTCAACGGCAGGAACCGGCTGGCCTGCATCACGCCGCTGACCGAGCTGAAAGAGCCGGTCGAGGTGCGTCCGCTGCCGGGCCTGCCGGTGATCCGCGACCTGGTCGTGGACATGGCGCCGTTCTACCAACAGTACCGTTCGGTCAAGCCCTGGCTGATCAACGACACGCCCGAGCCTGAAGTCGAACGCCTGCAATTGCCCGAGGATCGCGACCGGCTCGACGGCGCCTACGAATGCATCCTGTGCGCCTGTTGCACCACCGCCTGTCCGTCGTTCTGGTGGAATCCGGAAACCTTCGTCGGCCCGGCGGGACTCCTGCAGGCGTGGCGTTTCATCGCCGATTCGCGCGACGAGGCGACTGCGGCGCGACTCGACAACCTGGAAGACCCTTACCGGCTGTACCGCTGCCGCGGCATCATGAACTGCGTCGATGCGTGCCCCAAGGGCCTGAACCCGACAGCGGCGATCGGGCACATCAAGGCGCTGCTGGTCAGGCGCCGTGTCTGATCCGATTGCCTGGCGCTGCCGGCGCGGCCTGCTCGAGCTCGACCTGCTCCTGAGTGGCTTTTGGGCCGCGCACCGCGCTACACTTGAGCCTGACGAGCGGGCCGCGCTGGAAAGGCTGCTGGCCCTGCCGGACATGGAGATCGTCGACCGGATCGAAGGCCGCGTGCCCGCCGGCGATGCCACCCTGGCGGCGCTCGTCGAACGCCTGAACAATTTTCGAGACACAGTAGGATGAAAAAAACCGTCACCCTCACGTTCAGCGACGGCAGTCCGCCGATCGAACTGCCGATCGAGCAGGGCACCTACGGCACGCCAGTCATCGATATCCGCCCGCTGGGCGCGAAGGGCTATTTCACCCATGACCCCGGCTTTACCGCGACCTCCAGCTGCACATCGGCCATCACCTACATCGATGGCGAGCAGGGCTTGCTGTACTACCGCGGCTATCCGATCGAGGAACTCGCCTACAAGGCCGATCACATGGAAGTGTGCTATCTGCTGCTGCATGGCGAGCTGCCGACGGCCGCGCAGAAGCAGGCCTTCGTCGACTCGATCAGTCACCACAGCATGCTGCACGACCAGATGGAGAACGTGTTCCGCGGCTTCCGCCGCAGCGCGCACCCGATGGCGGTGATGATCGGCGTGACCGGCGCGATGTCGGCGTTCTACCACGAGGGCATGGACATCTTCGACGCGCGACATCGTGAGATCGTCGCCCACCGGCTGATCGCCAAGATCCCCACGGTCGCGGCCTGGGCCTACAAGTTCAACGAGGGCCAGCCCTTCATCTACCCCAGGAACCGGCTCAGCTACGCCGAAAACTTCATGCACATGATGTTCTCGACGCCGTGCGAGGACTACGAACCGAACCCGGTGCTGGCGCGCGCGCTCGACCGCATCTTCATCCTGCACGCCGACCACGAGCAGAACGCCTCGACCTCGACCGTGCGCCTCGCCGGTTCCAGCGGCGCCAATCCCTATGCCTGCATCGCCGCCGGCATGGCGTCGTTGTGGGGGCCGCTGCACGGCGGCGCCAACGAGGCAGTGCTGAAAATGCTCGATGAAATGGGCGACGTCTCGCGCATTCCCGAGTTCATCAAGCGCGCCAAGGACAAGTCGGATTCCTTCCGCCTCATGGGTTTCGGCCATCGCGTCTACAAGAACATGGACCCGCGCGCGCGCATCATCCGCCAGACCTGCTACGAGGTGCTCGACGCGCTCGACCTGCGCGACGACCCGCAGTTCAGGATGGCCATGGAGCTCGAGCGCATCGCGCTGGAAGACGAATACTTCATCAGCCGCAAGCTGTACCCCAACGTCGACTTCTATTCCGGCATCATCTTCCGCGCCATGGGCATCCCCAGCAGCATGTTCACCGTGATGTTCGCGCTGGCGCGCACCGCAGGCTGGGTCGCGCAGTGGAACGAGATGCTGGCCGACCCGGCGCACAAGATCGGCCGTCCGCGCCAGCTCTACACCGGTCCGGCGCGGCGCGAATTCGTGCCGATCGGGGAGCGTACGGCCTGATCGCCGTGCGCCTGGCGGAGACATCCCGATGAGCGCTTCCGACTGGTCGCAGACGACCCCGCTGTACGCGGGCAACGCCGCGTACCTCGAGGCGTTCGACGACGCGACGCTGGCGCCCTGGCTCGAACATCCCCTGCCTGGCGTGGCTTGCGCCTCCGATGCCGCCCAGGTCGGCGTACTGCAGCTCATCAATGCCTACCGCTATCTCGGCGTGCGCAAGGCCGACCTCGACCCGCTGCGCCGCTTCGAACCGCCGCCGACGCCAGAGCTGGATCCCGGGCACTATGGCCTCACCGAAGCCGACCTCGACCGTGAATTCGAGACCGGTTCGCTGTTCGGCGTCGAGCGCGCGACCCTGCGCGAGATCCTGCGCCGGCTGCGCGCCGCCTACTGCGGACGTGTCGGCGCCGAGTACATGCACATCACCGACGTCGCCCGCAAACGCTGGCTGCAGGAACGCATCGAATCCGCGCAGGGACGTTTCGGCGTGTCGGTTTCGCAGAAGAAACAAATCCTCAAGCGGCTGACCGACGCCGAGACGCTGGAGCGCTTCCTGCACACCCGGCACGTGGGCCAGAAGCGTTTCTCGCTCGAGGGCGGCGAGGCCCTGATCCCCATGCTCGACCAGGTGATCGCGCGCTGCGCGCGCCACGGCGCCAAGGAAATCGTGATGGGCATGGCGCACCGCGGGCGCATCAACGTGCTCGTCAACATCATGGGGCGCACGGTCGACAGCCTCTACGCCGAGCCGGAAAACGGCGACCCGGACTCGCCGCTGTCGGGCGACGTGAAATACCACCAGGGCTTCTCCACCGATATCGCGACCGACTACGGGCCGGTGCACCTGGCGCTCGCGTTCAACCCCTCGCACCTGGAAATCGTGCATCCGGTCGTGCGCGGCTCGGTGCGCGCGCGCCAGGACCGGCGCGGCGACGTGCTCGGCTACGAGGTCGTGCCGGTGATCCTGCACGGCGACGCCGCGCTGTCGGGGCAGGGCGTGGTGATGGAAAGCCTCAACATGTCGCAGACGCGCGGCTTCCGCAACAACGGCGCGATCCACATCGTCATCAACAACCAGATCGGCTTCACCACGTCCGATCCGCGCGACATCCGCTCGACGCTCTACTGCACCGACGTCGCCAAGATGGTCGAGGCGCCGGTACTGCACGTCAACGGCGACGACCCCGAAGCAGTCGCCTTCGCCGTGCAGACCGCGGTGGATTACCGCTACACCTTCCACAAGAACTGCTTCATCGACCTGGTATGCTACCGGCGCCATGGCCACAACGAGCAGGACGAGCCGCTGGCGACCCAGCCGTTGATGTACCGCGCGATCCTGGCGCATCCGACGACGCGCGAGCTGTATGCGCGCCGCCTGGTCGACGAATCGGTGCTGACAGCCGAGCAGGCGGCACAGCTCGTCGAGCAATGCCGCGAACGCCTCGAACGCGGCGAATCTCTCTCCGCGCCCGCGCTGTCCGACTTCAAGGAAAGCTATAGCGTCGACTGGAGCCGCTTCCGCGGCAACCATTCGCCCGAGGTGCCCACCGCGGTGACTGCCGCGCGGCTCGATTTCCTCGGCGAGCGCGTCACCACGCTGCAGCATGACATCGAGCTGCACCCGCGCGTGCAGAAGGTGCTCGACGACCGCCGCCGGATGCGTGCCGGCGAACTGCCGGTCGACTGGGGCTACGCCGAAACACTCGCCTACGCCAGCCTGCTCGATGCCGGCCACAACGTGCGCCTGTCCGGACAGGACTCGGCGCGCGGCACCTTCTTCCATCGCCACGCGGTGTGGCATGACCAGAAGCGCGAGCGCCGCCAGAGCGGCGTCTACATTCCGCTCGAGCACATCCATGCGCGGCAGGGCAACTTCACCGTCATCGATTCGCTGCTGTCGGAAGAGGCCGTGCTCGCTTTCGAGTACGGCTATGCCACCGCCGATCCCGATACGCTCGTCATCTGGGAAGCCCAGTTCGGCGACTTCGCCAACGGCGCGCAGGTGGTGATCGACCAGTTCATCACCAGCGGCGAGGCCAAGTGGGGGCGCCTGTGCGGCCTGGTGATGATGCTCCCGCACGGCCTCGAAGGGCAGGGGCCGGAGCACTCCTCGGCGCGCCTCGAGCGTTTCCTGCAGCTTTGCGCGCAGGAGAACATCCAGGTCTGCGTGCCGACGCTGCCGGCGCAGATGTTCCACCTGCTGCGCCGGCAGATCGTGCGCCCGGTCAGGAAACCGCTCATCATCATGAGCCCGAAGAGCCTGCTGCGGCTGCCGCTGTCGACATCGTCGCTGACCGACCTGTCGAGCGGCGCCTTCCTGCCGGTGATTGACGACCCGCAGGCGCCGCGGGAAGCGACGCGCGTGATCGCGTGCAGCGGGCGCGTGTGGTTCGATCTCGATGCCACCCGCCAGGCACGTGGCCTCGCCGATGTCGCGCTGGTCCGTGTCGAACAGCTCTATCCCTTTCCCGAGGCGGCCTTCCGCGAAGTGCTCAGCGCCTATCCCAGGGCGACCACCTTCGTCTGGGCGCAGGAAGAACCGATGAACCAGGGCGCCTGGTTCCAGACCCTGCACCATCTCAATCATTGCGCGCCGGCCGGCCGGCGTTTCCACTACGCCGGCCGGCCGCCGGCGGCGGCGCCGGCCTCGGGCTACGCCTCGCGCCACCGCGCCGAGCTCGAAGCCCTGCTCAGGGATGCCCTGGAGACCCCGTATGAAGCTTGAAGTGCGCACGCCCACGCTGTCGGATTCCGTCGCCAGCGGCACCCTGCTGCCGTGGCGCAAGCGGGTGGGCGAGCGGGTCGCGCGCGACGAGACGCTGGTCGACATCGAGACGGACAAAGTCATCCTGGAAATTCCCGCGCCGGCGTCCGGCACGCTGGTCGAGATCGTGAAGCCCGAAGGCGCGGCGGTGCAGGCCGGCGAGCTGATCGCGCTGATCGAGACGGGCGAGGGCGCAACCGCGCCCGTCCCGGCCGCGCAGGCGGAAAAGCCGGCGCCCGGGGCGGCACCGGCAGTCGCCGCGCCCGCGCCCGAACCGGTCGTGCCGCCGCCTGCCGCGCCCGCCCGCGCCGTCGTGGCGGAGGCGCGCCCGCATCCCGCCCCCCTCGCGCCCGCGGGTGTGGGGGGGGACGCCGTCCTTCACCCGCCCGCAGCGGCCAGGCGCGAACCGATGTCGCGCCTGCGCCGGCGCATCGCCGAGCGCCTCGTCGCGGCGCAGCACACCGCGGCGCTGCTCACCACCTTCAACGAGGTGAACATGCAGCCGGTGAACGAGCTGCGCCAGCGGTTCAAGGCCGAGTTCGAGGTCAAGCACGGCGTCAAGCTCGGCTACATGTCGTTCTTCGTGCGCGCCGTCTGCCAGGCGCTCGAGGCCTTCCCCATCGTCAACGCCGCGATCGACGGCACCGATATCGTCTGGCACGCCGACGCCGACATCGGCATTGCGATTTCCACCCCGCGCGGGCTGGTGGTGCCGATCCTGCGCCGTGCGCAGACGCTTAACGCCGCCGGCATCGAGCGCGCCATCGCCGATTTCGCCCGGCGCGCGCGTGACAACAAGCTCACGCTCGACGAGCTCGCCGGCGGCACCTTCTCGATCACCAACGGCGGCGTGTTCGGCTCGCTGCTCTCGACGCCCATTCTCAATCCGCCGCAATCGGCGATCCTCGGCATGCACGCGATCCAGGAGCGCCCGGTCGCCGAGCATGGCCAGGTCGTGATCCGGCCGATGATGTATCTCGCGCTCACCTACGATCACCGCCTGATCGACGGCCGCGACGCGGTGCAGTTCCTGGTTGCGGTGAAGTCTGCGCTGGAAGCGCCCGCCGCGCTGCTGGGGGAAATCTGAAATGAACGATGTCCTGGTCGAGATCCGCGACCTGCATTTCGCCTATGGGAGCAAGCCGGTGCTCAAGGGCGTCAATCTCACGATTCCGCGCGGCAAGGTCGTCGCCATCCTCGGGGTCAGCGGCTGCGGCAAGTCCACGCTGCTGCGCCATGTCGGCGGCCAGTTGCGCCCGGCCCGCGGCCAGGTCCGCTTCGACGGCCAGGTGGTGCATGATCTCGACATCGACGACCTCTACGCCCTGCGGCGCAAGATGGGCATGATGTTCCAGGTCAGCGGCCTGTTCAGCGATCTCTCGGTGTTCGACAACATCGCCTACCCCCTGCGCGAGCATACCGACCTGCCGGAAGACGTCATCCGCGACCTCGTGCTGATGAAGCTGCACGCCGTCGGCCTGCGCGGCGCGCGCGACCTCGCCACCGGCGAACTCTCCGGCGGCATGGAACGGCGCGTCGCGCTGGCCCGCGCGATCGCGCTCGACCCCGCGCTGATCATGTACGACGAGCCTTTCGCCGGACTCGATCCGATCTCGCTCAACACCATCGCGAACCTCATCCGGCGCCTCAACGACGCCCTGGGCCTGACCTCGGTGGTCGTCACCTACGACGTGTCGGAGTCGCTGAAGATCGCCGACTACGCCTGCTTCCTCCACGACGGTGTCGTGGTTGCCGCGGGGCCGGCGGCCGAGATGGCCGATTCCGCCGATCCCTTCGTCCATCAGTTCGTGCACGCCGAACCCGACGGTCCGGTCGCGTTCCAGTATCCGGGCAGCCCCCTCGACGAGGTCATGGGCCTCAAAACCGCCTGATACCGTTCAGTTCGGGCGTTTCCTGCCGTTACTTCCGGGAAACGGGGCGAACAGGGCTTGGCCTGCCCGCCCGGCAGGAACGATGATGAACCAGAACGCCACCGCAGCCAGCGAGACGCGCATCGACTTCGGTGCGCTGCGTGCGCTCGTCGTCGACGACTATCCCGGCATGCGAAACGCGCTGCGGCTCACGCTCTCGAACTTCGGCATCACCAAGGTCCAGCTGGCAGCCAGCGCCTCCGAAGCCATCTTCCAGATCCGCAACAAGGCCTACGACTTCATCCTGTGCGACTTCAACCTCGGCGAGGGCCGCGACGGCCAGCAGCTGCTCGAGGAATTGCGCCACAGCCGGCTGATTCCGCTGGAAACCGTATTCATCATGGTCACCGCGGAATCCTTCTACGAAAAAGTGGTCGCAACCGCGGAACTCGCGCCCGACGATTACCTGATCAAGCCGTTCAGCGCCGAGACGCTGTGCGGGCGGCTGGTCGCGATCCTGCAGCGCAAGCGGGCGTTCGCCGAGGCCTACCGGCACTACCAGGCACAGCAGGTGGAAGCGGCGATCGCCGCGTGCGACCGGCTGCTGCGCGAGCAGCCGCGTTACGCCGTGGACGCGCTGCGCTTCAAGGGCGAGCTGTTGATCGCGCTGGGGCGCTTCGACGAGGCGGAAAAACTCTACCAGCAGGTGATCGCCATGCGCGCGATTCCCTGGGCCAGGCTGGGCCTTGCCCGTGCGCTCCACCTCAAGCACGACGACGATGCGGCGGAGGCGGAGCTGCGCGACGTGCTCGAACACGCGCCGGAAATGGTCGCCGCCTACGACCTGCTCGCCGACGTATGCCTGGCCAGAAAGGACAGCCAGTCGGCGCAGGAGGCGCTGCAGCATGGGGTCGCGGTCTCGGCGCGGACCGTGCGGCGGCAGCAGCGGCTGGGTGAGGTGGCGATGGACAACGGCGACCTCGACGCCGCGCGCACGGCCTTCAGCGAAGCGGTCGAGAAGGGACGGCACTCGATCTTCATTGGCCCTGCCGACTACGGCAACCTGTGCCGTGTCCAGCTCGAACAGGGCGACCTCAAGGCGGTGGCAGACACCCTTCGCCAGAACCGGCGGACGCTCGAATCCAACCCGGACGGACGGCTGGTCATGGCCGTCACGCAAAGCCGGCTTTACACGCGGGAGGGCAAGGCGGACGACGCGGCCAGGGCGCTCGACATCGCGGCGGACCTGCGCGCCGCCGGGGCGCAGGGCGCCCCCCACCTCCTGCTCGATCTTGCCAGCGCCTGCATGGCGAACGGACGCGCGGACGAGGCCGATGCGGTCGTCGCGGATGTCGCGCGCAATGCGCACGACAGCGAGGCCCTGCTCGAGAAGGCGCGCAGGATCTACGCCGAAGCCGGGCGCGAGGCGGCAGGCAGGAACGTGCTGGCGTCGGCCACGGCCGACGTGCGCAAGCTCAACAATGAAGGCGTCGTGCTGGCGCAGAAGGGCGATTTCCGCGGCGCCACCGAAAAGCTGCTTGCGGCGTGCGAATCCGCGCCCTTCAACCCGCGCGTCAGCATGAACGCCGTGTGGGTGATACTGAAATATCTCGACCAGGACGGCATGGACGAGCAAATGATCCAGACCGCCCGTTATCACCTTGCCGAAGCCGAGCGGCGCGCTCCGGCGCACCCGCGCCTGGCCGGCTTGCGCCTGCACCTGATGGAAGTGGAGGGCCGCTTCGGCATCAAGCGGGCCAGCGCATGATCGACGATGACAACGCGTTCTACGCCGTCCTGATACACGAACTCAAGAACAACCTCGGCCTGCTGTCGATGACGATCGACAGGATCCCGCCTTCCGGGGGGGCCGCCTGCGACAGCGCCGTGGACGTCGCGCGTCTCCAGTGCCAGGGCGTCGTCGAGCGCCTGCAGCAGGCACTGACGATCTACCGGGCGAAGCAGGGGCATCTCCGGGCGCGCATCGACGCCTATTCACCGCACGAACTGATTGCCGAGGTGGGCCAGCGTGCCGAGACGCTAGCCCACGGGCGAATCCGTATCGATGTCGCCGTGGACGAAAGCGTGCCGCCGATCTGGTTTTTCGATCGCGACCTGGTTGAAATGGCGCTCATCAATGCGATCCACAATTCCCTCGTCTACGCCCGTTCGGTCATGCGCATCGAGGCCGGTGCGGGGCACGGCTGGCTGGAATTGACCGTGCGCGACGACTCCGCGGGCTATCCCGGCCACATACTCGCCAGCGTGGCGGCGGGCGCCCCCTGCCGTGCACGCGGGACCGGCCTCGGCCTGCAGTTCGCGCGGCTCATCGCGCAGGCGCACGAGCACCGCGGGCGCCTCGGCGAACTGCATCTCGCCAACGATGGCGGAGCGGTTTTCAGGCTCCGCCTGCCTTGATACCGAAAACCCGCGCCACCTGAACCATGCCGGAAAGCCGCGCCGGGTTTGGGATCAAAAACGATGAAACCCCGGTGCGTTGCCGATGGAAGAATTCAGACATCTGGATTACCCATCGATAGGTTCAATACGGCCACACCCACGCATCCTCTTCCGGCAGGTCGACCCCGTGCGCATGCGCGTACTCGCGGCAGGCGATCTGCCGGTCGCGCAGTTTTTCCTTCACATGGGCGCCGGCAACCTGCAACGAGGGCACACGGTTGATCACGTCGATGGCGAGGCTGAAGCGGTCGATCTCGTTCTCGATCGCCAGTTCCAGCGGCGTGTTGATGCTGCCCTTCTCCTTGTAGCCGCGCACGTGCAGATGGGCGTGGTTGGTGCGCCGGTACGCCATGCGGTGGATCAGCCAGGGGTAGCCGTGGAAATTGAAGATCACCGGGCGGTCCACGGTGAACAGGCTATCGAAATCGCGATCGGGCAGCCCGTGCGGATGCTCGCTCGGCGGCACCAGCCTGTACAGGTCCACCACGTTGATGAAGCGCAGCTTGAGATCCGGGAAATGCTCGCGCAGCAGCACGGTCGCCGCCAGCGCCTCCTTGGTCGGAATATCGCCGGCGCAGGCCATCACCACGTCGGGCTCCGTCCCGGCGTCATTGCTCGCCCAGTCCCAGATGCCGATGCCCTTGGTGCAGTGCCTGATCGCCGCGTCCATCTCGAGGTACTGCAGGTGGTTCTGCTTGTCGCACACGATGACGTTGACGAGATCGGTGCTCTCCAGGCACCTGGCGGCAGTAGCGAGCAGCGTGTTGACGTCAGGCGGCAGGTAGATGCGCGTCACCGCCGGGCTCTTGTTCACCACCACGTCGAGGAAGCCCGGATCCTGGTGGGTGAAGCCGTTGTGGTCCTGGCGCCAGACCGTCGAGGTGATCAGCAGGTTGAGCGAGGCGACCGGCGCGCGCCACGGCACCGCCTTCGCCATCGCCAGCCACTTGGCGTGCTGGTTGAACATCGAATCGATCACGTGCACGAAGGCCTCGTAGCTCGACAGGAAGCCGTGGCGTCCGGTGAGGAGATAGCCTTCCAGCCAGCCCTCGATGGTGTGCTCGGAGAGCATTTCCATCACCCGGCCGTCGGGCGCGAGTTCGCTGCCGCCGGCGTCTTCCGGCAGGATGTCGGCGAGCCAGGTCTTCTTCGTCACCTCGTATAGCGCATCGAGCTTGTTCGACGCATTCTCGTCCGGGCCGAAGACGCGGAAGTTGTCCGGATTCTTCGCCATCACGTCGCGCAGCAGCCGGCCCAGCGGGCGGGTGTTTTCCGCGCGGGTCTTGCCGGGGCCGGGCAGATCGACCGCGTAGTCGCGGAAGTCCGGCATGCGCAGCGCGCGCCGCATCAACCCCCCGTTGGCGCGCGGATTGGCGCTCATGCGGCGGTTGCCTGTCGGCGCCAGCGCCTTGAGTTCCGGGCGCAGCCGCCCCGCGTCGTCGAACAATTCGTGCGGTCGGTAGCTTTTGAGCCAGGCTTCGAGCTGCTGCAGGTGCGCCGGGTTTTCGCGCACACCGGCGAGTGGCACCTGGTGCGAACGCCAGAAGCCCTCGACCTTCTTGCCGTCGACTTCCGCCGGCCCGGTCCAGCCCTTGGGCGAGCGCAGCACGATCATCGGCCAGCGCGGCCGTGCCGGCACGCCGCTTGCACGGGCCTCGCGCTGGAGACGGTGGATCTCCAGCACGCAGGCTTCGAGCGTCGCCGCCATCTGCGCGTGCATGCTCATGGGGTCGTCGCCCTCGACGAAATGCGGCGTCCAGCCGTAGCCCCGGAACAGGCTTTCCAGTTCCGCGTGCGAGATGCGCGCGAGCAGGGTGGGGTTGTGGATCTTGTAGCCGTTGAGATGCAGGATAGGCAGCACCGCGCCGTCGCGGATTGGGTTGAGGAACTTGTTCGAGTGCCACGCGGTGGCGAGCGGGCCGGTTTCGGCCTCGCCGTCGCCCACCATCACCGTCACCAGCAGGTCGGGGTTGTCGAAGGCCGCGCCGAAGGCGTGTGAGACGCTGTAGCCGAGCTCGCCGCCCTCGTGGATCGATCCCGGTGTCTCCGGCGTGCAGTGGCTGCCGATGCCGCCGGGGAAGGAAAAGGCCTTGAAGAACTGGCGCAGGCCTGCCTCGTCCTCGCTCTTGTTGGGGTAGACCTCGCTGTAGGTGCCCTCGAGGTAGGCCGGGGCCAGCACCCCCGGCGCGCCGTGGCCGGGGCCGGCGAGGAAGATCGCGTCGAGGTCGTATTTGACGATCAGGCGGTTCATGTGAACCCAGGCGAAACTCAGGCCCGGGCTTGCGCCCCAGTGACCGAGCAGGCGTTCCTTGATGTGCCGGGGTCTAAGCGGTTCGTGCAGTAGCGGATTGTCGCGCAGGTAGATCATGCCGGCGGCGAGGTAGTTGCAGGCGCGCCAGTAGGCGTCGAGCTTCTGCAGATCGTCGGCGGCGAGAGGGGTGGGCTGCAATTCTGGAGCGTTCATGCGGATTCCTTCCTGTGTGCGACGCGCGGTCACGCCAGTATGGGCAGTCAAGATTGCAGTGCGATGTTCGGAGCCGCACCTGAGTGCCGACCCAGGTCGTCGACCACGGTTCCGCGCTAGGCCTGCCGGGTCAGCGCCCAGGTGTGCCCTGCGATCACGCTCTCCTCGTCAGTGGGGATGACCCACGCCGACACCCGGCTGGCCGGTGCGCTGATGCGCGGGCCGTGGCGCGCATTGGCGGCATCGTCGAGCGCAAGCCCCAGCCAGGAAAGTTGCCGGCAGATCGCCGCGCGCACCGGCGCGGCATGCTCGCCTATTCCGGCGGTGAACACCAGCGCGTCGAGGCCACCAAGCGCGACGGCGTGCGCGGCAACGGCCTGCGCGGTACGGTAGGTGAATAGTTCGAGCGCCTCGGCCGCCTGCGGGTTGTCGCTCGCCAGGAGGGTGCGCACGTCGCCGCTGACGCCCGACACGCCGAACAGGCCGGCGCGATGGTGCAGCAAATCGTCGAGCGCGGCAGGCGTCAAACCTTCCGCGCGCAACAGGTGCAGCAGCACGCCGGGGTCGAGCGCGCCGCAGCGCGTCGCCATGGGGAGTCCGTCGAGCGGCGTGAAGCTCATTGAGGTTTCCACGCTTTGCCGCGCCCGCAGCGCACACAGGCTCGCGCCGTTGCCGAGATGCGCGACGACCACGCGGCCGTCGGCGGCATCGCCCAGATACTCAGGCAGCACGCCGGCAATATATTCATACGACAGCCCGTGAAAACCGTAGCGGCGGATGCCGTGCGCCTCGAATTCACGCGGCAGTGCAAGGCGCCAGGCGTGCGGCGGCAGCGTGTGATGAAAAGCGGTGTCGAAGCAGGCCACCTGCGGAAGACCCGGCCGCAGCCGTGCCAGCGCGTGGATGCCGGCAAGGCCTTGCGGCTGGTGCAGGGGGCTCAGCGGGACCAGACTTTCCAGATTGGCCAGCACCGCCGCGTCGATCCGCACCGGATGGCGGTAGTTGGTACCGCCATGCACGATGCGATGGCCGGCAGCATGCACATCGAGGCCAGACTGCTGCGCATCGAGCCAGTCGAGCGCGCAGGCGAGTGCCTGCGCGTGGTCGCAGGCCGTGATGGCTATGTCGGTGCGGCCGCGTTTGTCAACTACCCGCAAACGCGCGCCGGCACCGATGGCGTCGACCTGGCCGCGCACCTGCGCGTGCGGCGTGCCGGCCGCGTCGGGCCGGTAGACGGCGAACTTGAGGCTGGACGAGCCGGCGTTGAGGATCAGCAGGGCTGTGGACATGGCGTTATCTGATCGGACATCGGGCGTCATCATGCGAACGATCCGCTGCCAAGCCCAACCGGCCCTATTCGGGCAGCAGCGTGACTGTGGCTTCGGCCGTCACCGGCTCGATGTCGATGCGGACCACGCAATACTCGGCCTGCTCGGACATCGGCGTCGGGTCGTCGGTGCAACTGCAGCCGGCGATGATGCCGCTGTAAAAAATCCCCGCCTTCACCCGGATACGGCCGGCTTCCTCCCAGGCGGCGAGGAGCGACGCCTGGATCGGCGCATCGGCCACATGGCTGCTCACGGAAAGCGCCTGCTGCAGCGGCAGCGCGGCCGGGTCGAGCGCGGCGATCTCGCGTTTGGCCGCAGCCTCGAAATCGGGCGTGTTCCAGGCACGAACGGAATCGGGCAGGTGGATCATCGGTCTAAAAAATGGAGACGTTCATTCCATCTTAGCCGTTTCGAGACCGGCGAGCGTCGCCAAAATGTCGTCATAAACCGGCTGCGCGTGCATGATGAAGGTGTGCAGCGCGCGCACCTTCATCGCCGACGCGGCGCAATCGCCGCAGACCTCTGCCACGCTCAGGATGCCGTCGTTTTCCTCCAGCCCGAACGGCAGCCACGCCGCGCGCGGACCGCGCGTGCCGACGTAGATGCGCAGCACACCCTGCGGCACCGGCAGATTGCGCATGAAGGCTTCGTCGGCGAGCAGCCTGCCCATCTCGCCCGTGAGCCAGCGATACAGCCGGAAGCGAGAGAAATAACGCGCCGCCCTGCACGCGACCATGGGCGGCGCAAGAAAGAAACACGCCACGGGCGGCGTTTTCAGGCGCCCGAGGGTGGCACGGATCAGCACCGCGCCGAGTGAATGTCCGACCATCGCATAGCGTTTGCCATCGGTGCGCCGCTCGATCAGGCGGGCAAGGCGCGCGCTCGCGCCGACCAGCGACTCGAAAGTCGGCGAATAGGCGAACAGGTGCGGCACGTGGCCGGCGCGCGCGAGGCGTCGCCGCAGCCGCAGCATCGACAGCGGCGTGCGCCCCATGCCATGGATCAGCACCACGTGCATGCGCGCATCAAGCCTCGCCGAGCAGGGCCCGGTAGCGCGCCAGGTCCTCGTCGCTGTGGCAGCAGAAGATCACCTCGCGGATCGAGGGGCAGGCCGGCAGCGTCGCGCGCACGGTATCGACGGCGACTCTCGCTGCCGCGTCCTTGGGGTAGCCGTACACGCCGGTGCTGATCGCGGGAAAGGCGATCGTCGCCAGCCCGTGTCGAGCGGCCACTTCGAGACTGCGGCGGTAGCACGACGCCAGCAGCGCCGCCTCGCCGTGGGCGCCGCCGCGCCACACCGGACCCACGGTGTGGATCACGTGGCGCGCCGGCAGACGGTAGCCGCGCGTGAGCTTGGCATCGCCGGTCGCGCAGCCGCCGAGCGTGCGGCATTCCGCGAGGAGTTCCGGACCGGCCGCGCGGTGAATTGCGCCATCGACCCCGCCGCCGCCGAGCAGCGTCTCGTTCGCCGCATTGACGATGGCGTCGACCGCGAGCGTCGTGATATCCGACTGCACTGCATGCAGGCTTGGCGTCATGGCTGTGTGTGCGGCGTACTGGCGAAGGCATCGCGGTCGAAGCCGAGTTCTTCAGCCCTGGTCAGCAGGACCTCCCGCGTCGCGCCATCGAGAGGTGGATTGGGTGCGAGGATCCAGGCGTATCTGCGGTGCGGCTCGCCCACCAGCGCCCAGCGGTAGTCCGGATCCAGCGTCAGCACCCAGTAATCCCCATAAAACGGCCGGAAGAAACTCACCCGAAGGCAGGCGTTGCCACTGCCCTCCACGACCTTCGCGACGCCCTGTGCGCGGGTGTGGTGCCCTGCCGCAGCGAGACACTCGTTCACCACGGCGACGTGATGCCTAACGTTTGAGTTCAGGGGCGCGCCGCCGATATGCGTAGCGTCCCCTGCAACGA
>DYFW01000017.1 GCA_020725005.1 Thiobacillus denitrificans
CCGGCGCTAAAGGCTTGGAGGATTATCTTGATGCAGGAGTGCGGGGCTACAGAAGGTTTGGCCGTTGATGAACGCATCAAGATTTGCGTTCCTCATGATGGTTTTTTCGGCGATAGGTTTTATTGTCGGGAGCGGTATTCTTGTTACTGACGAGCCATTGCGTTCCCTTTGCCAAAAGGGATGTTGGTTGAATTATTTTTTGTATGCTCTTTTTGACGAGCAGGGGGGGAAAGTAGCATTGGCAGCGCTTTGGTATTTAGCTGCTGGCTTATGTCTCGCTTTTGCATTGAGGCTGAGAAAGAAGGGCTCGCACAAATCTCGCTCTGTGGGACACCACTAAATGTCCCGTATACGTATCTTTCAATTCCTAGTCATCATCTCGGCGGTTTTCTACTTGGCGTGGTATCTGCTGCCATATATGCAGAGAAATTTCCCGCCCCATATCCAGGATCTTCTCGACTGGGGCGGTTATGGCAGCATTGCCTTCACACAACATCCCCTGTTCTATCTCTCCATCGGTGCCGCAAAGCTCGTTTCTACGCTCGGGCTCTTCCTATTCTTGTCTTGGGGGCGCTGGCTATTGCTTGCCGTGGTGGCAATAAGCATTGCGATGGTTCCATTTAGCGGCATGGCTGTTGCTCCACCCCTAGATAGTTTCGTGGGCTCTCTCGTTGCGTTAACTGACGGTGCCATTCTTGGGTTGGCATTCTTCTCACCCATTGCAGAAAGTATGCGGAAAGATGTGCGATAAGGGGTCGGCTTCGAAATAAGTTCAGTCAAAACCCCTCCTAACCCGCCTTCCGGCGAGTAGCTGCTGAAAAAGCAAGGGCCGCTTGCTGCGGCCCTTGCTTTACCTCGTTGCGACGATCCCGAGAGCCTCGGCCACCCCGACGATCCTGACTCCCTGATACGCCCCGACATCGAGCAGCCCGCGATCCCCGGTCACCAGCAAATCGGCTTTCGCCGCGAGCGCCGTTCCGATCACCACATCGTCGTCCGGATCGGCCACGATGCGCGGCGTCGGGGTTGGCCGCACTACTTGTGTCAGCGCCGCGTAGCCGTCCACCAACTGATCGACCGTCAGCATCGAGGCCGCGATCTTCTTCACGAACTTCGGCCGCGCCAGGATATCCGTCAGCTCCGCCAGCATCGCCACGCTGGTGAACAACTCGATGCGCTTCTCGCGCCTGGCCTGCAACAACTGTTTCGGATTGCCACCCCACAACATCGCCGAGGCGACCACATTCGTATCCAGCACCAGCCGCATCAACCGGCGGTCCTGGCGCGTCGTTCCTCGCGCATCGCGCGAATCTCTTCAGCCACTTCCTCCGGAGACATCGCGGGCGGCTCCGTTACCTGTTCCATGCGCGCGAGCGCCGCGAAGAACGCGTCTTGCCGCCGCGCCTGCAACTGCTCGCGCAGCAGCTTCTCCAGCGCTGCCTCGGACAGCAGCCCGGCCTGCTTGGCTTCCTGCGCCAACTGGTCGGGCAGATTGATTTGCACGGTCGTCATGATGATTCTCCTTTAGCGGCTTGAGGCTTGCGCCAGCACGGTATCCAGCATTTCCATCACGAAGCGCTGCTTTGGCTTGGGCAACTGCGTGATGCGCTCGATCTGCTGTTGCAGTTTCGGCGCGGGGCCGCGCTTGGTTGGTGAGGTCTTCTCTCCAACCAATGTTTCCACAGTGCAGCCCAAGGCGCGGGCGAGCGTGGGTACGAGTGATACCGGCACCCCGCGCCGACCTCCTTCCCAGGCAGCCACGGTTTGTTGCGACACTTCCATCATCTCGGCCAGTTGCACTTGGGTGATGGTGGAGCCTCTGCGCAATTCGGCAATGCGCGCGCCCATCGCCTTGAAAAAGGCTTTCTCGTCTTGTGTCATCGGATCGATCTCAAAATCAAAGAGTCGGTCCATAAGATACATCCTGTATTTGCAGTAAGAGTTGACGATACCACTATTATTGTTGAAGAGGGCGCAGAGGAGGAGTTCGTAACCCTTCTCTGCTTGAGCCGTAGGGGTCCCCATTAGCCCTGTTTCATGGCCAGCTCGCGCAGTTGCGCGGCTTTCTTGCGCCCCTTGAGACGGGCGCGCGCCAGGTCGCGATCGGAATCGCCCTGGCGCATGCGCACCAGGGCCTGTCGGTAGTGATACATCTCGAACCTCCGTTTACTCATGGCCTCTCCCGGCAAAAAAAGCCGGGAGGGTAGCCGATTGAATGAAAGGTACGAGCCCGAAAACAGCGCCGGCGGTGGCGCCATTACGGCGAAAAGAAAGTGGCTCCTTTACGCCGAAAACGAAATGGCTCCATTGCGGCGAAAACTGACACGTGCCGGCTTGGCTTTCCGCTGCGCGTCACCGCGGGCTGCTATCGTGGCCGAACCAGAAACTCGTGTCCTTTTTCAGGAATTCGCCATGCGGCATGTAGTGCGAGCCATCACAGGAAAAGGTCACGCTCACCATGCCGTTGATCAGGTTGATCGATGCCATGCGCAGGTAGATCGTCGGATCGGTGAGGCGCAATGTCGGCAGGGTGTCGAGAATGCGGCCGACCTCGTTGGGCGCGATCGCGGCATCGGGGGGATAGGGGTGTGGCGGGTAGATCAGGCAGATGTCCGGATCGCACAGGGTTTCGTGGTCCAGAATGCGGTATCGCAAGGGATCCCCCAGCGTCCATAGGGTGGCAAGGCTCTTGGAAAAATGTATCTGGCATTGATATACGCCGCGCGCAGTCAGCAGTTCCTCGAGTATCGAGAGCGCCAGCCCAAGATGCCGGTCCAGCGGGCTTTCCGTCCGGCTTTGCTGGAAAACCGTGCTGCGGATCGCCGGGTCACCCTTTACCTGGCGCCAGTCTTCCGGTTCGTCGTAAAGTTCGGATGTCACAGGCAGGTCGCGCAAGTCGAAGTCGGCGCCAAGGTGGCCCACCAGCCGGCCGTTCCGGTGTATGGCCTGTAGCGCGGTAAGCGAGGGCCGGTGTTCATCCGGGCTGATGTAGGCCTCCGAGAGCAGAAAGCCCCGGATCGACATCGCCGCCTTCATGTGCAGGCGCCTCGCAAGGTCGCGTCCAGGATGGCTGGAGGCGGCTCCACGCGGGCCGGCATTGTTGCAGACCCGGCTGCCATCCGCACCTACACAGTACAGCACCGAGCAATGCGGAATGCCGGGGAAACCTGCCCTGAGGACTGCGTCCAGCGCCTCGCGATTACCCCACGCCCGCGCGCAATGCGCGGCAAGCTGCTCCAGGGGTTTACGCAGCATGTGTGCCAGTGCTTCGCGCTGCTGGTGGATGCTGTCTTTCAATGAACGCTTCATGGCACCACGGCCGTTCCTGCGTGAGCCGGCAGGCTTCGGTTTGATGGGGGTGACGATACTGCTCCACATGATGGATCCTCTCAACGATGAAATTCCGGCATGTGCCCTGGAACACAAGCCAACCCCTTCAAGCATGTGGCATGCCAGGGTGCCATTTCCCTTGTTTATCATCGAACTAAGTCAATAAATGGCGGCGGGGCGGGCGTCGATCCGTCGCCTGTGTATGACGCCGGGCGGGTTCTGAGAAACAAGTCTTTGTAAGGAATGGAAATTTTTTGTCTCTCTGTGGAGACAAGCACGGCGGAGGCGCCAAAACGCACGCAGGTGCGGGATGCCGTGGACAGGCGATAGGCTATAAAAAGGTGTACGCCGTTGCTGTGCGGAAAGGAGGTCGCGATGAGCGCCAATTTGAACGAGGTGATGCTGCACCTGGAGGAATCGCTGGACGAGGACGCGCTGGGCAGGCTCGAGGAAGACATCCGCCGGGATGCGGGGGTGATTTCGGTGGGGCACAACCCGGGCAACGCCCACATGGTCATGGTGGTCTACGATTCGGAGGCGACGCGCGCGGCTACGCTGTTGCATGCGTTTCAGGCGCGCGGCCTGCATGCGCAGATCGTGGGCTTGTGAGGTTCCCTCCGAAATACCGGACGCCCTTTCCGGACGCCCACGAAAAAGGCCGGGTCTCCCCGGCCTTGTTTTTTCCGACGCCCCGCTGCCGTCTACGCCGCCTGCACCGGTATCTCGTGGCGCTGCTCGACGATGCGGTTGGCCGCGTCGACGTAGACCAGTTCCGGCGCGTAGCGTGCCAGTTCGATCTCGTTGTACGTCGCGTAGGTGGCGATGATGACGAGGTCGCCCGGCCTGGCCTTGTGCGCGGCGGCGCCGTTCACCGAGATGATGCCGGAATCGCGCGCGGCACGGATGGCGTAGGTGGTGAAACGCTCGCCATTGGTGACGTTGTAGATCTGGATCTGCTCGTACTCGTGGATGTTGGCCGCGTCCAGCAGGGTTTCGTCGATGGCGCACGAGCCTTCGTAATGCAGCTCGGCGTGTGTGACGGTGGCCCGGTGCAGCTTGGACTTGAGCATCGTTCTTTGCATGACGGTGCCCTCGCAATCTGAAAATAAGGAGGGCGATTATATCAAATCGTCCCGGCTATCCAGCGGAGCGTCCCCCGCCGGTCAATGCAGATGCAGCTGTACGGACAGGTAATCGAAAAAGATGCAGTAGGCCGCAATTGGCAGAGGCAGGCCGAGCAGGGTGCCGAGGAGGTAGTCGCGATAGCGCACCCCGGACAGGGCCAGCGCGTAATTGAGCGGCGGCGCGGTCTGGAACAGCATTCTCAGGAGGGCGATGTTGCGGACGGGACGGGCGTCGAGCTGGTTCAGCAGCCGGGTGGCGAGCCTGCTTTGCAGGCCACGCAGCGCGTCACCGCCGACCAGGCGGAGGAAGAAAAAGGTGAAGGTGCACGAGACGAGCGCGGCGACATAGGTGGCGAGCCCGCCCCAGCTTCGGCCCAGGGCCAGCACCGCCGCGGCAAGGAAAATCCAGCCGGGGATCTGCACCAGGTTCCCCAGGGCGAAAACCAGGATGAAAGTGATCAGGCCGGTGACGGGGTGATCGACCAGGGCCTGGCGCAGGTAGCCCAGGTTGAAATGCGCGCGCAGGCCCGACAGCTCGAAGGCCGCCAGCAGCACGACCAAAAACAGCAGCACGGCGAAGAGGCGTTGGCGGGGGCTCACGGGCGCGGCGACGCGCTCACGGCGCGGGCGGGGCGTCGACTTCGAGGTTGTCGATGAGCCGCGTGGCACCCAGCCAGGCGGCGCCGAGAACGACGAGGCGGCAGCCGGGCGCGGGCGCGGCGAGGGTGGCGGCGTCGCGCACGGCGACGTAGTCGACGCGCCAGCCGGCCATTTTCAGGCAGCGCGCGGCGCGGGTGGCGAGCGCCTCGAAATCGCGCTCGCCGGCTTCGATGGCGGTCTTCACCTCCGCGAGCGCGCGATACAGCTGGGCCGCCTGGATGCGTTCGGCAGCCGACAGATAGGCGTTCCGCGAGCTCATCGCCAGGCCATCCGGCTCGCGCAGGGTGTCGCCGGCCACGATTTCGATCGGCAGGTTGAACTGCGCGACGAGGTCGCGGATCACGCGCAATTGCTGGAAGTCCTTCTTGCCGAACACGGCCACATGCGGCTGCACCAGGTTGAAAAGCTTCGTCACGACTGTCGCCACGCCGGCGAAGTGGCCGGGGCGGTGCGCGCCGCACAGGTCGTTCGCCAGCGCGTCCGGCGGCTGCACGAGGTAGGTCTGCGGCACTGGGTACATCTCGGCGACGTCGGGCGCGAACACGAGGTCGCAGCCGGCCGCGTCGAGTTTCCCGCAGTCCGCATCCAGCGTGCGCGGGTAGCGTTCGAAGTCTTCGCCGGCACCGAACTGCAGGGGGTTGACGAAGATGCTCGCGACCACCGGTGTGCCGTGCCGTTTCGCCAGTTCGACCAGCGAGACGTGGCCGGCGTGCAGGTTGCCCATGGTCGGCACGAAGGCGGTGCGGGTCGCGCCGGCGAGCGCGGCGCGCAGCTCGGCGGCGGTGCGGACGATCTGCATCAGAAGCCGTGTTCGGCGGCGGGGAAGCTGCCGTCTTTCACTGCGGCGACGTAGGCGCGCACGGCGGCGTCGATACCGTCGGCGCCGTGCAGGAAATTCTTCGAGAACTTCGGCGCGCGCGGATACAGGCCCAGCATGTCGTAGAGCACCAGCACCTGGCCGGAACAGTCGGGGCCGGCGCCGATGCCGATGGTCGGAATCGACAACGCGTCGGTGACGGTTTTCGCCAGCGTGGCGGGCACCATTTCCAGCACGATCAGTCCGGCGCCGGCGGCTTCGAGCGCGCGCGCGTCATGGATCAATTGCGCGGCCGCCGCGTCGTCGCGCCCCTGCACCTTGTAGCCGCCGATCTGGTTGACCGACTGCGGCAACAGGCCCAGGTGCGCGCACACCGGGATGCCGCGCGTGGTGAGGAAGGCGACGGTGTCGACCATGACCGCGCCGCCTTCGAGCTTGACCATGTGCGCGCCGGCCGCCATCAGGCGCGCGGCCGAGGCATAGGCGCGCTCGGGCGAGGGCTGGTAGCTGCCGAAGGGCAGGTCGGCGACGATGAAGGCGCGCGCGCAGCCGGCGGCGACGCAGCGCGTGTGGTAGCACATTTCAGCGAGCTTCACCGGCAGGGTCGAGGCGTGGCCCTGCACCACCATGCCGAGCGAATCGCCGACCAGCAGCACGTCGACGCCGGCGGCGTCGAGCACGCGCGCGAAGCTCGCGTCGTAGCAGGTGAGCACGGCGATCTTCTCGCCGTTGTTGCGCATCGCCCGGAGGGTGGAGAGCGTGACCGCCATTACGCCGCCCGGTTGAAGAATTCGCGCGGGCCACGCATTTTCTGCATGCGCTCGATGAGCAGCTCGAAATCAGCGTCGCGCTGCGCGAAATTGAGGTTGGCGGTGTTGACCATGAGCAGCGGCGCCGCATCGTAGCGATGGAAGAATTCGCTGTAGCTGTTGGCGAGCCTTTCCAGGTAGCCCGCGTCCATGCTGCGCTCGTAGTCGATGCCGCGGCGGTTGACGCGCGCCAGCAGCGCGTCGATCGGCGCCTGCAGGTAGATGACGAGGTCGGGCGCGGGCGCCTGCGGGGCGAGATCGGCGTACACCTTCTGGTAGAGCTCGAACTCGTCGTCGTCGAGGTTGAGGCGCGCGAACAGCATATCCTTGTCGATGAGGAAGTCCGACACCGTGCCGGCGCGGAACAGGTCGCCCTGCGCCAGCTCGCGCAGCTGCCGCGCGCGGTCGAACAGGAAGTGCAGCTGCGTCGGCAGCGCGTAGCGCCTGGGCTCCTGGTAGAAGCGCGGCAGGAACGGGTTGTCGCCGGCGTTCTCCAGCAGGGTGTCGGCGCCCAGGTGCTCGGCGAGTTTGTGGGTGAGGCTGGTCTTGCCCACGCCGATCGGGCCTTCGACGACGATATAGCGGTAGCGCTCGAGGCTCATGCGTTGACGGCGGCTGCCGGCGGCGGCAGCACGGAGATCGGCTGGTCGGCGACGCCGGCGAGCCAGTCGGCGGCGCGGCCGCGACCGGGGATCACGGCGTCGGGCGCGATGTCGGCGAGCGGCCGCAGCACGAAGGCGCGTTCGTGCATGCGCGGGTGCGGCAGCGCGAGGCCGGGCTCGTGGAAGCGCGCGGCGCCGTAGAGCAAGAGGTCGAGGTCGAGCGTGCGCGGCGCGTTGCGGAAGCTGCGCTCGCGGCCGTGGCGGTGCTCGATGTCGAGCAGCGCGGTAAGCAGCGCGCGCGGCGCGAGCGTGGTCTCCACCTGCGCCACGGCGTTGATGAAGTCGGGCTGGTCGACGTAGCCGACCGGCGCCGAGGCATACAGCGGCGAGCGCGCGACGAGCCGCGTGCCGGGCAGGCGGTCGAGTTCGGCGAACGCGTATTCGACCTGCGCCGCGGGGTCGTCGAGGTTGGCGCCGAGGCCGATGGTGGCGACGATCTTCATGCGTCGGCCACGGGAACTTCGCCCGCCGCGGCTTCGCCAGTCTTCCTGCGGCGGCGCTTGCGGCGCGGCTTGGGGCCATTGTCGGCGATCAGCATGGCGGCGCGTTCGTCTGCGTCCGCCACCTGGAAGCGCGTCCACCATTCGCCGAGTTCCGCGGGTACTTCGCCCGCCTCGGCGCGCAGCAGCATGAAGTCGTAGGCGGCGCGGAAGCGCGGGTGCTCGAGCAAACGGTACGGACGCTGGCCGCCGCGCTGTTCGAAGCGCGGCTGCAGCGCCCAGATTTCCTTCATCATGCCGTCGTAGCGGCGCGGGATCGCGAGCTGGCTGCGCTGCGCGTCGAGCACCGTGTCCATCGCCTGGAACAGCGCGGGTTGCGGCTTTTCGCCGGCGGCTTCGAGCGCGCGCCAGTGCTTGACCACTTGCGGCCAAAGCAGGGTCCCGAACAGGAAGGCGGGTGACGAGGGGCGGTCGGACTGGATGCGCGCGTCGGTATTCTTCAGCGCGGCGGTGATGAAGCGCTCGCCGGCCGGATCGTCGAGGATGGTGTCCAGGAGCGGCAGCATGCCGTGGTGCAGGCCTTCGGCGCGCAGCTGGTGCACGCCGCGCAACGCGTGGCCGGACATCAGCAGTTTCAGCGCCTCGTCGAAAATCCGCGCGCGCGGGATGTTGGCCAAGAGCGGCGCGAGCGTGGCGATCGGGCGGCGCGTCGCCTCGTCGATGTGGAAATCGAGCTTGGCGGCGAAGCGCGCGGCGCGCAGCATGCGCACCGGGTCTTCGCGGTAGCGCGTCTCAGGGTCGCCGATCATGCGCAGCACGCGCTTCCTGCAGTCGGCCACGCCGCCGAAATAGTCGTGCACTTCCTCGCGCGCCGGGTCGTAGTAGAGCGCGTTGATGGTGAAGTCGCGGCGCGCGGCGTCGTCGGCCATGCTGCCGAAGACGTTGTCCGAGAGCAGCCGCCCGTGCTCGTCGGTCGGCCGCTCGTCCTCTTCTTCGAGCTCCTTCTGGCCGTTGGCGCGAAAGGTCGTGACCTCGATGGTCTCGCGCCCGCACATCACGTGCACGATCTGGAAGCGGCGGCCGATGATGCGCGAGCGGCGGAAGAGCTTGCGCACCTGTTCCGGGGTGGCGTCGGTGGCGACGTCGAAGTCCTTGGGCGTCTTGCCGAGCAGCAGGTCGCGCACCGCGCCGCCGACGACATAGCCCTTGTAGCCTGCCTGGGTCAGCGTTTCGCAGACCTTGAGCGCGCAATCATCAAGCTGGCTGCGGCGGATGCCGTGTGCATCGAGGGGAAGAATCTGCGCGCCCTGGGCGTTGGCGCGCGGCTTGCGGCCGAAAACTTTGTCGAGGAGGCGACGGATCATGAATGGGTGAGGCGAACGGTCGTGCGGACGAAACCGCGATTATACAGGCTCGCCCACGCCGGCCCGCCGCCACAGCGCCGCCGTGCCGGGGCCGTACAGCGCCTCCAGGGCAGCGGGGGTGAGCAGGTCGGCGGGCGGCCCCGTCCGCCAGCGACCGTCGCCGTAGAGGTAGAGCAGGCGGTCGCAATGGCACGCCGCCCAGTTGGGGTCGTGCAGGGTCAGCGCGACGCTCTTGCCGGAACCCGCCTCGCTGCGCGCCCACGCCAGCAGCCGCGCCTGGTGCGCCGGATCGAGGTGGGTCAGCGGTTCGTCGAGGAGCAGAATCCGGGTGCCCTGCAGCGCGAGCTGCGCCAGCCGCGCGCGCTGGCGCTCGCCGCCGGAGAGCGTGGCAAGCGGGCGCTCCGCCAGGTCGACGAGTTCCCATTGCGCGAGATAAGGGCCGAGGTCGGGCGGCGCGCCGCCGAAGGGGTAGTGGCCGAGCGCGACGAAGTCGGCGACGCGTCCGAAGAAGGCGCCGTCGTCGCCCTGTGGCAAGAGGCCGATGTGCTGGGCGCGGGTGAGCGGGGGCAGGGTGGCCACCGGCTGGCCGTCTAGCAGGACTTCCCCCCGGGCTGGCGCGGCGAGCCCGGCCAGCACGGCGAGGAGCGTCGATTTGCCGGCGCCGTTGGGCCCGAGGACGCCCAGGATTTCGCGGGGGCCGAGCGCGAGGTCGAGGGCGTCGATGAGCGTGCGCTGGCCGGCGCGGAGGGTGAGCCGGGTTGCGACGAGGCTCATGGCCGGCGCAACAGCCACAGCATCATCGGCACGCCGATCAGCGCGGTGAGCACGCCGACCGGCAGTTCGCGTGGCTCGATCACGGTGCGCGCGAGCGCGTCGGCGAGCACCAAGAGGCTGCCACCGGCGAGTGCGCACGCCGGCAACAGCAGGCGGTGTCCGGCGAAGCCGAGCTTCCTCAGCGCGTGCGGCACCATCAGGCCGACGAAGCCGATGCTGCCGGCCTGCGCGACGACGAGCGCGGTACACGCGCCGGCGAGCCCGAACAGCATCCAGCGCGTGGGCGCGACGGCGACCCCCAGGGACGCGGCCTTGAGCGGCGCGAGCTGCAGCACGTCGAGGCGCCGGGCCAGCGCCAAGGCGAGTGCCGTGGTGACGACCAGGCCGAGCCACAAGAGTCCCGGCTGTGCCGCCCAGGCGAGGTCGCCCATCAGGAAAAACAGCATGCCGGGGAGGCGCTCGGCGGGCGCGAGCGAGAGCACCAGCGCGATCAGCGCGCCGAAGCCGGCGGCGAGCATGACGCCGGCGAGCAAGAGCGGCGTGTGGTCGCGCGCCAGCATGCGGCCGCCCAACGCGGCGGCGAGGCCGAGCGCGAGAAGGCTGCCGGCAAAGGCGAGCAGGGAGATCCACGGCCACGCCAGCCCCGCCGCCATGCCGAGCAGCGCCAGCAGGCCGGCGCCGCCGGAGGCGCCGAGGAGATAAGGCTCGGCGAGCGGATTGCGGAACAGGGTCTGCATCAGCGCGCCGGCGAGCGCCAGGAGGCCGCCGCAGGCAAACGCCGCGGCGACGCGGGGCGCGCGCAGCTCGGCGAGGATCTGCTGCGCCAGCGCGCGGTCGTCCGGCAGCGCGCCGGCGGCGAGGCCAAGCGCGACGGCGGCCGGCGCGACGAGGCCGAGCAGCAGCAGTTTGGCGCGGGCGTCCAGCTTGGGCCTACTGCTGCGGGGCGGCGGCGGGGAGCACGCTGACGCGCTGCATCACGACGGGCTCGAGCGGCACGTCGCCGTGCGGGCCGCGGTTGCCGCGCGGCACGGCGACGATGGCGTCGACCACGTCCATGCCGTCGACCACCTGGCCGAACACCGCGTAGCCCCAGCCTTCGAAGCTCTTGCCACGATGATCGAGGAAGCGGTTGTCGGCGACGTTGATGAAGAACTGCGACGAGGCCGAGTGCGGGTCGCCCATGCGCGCCATCGCCAGCGTGCCGCGCAGGTTCCTCAGGCCATTGTCGGCCTCGTTGGGGATGGGGGCTTGCTTGGGTTTTTCGGTCATGTCCGGGTGCATACCGCCGGTCTGGATCATGAAGCCCGGAATCACGCGGTGAAAAATCAGGCCGTCGTAGAAGCCGTTTCGCACGTAGTCGAGAAAGTTTTTCACCGTCTGCGGCGCCAGCGCGGGGAAGACTTCGACGGTGATGTTGCCCTTGCTGGTTTCGATCAGCACGCGCGGATTCGCCGGCTGGCCGGCGGCGGGCGCGGTGGACACCTGCTGCGTGGCGGGCTCGCTGGCGCCGCAGCCGGCGATAGCCAGCAGCAGCGTGGCGGCGAATAGCGTGGCGGGGAGGCGGGACAGGCGGCGCATGCGGACACTCCGGAACGGAAAAGTCGCATTCTACGGGCGCGGCCGGAAGCGGTCGAACAGGCGCGCGCGGGCGTCGATCCTCAGCGGCGCGGCGAGGGTGCGCAACGACGCCAGCCGGAGGAGGCGGGACGGGATGGCGCGCATCAAGCGGCAAGTTTGGATTCGAGCGCCCTGCGTACCGCGTCGAGCGATTGGCAGCCGGAAGCGATCGGCTGCAGCTGCGCATCCTGCTGCAGGATCAGCGTGGGAAAGCCGCGCACCCCGGCGAGCCGCGCCTGGCGGAAGTGGGCCTGGACGCGGGCATGCGCCTCGTCGCTGTCGAATGCCGTGCGAAACCGGCCGGCGTCGACGCCGAGGCCCGCGGCCAGCGCGGCGAGTGTGTCGGTCTGCGTGACATCGCGGCCTTCGGCGTAGAAGGCGGACTGGATCGACTGGAACAGCGGGAAAGTGAGCGCGGGATCGAGCCCGCCCATCGTCGCCACCGCGCGGCAAGCGGGCTCGGTGTCGTACACGAAACCCTCGGGCAGGGCGTCGTCGAAGCGGAAGGGCTGGCCGGTGCGGTCGCGCACCGCGTGCCAGTGGTGCAGGATTTCCGCGCGCTGCGCCGCCGTCATCGGCGCGGTTTCGTGGCGCAGGCCGCCCAGCACCAGCGCGATGCGCAGGCGTTCGCGGTATTCGTCGCGCAATGCCGCGATGGCCGGCGAGAATCCCCAGCACCAGGAGCACATGGGGTCGGCGAAGTACCAGAGGATGGGGGCGCGCATGGAGAAGTGTGCCGCGGTTCGATCACGATGCCCTTATGGAGCGCGACCGGGCCCGGGGGGTTCCTCGTCGTGCCGGGGGGGGCTGTCGTCGTCCATCACCACGCTGTGCGCCGGGCCTTCGAGGTCGTCGAACTGGCCGCTCTTCGCCGCCCACAGCATGACGACGGCGATGACGCCGACCAGCACCAGGCTCAGCGGAATGAGGAGCAGGAGGATTTCCACGTCAGCGGTCCGCCAAGTAGGCGGGCCCGGCGGCGGGGCGCGCCTCGGGCGCTTGGCCGTAATCGGACAGGCGCAGCGCGTTCAGCACGACCAGGAGCGAGCTCGCCGACATGCCGATGCCGGCGAGCCACGGCGTGACGTGGCCGAGCGCGGCGGCGGGGATGGCGATGAGGTTGTAGCCGAGCGCCCAGGCGAGGTTCTGGCGGATGATCTGCTGCGTCTTGCGCGCGAGCGCGATGCCTTCGGCCAGCGTGCCGAGCCGGCTGCCGAGCATGACCATGTCGGCGGCGGCCTGGGCGACGTCGGCGCCCTCGCCCATGGCGATCGACACCTGCGCGCCGGCGAGCACCGGCGCGTCGTTGATGCCGTCGCCGACCATGGCGACGATGCGGCCTTCGTCCTGCAGGGTTTTCACGTAGGCGAGCTTGTCTTCCGGCAGCGCGCCGGCGCGCCAGTTGTCGATGCCGAGCTGCCTGGCCACCGCTTCGACCGCGGGCGCGGCGTCACCCGAAAGCAGATGCAGGCGCAGGCCCTGCTTGCGCAGCGCGGTAAGCGCGGCGGCGGCGTCCGGGCGCAGGGCGTCGGCGAGCGCGATCCAGGCGATGAGCGCGCCGTTTTCCGAAAGCGCGACCCAGCTTTCGCCGCCGTCGGCGTCGGGCGGCGGCGGCGGAGTGTCGCTGCCAGCAGCGAAGCGTGGTGTGCCGAGGCGATAGGCGCGGCCGTCGATGACGCCTTCGACGCCGCGCCCCGGCGTGTTGCGGATGTCGGAAGCTGCGAGTACCGCGCCCGCCGCCTCGCGGATCGCGCGCGCGATGGGGTGCTCTGAGCCCGCCTCGAGCGAGGCCGCGAGCGCGCGGACCTCCTCCTCGCTGCGCCCGTTCAGGGGCACGACGCGGCGCACCGACAGGCGGCCGAGCGTGAGCGTGCCGGTCTTGTCGAAAACGAGATCGGTGGCGCGCGCCAGCGTTTCCAGCGCGTGGCCGCGCGTGGTCAGAAGGCCCAGCCGCGTCAGCCGCCCGGTGCCGGTGGTGAGCGCGGCCGGGGTGGCGAGCCCGAGCGCGCAGGGGCAGGTGACGACGAGGACGGAGACGACGATCCACAGCGCGCGGCTGGCGTCGATGTGATACCAGGCCAGGCCGATGAAGAAAGTGGTGACGAGCAGGAGCCCGACGAACCACGCGGCGGCGCGGTCGGCGAGCTGGCCGATGCGCGGCTTCTCGCTCTGCGCGCGGTCCAGGAGGCGCACGATCGACGCCAGCCGCGTGTCGGCGCCGACGCGGTCGACGCGCACGACCAGCGGGCTCGACTGGTTGAGGCTGCCGCCGACGACTTTCGCGCCGGCCGTTTTCGTCACCGGCAGCGACTCGCCGGTGAGCAGGGCCTCGCTCACCGCGCTCTCGCCGTCGACCACGGTGCCGTCGGCGGGCAGCGTTTCGCCGGGACGGACGAGCACATGGTCGCCGACCGCCAGCCGCGCGGCCGGCACCTGTTCCTCGTCGCGCGCGGGCCAGCGGGGCAGCCGCGTGGTGGCGGCGGGGATGAGTTTCACCAGTTCCTCGACCGCGGCGCCTGCGCGGCGGCGCGCGTTCATTTCGAGGAAGCGGCCGGTGAGCAGCAGGAAGACGAACATGGTCACCGAGTCGTAGTACACCTCGCCGTGGCCGGAGAAGGTGCTGTAGACGCTGGCGACGAAGGCGGTGCCGATGCCGAGCGCGACCGGCACGTCCATGCCGAGCAGGCGCCGCGCAAGATCGCGCCAGGCGCCGATGAAGAAGGGCCAGGCGGAGTAGAACACGACCGGGATGGTGAGGATGAGGCTCGCCCAGCGCATCATCAGGCGGATGTCGTCGGTCATGTCGGTCGCCGTGTAGGTCGGCAGCGCGTACATCATCACCTGCATCATGCCGAGTCCCGCGATGGCCAGCCGCTTGATCGCGGTATTGCGCTCGCGGCGGTGGATGTCGTCGGAGCGGCCGGGGTCGAACGGGTGGGCGATATAGCCGATGTCCGACACCGCCTTCAGGATCGCCGAGAGCTGGATGCGGCTCGCGTCCCAGCGCACCCGCGCACGGCGGGTGGCGTAGTTGATCTCGACCGAGAGCACGCCGGGCAGCGCGGCGATATGCCGCTCGTTCAGCCAGATGCACGCCGCGCACACGATGTTCTCGAGGATGAGCGCGGCCTCGCGCACGTTTTCCGCCTCGACGCGCACGAAGCTTTCTTGGATTTCCGGCAGGTCGTAGAGGCCCAGCTGCGCGAGTTCGGCCTCGGCCTGCTGGGGCGTCGCCGGCAGTGCCGTGCGGTGGTGGTAGTAGGCGCCTTGGCCGCTGTCGATGATGGTCTGCGCGACGGCCTGGCAGCCGCGGCAGCAGGCCGCTTTCGTTTCGCCTTCGAACTGGACGGGGTAGCAGGCGCCGTCCGGGACGGGCAGTCCGCAATGAAAGCAGGCGGAAAAGGACGGGGAGGCCGTGAGCTCGGACGGGCTGCTCACGGCGTCCCCCTGGAAACGATCGCCAGGCGCGGCCCGCCCGGGAGAGAGGGCGGACGGGCCGCCGGCGTCGTGCGCTGCTTGTGCGCGTTCCCCGCTGCCGCGCAGCCCGCCCTCGTGGTAGCGAGGCGGGGCGCCCGGCCCGGCGCGGCAGCGGATGGGCGGCGCGTCGGTGCGGTCGGTGCTGACGTCGTATCGGGTCTGAACATTCTTCTTTACTGCCGGTCCGGGATGAGGGGCGGGCGCCAAGTCTAAGCGGCCATTATACGAAGCGGCGAACCGATGGCCGGCACTGCCCCGGTACATAGCAGTATTGAAGATGTTCATATCATAATTGCGTTGCGCGTCCGAGGCAAGCCCCCGGCGATTCCGCTACCATGCCGGCATGTGTGCGCACCCGCCAGACGAGTCCTGCTTCCCCCCGGTCGAAACTGCGCTTGCCGATCCCAACGGCCTGTTGGCGATGGGCGGCGATCTCTCGCTGCCGCGCCTGCTCGACGCCTACCGGCACGGCATCTTCCCCTGGTTCAACCCCGGCGAACCCATCCTGTGGTGGAGCCCGGACCCGCGCATGGTGCTGGTGCCGGATGAAATCCGCGTCACCCGCTCGCTCGCCAAGCGGATGCGCAACGCCGGCTTCGAACTGCGCGTCGATTCCGCCTTTGCCGAGGTGATGCGCGCCTGTGCCGCGCCGCGCAAAGGGGCCGGCGGCACCTGGATTTCGCCGGCGATGATCGAGGCCTACACGCGCCTGTTCGAGGCGGGGTACGCGCACTCGGTCGAAAGCTGGCGCGCGGGGCGGCTGGTCGGCGGGCTCTACGGGGTGGCGATCGGCCGCATGTTCTACGGCGAATCGATGTTCAGCCGCGAGCCGGACGCCTCCAAGGTGGCGCTGGTGCGTCTCGCGCGGCAACTTCAGGCCTGGGGATTCGGTCTCATCGACTGCCAGATGGAAACCGCGCATCTGGCGAGCCTGGGCGCCCGCACGATGCCGCGCGCGGCGTTCACGGCACGCGTCGCGGAATTGGTAAACTTGCCCCATCGCCCCGGCCCCTGGGTTTTCGACGCCTGATGCATCCGACCGAACCGCCGTTCCAGCGCATCCAGTTCTACCTGACCGCGCACTACGACTGCAGCTACCTGCCGGGTCGGCGCGCGCGTTCGCAGGTCGCCACGCCCACCCACCTGATCGACGCCGAGGCCTACAGCGCGCTCATCCGCGCCGGCTTCCGCCGCAGCGGCCAGTTCACCTACCGGCCGCACTGCGAGCAATGCCGCGCCTGCGTGCCGGTGCGCGTCGAAATCGCAGGCTTCGTGCCCAACCGCACCCAGCGCCGCGTGCTCAAGCGCAACCGGCATCTCGACGCGCGCTTCCTGCCGCTCGACTTCAGGGACGAGCACTACCGGCTTTATCGCGACTACCTCGGCAGCCGCCACGCCGGCGGCGGCATGGATCGCGACGGCCCCGACCAGTACACGCAGTTCCTGCTGTCGTCGAATGTCGATACGGTGCTGGTCGAGTTTCGCGACGGCGACGCGCTGGTCATGGTGGCGGTGATCGACCAGGTCGCGGATGGCCTCTCCGCCGTCTACACCTTCTTCGACCCCGCGCGCGACCGCGCCAGCCTCGGCGTCTACGGCGTGCTGTGGCAGATCGAACTGGCGAGGCGGCTCGAACTGCCGTACCTCTATCTCGGTTACTGGATCGCCGACAGCCGCAAGATGGCCTACAAGCAGCAGTACGCGCCGTTGCAGGGCCTGGTCGACGGCGTGTGGCGCCCGCTCGCGGCATGAAGGCCGTCCTGCTGCTCACCCTGCTGCTCGCCCTGCCGGGCTGCGCGCTCACCGTGAGCCACCCGCGCGCGCTGACGCCGCTGGAAAACTTCGCGCCGCTCGCCGCGGACGGCCGCGTGTGGGTCGAGCCCGGCTTCGAGGCCTACGGCGCGCGCGTCGCGGCGGCGCTGCCCGCGGCGATCGCGAAGGTCGAGGCCGCGCATTACCTTCCTTTCGCACGCCCGCCGCGCGTGTACGTGTGCGGCAGCGACGAATGCTTCAAGCGTTACGTGCTGACGCCGAAACTCTCCGCCGCGGTGATTCCCGACAACCGCCTGATTCTCTCGCCCAACCTCGACGGCCGCGAGAAGCACCGCCTGCCGGCGTTGCTCACGCACGAACTCGCGCATCTGCACCTGGGGCAGCGCATCGGCCACTATCACAGCACGCTGCCGGTGTGGTTCCACGAAGGCTGGGCCTCGCTCACCGCCGACGGCGGCGGCGCCGAGTACAGCAGTGACGACAAGGCATTCGAGGCGATCCGCAGGGGCCGGCGCATCGACCTCGGCCTGCGCGACACGCCCGACCGCCGCCATCGCGCGTCCGCCTTCGGCCTCGACATCCACGTCTTCTACCGCCAGGCGATGCTGCTCGTCGGCTGGCTCAAGGCGCAGGACGAAGCGCGCTTCCGCGAGCTGGTGCTGGCGGTGCAGGACAACACCGATTTCGGCATCGCCTTTTCCAGTGTCTACGGCGAATCCCCTGCGTCACGGCTGGCCGGGTTCTTCGACGGCGCGCCGAACCTGGCCGTGGCTTCCGACGATCCGCCGCCCACCCTTGCCGCGCCCGCGCGGCCCTGAGTTCCCCGCATGAAACCCTACCTCGACCTGATGCGCCACGTGCTCGAGCACGGCGCGAAAAAAGACGACCGCACCGGCACCGGCACGCTCTCGGTGTTCGGCTGGCAGATGCGCTACAACCTGGCAGAAGGCTTCCCGCTCGTCACCACCAAGAAATGCCACGTCCGATCGATCATCCACGAACTGCTGTGGTTCCTGCGGGGCGACACCAACATCAAATACCTCAAGGAAAACGGGGTCAGCATCTGGGACGAGTGGGCCGACGAAAACGGCGACCTCGGCCCGGTATACGGCCACCAGTGGCGCTCGTGGCCCACGCCCGACGGCGGCAGCATCGACCAGATCAGCGAGGCGGTGAAGACGCTCAAGACCAATCCCGACTCGCGGCGCATCATCGTCTCGGCCTGGAACGTCGCGGACCTCGACAAGATGGCGCTGGCGCCGTGTCACGCGTTCTTCCAGTTCTACGTCGCCGACGGCAAGTTGAGCTGCCAGCTCTACCAGCGCAGCGCCGACATCTTCCTTGGCGTGCCGTTCAACATCGCGAGCTATGCGCTCTTGACGCTGATGATGGCGCAGGTGACGGGATTGAAGCCCGGCGACTTCGTCCACACCCTGGGCGACGCGCACCTGTATCTGAACCACCTCGAGCAGGCACGCGAACAACTCTCGCGCGAGCCGCGGGGGCTACCGACGATGCGGCTGAATCCGGACGTGAAGGATATCTTTGGTTTCCGCTACGAGGATTTCACGCTCGAAGGCTACGATCCGCACCCCCCGATCAAGGCGCCGGTGGCGGTATGAACGCCGCCCACAAACCTCGTGTCAGCGTCATCGCCGCGCTGGCGAAGAACCGCGTCATCGGCGTCGAGAACCGCCTGCCGTGGCGGCTGCCGGAGGACCTCGCCCACTTCAAGGCGCTCACGCTCGGCCATCCCGTTCTGATGGGGCGCAAGACCTTCGAGTCGCTCGGCCGCCCGCTGCCGGGACGCACCAATGTCGTCATTACCCGCAATCGCGACTACCGGCCGGCGGGCTGCCTGGTCGCGGATTCGATTCCCGCCGCGATCGCCCTGTGCAGGGACGCCGATGAAGTGTTCTTCATCGGCGGCGCCGAACTCTACGCTCAGGCGATTCCGCTGGCCGACCGCCTGTACCTGACCGAGGTCGACATCGACGCGACGGGCGACGCCTGGTTTCCGGACTACGACCGCAGCGCGTTCCGCGAAGTCTCGCGGGTGCCGTGCACCGGCAGCCAGGGCGAAGCCCTGCGCTTCGATTTCGTCGTGCTGGAGCGTATTGCGAGCGCGCGGCGTGGGGATACGCTCGCAGGGGCTGGCAATGGATGAGCAGCGCAAGACGATGCGGGAGTGGCTGGCCTTCCTGAAAACGGCCAGCGTGCCCGTGCTCGACGAGACGGCGCAGGCGCTGGCACGGCTGCGGGCGGACGACGCGCTGCTCGATCCGCGCCATATCGCGCCGGTGGTGATGCGCGATCCGCTCATGACCGCGAAGTTGCTGCGTTACATGCAGACGCACAAACACCTCAGCCAGCGCTACGAGTTGATCGACGTCAAGCAGATGCTGCTGATGATCGGCGTTGAGACGTTTTACCGCGAGGTTCCTGCGTCGCCGATCGTCGAGGAGATCCTGCACGACGAGCCGCAGGCGCTCGAGCGCTTCCTCCAGGTGGTGAAGCGGGCGCGGCATGCGGCCTACTTCGCCTACGACTGGGCGATCCAGCTTCGCCAGACGCATCCCGAGGAGGCGCAGATCGCGGCCCTGCTCACCCATGTCTCCGAACTGTTGCTGTTGTGCTTCAATCCGGCCCCCATGCTGGAAATACGCCGGCAGATGCTTGCGAATCCCGCCTTGCGCAGCGATCGCGTGCAAAGCCATGTGCTGGGTTTCAGCGGACGGGAAATCCAGCGCGAGCTGGTCATGGACTGGCACCTGCCCGAGCTGCTCGTCTATCTGCTCGATCCCGCGCACGCGCAGGCCGAGCGGGTGCGGCATGTGCGCCTGGCCGTCAACCTGGCGCGTCACGCGGCCAACGGCTGGCAGGACGCGGGGCTGCCGCAGGACTACCGCGAGATCGCGAGCCTCCTGCATACCGAGCCGAGAAAGGTCAAGGACTGGATCCACGGCAGGCCCATTCCGGAAGCGTGGTGAGAGGCGGTCTGGGGTCGCTCCCGCTGGCGCCCAAGAAAAAACGGGGCCGCAGCCCCGTTTTTCTTCTTCAGGCGAAACGCCGTTCAGCCCAGCACGTTTGCCCAGATGTTCTTCGCCCACGACTCGTTGTAGGTGAAGTTGAGTTCGTCGCCCTTGGCCGTGGCGCCGCCTTCGGGCTGGTTGACGTACTCCTTCTTCGCCGGGTCGTAGCGGTAGACGTTGGCCACGTAGCCCGAGGTCGAATCCGAGGTCGCCGAATAGCAGGTGTTGGCGATGACCGGGATGGGATCGGGCTGGCGGCCGGCGAGGATTTCGACGATGGCGGCGGCGCAGACCTTGGCCTGGTTGGTCGCCATGTGGCCGGACTTCGGCAGGCCGGACTGCACCGAATCGCCGATGACGTGAACGTTGGGCACGTGCGCCGACTCGAAGGTCGCGAAGTTGACCGTGCACCAGTTGGCATTCTTGTCGCGCACGCCGGCGAGCGCGCACAGGTCGCCCGCGCGCTGGCGGGGCACGACGTTCAGCACGTCGGCCTTGATGTCGTCGAAATCGGTGGAGACTGTCATCTTGGCGCCATCGACCGCCGTTACCGCATTGCTGGGACGGTAGTCGATCATGCCGGCGTACTTCGTCGTCCAGGCGTCCATGAACAGCGGCTTCTTGGAGACGATGTCGGCATTGCTGTCGAGCACGATGATCTTGGATTTCGGCTTTGCCTTCGACAGGTAGTTGGCGACCAGCGAAATACGCTCGTAGGGGCCGGGCGGGCAGCGGTAGGGCGTGCCCGGGATCGCGAGGAGGTAGGTGCCGCCGTCCGGCATGGCTTCGAGCTGTTTTCTCAGCAGCGCCGTCTGGGCGCCGGCCTTCCAGGCGTGGACGACCTTGCCGGCGGCTTCGGCGTCCTTGTAGCCCTTGATGGTGTCGGTCATCAGTTCGATGCCGGGAGCGATCACCAGGCGGTCGTAGCCGATGGTCGAGCCGCCGCGGGTGGTGACGGTGCGCTTCTGCGTGTCGATCGCGACGACACTGTCCTTCACCATCTTGATGCCGTGCCTGGGCAGGTTGTCGTAGCCGTGCGTGATGTCGTCCATCTTCTTCAGGCCGCCGATCACCCAGTTGGAAATCGGGCAGGAGATGAACTTGTCGTTCGGCTCGATCAGGGTGACGTCGATGTTGGGGCCCCACTGGCGCAGGTACTTGGCGCAGGTGGCGCCGCCGAAGCCGGCACCGACGACGACGACGTGGGGACGGGCACCGCCTGCGGTGGTGGCGCATCCGCCGAGGGCTGCGGCCGCAGCGCCGGCACCGGAAATTTTCAGGAAATCGCGACGATTCAAAGTCATGTTTGTGTCTCCCTATCGCTTATTTCAGGCTCGCGAAATACGCGCCCAAGGCTTCGTACTCGGCGTCTGTGTAGCCGGCGGCGTGACGCTTCATGATGGTGCCGGGCCGGGCGCCGGATTTGAAATCCTTCATCTGCTTGACGAAGTAATCCTTGTTGAGACCGGCGATGCTGGGAATGGCGCCCTGGCTCTTGCCGCCGGGGCCGTGGCACGTCATGCAGGTCGCCGCAATGGTCTTGGTGTGGATGTCGGCGGCGCCGGCGAGGCCGGAAAGCGCGAGGCCAATGAAACCGGCCAGGGCGTAGGGTGCTGTGATTCTGGGCATTATGTCCTCCAGTGATGGATAACCGAGTACGTGGCGCGGATCATCCGCGTTTTTGTGACATGGACTAGTGCGTCCGCACTAGTCTGTAAATATTATTGCCTTGGTACATAGTGCCCAGTCAACAATCAAACGCTTATATTCGAGCTGACCCATCGCCGGAAAGTGCCATGGCGTTCAAAGGGTTTTGGTGGGTCGGGTGCGCGGCCCCTATGGGGGATTGCGGACTTATGCGGCTCAACCAGGTTTTTTCTCGAGATCGAGAGCGCCTTCCCCGGGAAGGCGCGATGAACAAAAAAAACGGCGGCCCGTGGCCGCCGTTGCCGGTCGGGCAGCTCTCGATGTCAGGGTTGCGCGCCGCGCAGCGGCTGGACCTCGGGGAAGCCGAAGCGGTAGGGCGGCAATGAAACGGGGGCGCCGGTTGTCTTGCTTTTCAGCGTGATGCGGTTGAGTACCGGGTCCACGGTCATGTTGGGCTGCGCTTCGATATAACGCGCGACCACTTCGGTGGCGTCGAGCGGCGTGCCGTCGGTGTCCTTCACGATGGCGATATTCGAGGGCTGGCCGTTGACCACCGTGCAGCCCGGCACGGCGATGGTGTTGATGAGGCAGGGATCGGCAGCGTACCAGTACGACGCGTAGCTGTAGAGGCGTGGGCTGCCGTCGGCGTTTCGCAAGGCCAGCGGCTCGCCATGGACCCGGATGTTGAAGGCGCGGCCGTTGTCGAGCGCGAATGGCGCGGCGCCGCTGGGCGGGCTGTAGGGATCGAAGTCCATGGTCAGGCCGCTGAAGTTGAACAGCCAGCCCCCGGTCCATTTGGACACGTCCGGGTTGAGCGAACCGTCCGCCGCGTTCTCGATCTGGTTCTTGATCGCCTGGCCGGGCAGGTTGGCCCTGGCGATCTGCGCGCCGATCGGCATGAAGTGATACAAGTCCTCGAGACTGATGCCGCCCGCTGGGACGTGCGTGCCGTAGCGGAAGCCGCGGATGGAGCCGACCTGCGCGCCGGTCGCGGCGCGGAAGGCGTCGGTCAGCATGTCGTGCGACGAGCCTTCGATCACTGCCGGCATGTCCTCGCCCGAGAAGTTCGAGCGATGCAGGTCCTTGGCGGTGAAGCCGATGAGGGTGTCGATCGGGCGCAGCAGCCGGGTGCCGAAGCGGTTGGTCTTCGGCGAGAAATTCCCGTCGCTGACGAACGGCTTGCGCGCTTCCCTCACCTTCTCCGCGATCATCCGGTTTTCGCGGATGTCGTCGAGGATGCGATAACGCTTGAAATCCGACTTCACCACCTTGCCCTGGCGCACCTTGAGCTTGATGCGGCCGATCTGGGTGCCGTCCTGGCCTTCCTCGACGACCAGGGTCCGGCGGCCGTCCGGCTGCTCGATCACGACCGGTTCGGCGGTCTCCTCGTGCATGTCGGACGACAGCACGACATCGAGGTCGGGGAATTTCTCGGCCAGGCGCACATTGTTGGCGAGGCCCATTTCCGAGGCCAGCACCAGTACGTCGACCTGCGGCCGCAGTTCCTGGATCTGCCGGCGCAGTTCCGAATCGACGCCGCCGAACGGGCCGTTGGCGTCGGCGCCGTCCTCGCCGTTGCGCAGGAAGCACAGCCCGGCGGTCACGCCGCTGCCCACCACCTGCGGGCCGCGGTCGGTGGTGAGGCCAATGACGCCTACGCGCACCTTGCCGGCGGTGAAGATCTGGTTGGGGTGTGTCGGCCTGCTGCCATTGCGGTCAGGACAGTTGCGGCCATTCGGCAGGCCGGCCGGTGAATAGAACACGTTCGCGGCGACGGTTTTCCAGTTGGCGCGGTCGGGATGCGTGCTGTCCTTGCCGAACAGTTCCTCGAAGCGGGTCTTGCCGTAGACGAATTCCCAATTGCCCGGCGCGAAGGCGGTGATGCCGAACTGGTTGAGGATGTCGATGATCGCCTTGCCTTCGGTATAGAGCACTTCGGCGCCGCCCTGGATGGTGTCGCCGGTGTGGATCAACAGCGCCTTGGGATCCTCTTTGCGCAATTCCCGGATCTTGGTGTAGAGGCGGGCCAGCCCGCCTTCGCGGCTGTGGCCGACGTGGTCGCTGCGCACGTTGGCGCGCGGGATCAGGTGTCCGTGAAAATCGCCGGTGTGGATGATCGTGACGTCGCCGTCGCCTGCGTGCACGGTCGTGGCAGAAACTGCACCGAGGATCGCGCCGGCCAGCAGCGCGCGCTTGAATGGGACTGCTTGTTTCATTTACCGCCCCCCCTGGAAATGTTGGAATCGACGCGTCCGCATGACGCAGCCTGAAGACGGCGGGGCGAGGGCTTTTATTCCGCGGGAACAGTGCAAACCGCCGGGTTTCCCGGAAAAGGAAGGTGACGGCGGGGGGCTCGCATGCGCGCCCGGCGGGCGCCGGGTCTATTTTTTCGCGCCCAGCGCCTGCGCGCGTCGCGCCGAATCCGCCTGCGCGCGCCCGGCGCCTTCCGCGTCGAAGTCGGCGCTCACCCAGCCGCCCAGGTTCTCGAGCGCGATCTGGCCGAGCGCCTCGATCCAGCGCGGATGCTCGTTCAACGCGGGGAGGTAGCGGAAGTCCTTGCCGCCGGCGGTGAGGAAGGTTTCGCGCCCTTCCATGGCGAGTTCCTCCAGCGTTTCGAGGCAGTCGGCGGTGAAGCCCGGCGCGACGACCTGGACGCTGCCGACGCCTTCGCGGCCGAGTGCGTCGAGTGTCTTGTCGGTGTAGGGCTGCAGCCATTCGGCGCGGCCGAAGCGCGACTGGAAGGTGAGGCGATATTGCTTCGCGTCGAGTCCGAGCGCCTCGGCCAGCAGGCGTCCGGTCTTCTGGCACTCGCAGTGGTAGGGGTCGCCTTTCTCCAGCGTGTAGCGCGGCACGCCGTGGAAGCTCATCACCAGCACGTCCGGGCGCCCGTGCATCTGCCACTGGTCGCGGATGTTGGCGGCGAGCGCGTGGATGTAGGCCGGGTGGTCGTGGTAGTGCTTGACCGTGCGCAGCGCCGGCGCGTTGCGCGTCTGGCGCAGCCAGTCGCATACGGCGTCGAACGCGGTGGCGGTACTCGATGCGGCGTATTGCGGATACGCCGGCAGGACGAGGAGGCGCTCGCAGCCGGCCACCTTCATTCGCGCGAGCGTGTCGGGGATGGAAGGGTTGCCGTAGCGCATCGCGTACTCGACCAGGAAGGGCGTGGCGATTTTCTCGCCCAGCCAGCCCTTCAGGAGCTTGGCCTGTTTTTCCGTGTGCACCTTCAAGGGCGACCCTTCGGCGGTCCAGATCGACGCGTACTTCGCTGCGGATTTCTTCGGCCGCGTGTTGAGGATGATGCCGTTGAGGATCGGCCACCAGAGCGCGCGCGGAATCTCGACCACGCGCGGGTCGGACAGGAACTGCCTGAGGTAGGGGCGCAGCGCCTGCGGCGTCGGCGCCTCGGGCGTGCCGAGGTTGACCAGCAGGATGCCGGTTTTCGCCTGCTGGCCATGGGTGTATTCGGGTTCCTTGAGATAGGGCATCAGTGGTGCGACAGGGCGCTGGAGAGGAGTTTGGCGGTGATGTCGACGATCGGCACGACGCGCTCGTAGGCCATGCGCGTGGGGCCGACGACGCCGAGCGTGCCGACGACCTGGCCGTCGACCGAATACGGGGCGGTGACGAGGCTGCATTCGTCGAGCGGGAGGAGATCCGATTCGCCGCCAATGAAGATCTGCACGCCGGCGGCGCTGCGCGACTGGTCGAGCAGTCGCAAGAGGCCGGTCTTCTGCTCGAAGGCGTCGAACAGGCGGCGCAGGTTGCCGACATTGCTCGAGAGCTCCTCGACGTCGAGCAGCTTGCGGCTGCCGGCGACGACGACATTCTCCTGGCTCGCCGCTTCGCTGCCGGCGTCGACCGCGGCGTTCATCAGCCGTGTGATGTCGTCGCGCATGCGCCCGAGCTCGTCGCGCAGCTTGGCGCGCACCTGGTCGAAGGTGCAGCCGGCGAAATTTTGGTTGAAGAAGTTGGCGGCCTCGGTGAGCGCGGCGGGGCTGTAGGGCTGGTCGGTGAGGATGACGCGGTTTTCGACCTCGCCTTCCATGGTGACGATGATGAGCAGGATGCGCTTGTCCGAGAGGCTCAGGAATTCGATCTGGCGGAACGCCGGGCTGCGGCGCGGCGTCATCACCAGCCCGGCGAACTGGCTGAGTTCGGACAGCAGAGTCGAGGCTGCGGTCAGCAGCCGCTGCGGGTCGGCTGGCGCGAGCTGGGTCTCGAGCCGGGTCACCTCGACCTGGTCGAGCGGGCGCACGGTGAGCAGCGTGTCGACGAAGAAGCGGTAGCCGCGCGGCGTCGGCACCCGGCCGGCCGAGGTATGCGGGCTCGCGACGAATCCCTTTTCTTCGAGGTCGGCCATCACGTTGCGGATGCTCGCCGGCGACAGGTCGAGCCCCGAGTGTTTCGACAGCGTGCGCGAGCCCACCGGTTCGCCCTCGGCAATGTACCGTTCCACCAGGGTTTTCAGCAGAATGCGCGCGCGGTCGTTGAGCATGCCTGCATTATAAGGATACAGGGGCAGGCGGCGGGAGGCCGCGGACAAAACCCCCTGATCACTGAATCCCTTGCCGCCGACCCCTATATAATCGAGCCCCATGCAAACGCCTTTCCATACCGTCGGACTGGTCGGCAAACCCGATAACCGGGACATGGCGTCCTCGGTGCGCGCGCTCGGCGCCTTTCTCCGGACCCGCGGCCATGAGGTGTTGCTGGCCTGCCAGACGGCGGACCACCTGGGCATCACCGACTACCCGACCCGCACCCTGCACGAACTGGCGGCGCAGAGCGACGTCGTGGTGGTGCTGGGCGGCGACGGCACCATGCTGTCGATCGCACGCGAGCTGGCGCCGCACGGCGCCCCCTTGATCGGCATCAACCAGGGCCGTCTGGGCTTTCTGACCGACATCACCGCGGACGACATGTTCGAGGCGATGGCGGAAATCCTCAGCGGCCAGTACGTGGCCGAGGAACGCATCCTGCTCAACGGCCAGATCCGCCGTGGCGGCGAGCGCGTGTTCGAGGCCACCGCGTTCAACGACGTGGTGCTCGGCAAGGGCGGGTCGGGGCGGCTCATCGACCTCGAAATCGCCATCAACAGCGAGTTCGTCTACAGCCAGCGCGCCGACGGCCTGGTCGTCACCACGCCGACCGGTACCACGGCGTACGCACTGTCGGCCGGCGGGCCCATCGTCCATCCCACGCTCGAGGCCGTCGCCCTGGTGCCGATCTGCCCGCATACGCTGTCGGCGCGCCCCATCGTGGTGAGCAGCCATTCGCGCATCGAACTGCATCTCACCTACGCCGACGACGCGCGCGTGCATTTCGACGGGCAGATACACTTCGACCTCAAGAGCGGCGACCATGTGTGGATCACCCGTGCCAGCCGCCCGGTCACGCTGCTGCACCCGCATTCCTACAGTTACTACGATACGCTCCGGCAAAAGCTGCACTGGGGCAAGAAGCTGTAGCGCGCCGCGCGTTCATGCTCACGCATCTTTCCATCCGCAACTATCTGCTGGTCGATTCGGTCGAGCTCGATTTCGCGCCGGGCCTGACCGTGCTCACCGGCGAGACCGGCGCCGGGAAGTCTATCCTGGTCGATGCGCTGGCGCTGGCGCTGGGTGATCGCGCCGAAGGCGGGGTGGTGCGGCAGGGCGCGTCGCGCGCCGAGATCGCCGCCGAATTTTCCATCACCGGGCTGCCGCAGCTCAAACACTGGCTCGACGCCGCCGGCTTCTCCGCGGACGACGACGGCCTGATCCTGCGCCGCGTGATCGACGCCGGCGGCCGCTCGCGCGCCTTCGTCAACGGCAGCGCGGCCACCCTCGCGCAACTCAAGGAAGCCGCCGAGCATCTGCTCGACATCCACGGCCAGCACGCGCATCACGCGCTGCTGCGCCCGCACACCCAGCGCGAGGTACTCGATGCCTACGCCGGTGCGCAGGCGCTGGCGGCCGACGTGGGCGCGGCGTGGCAGGCGTGGCAGGCGGCACGCCAGCGCCGGCTCGATGCCGAAACCCACGGCCAGGCGCGGCGGATCGAACGCGAAGGCCTCACGCTCACGGTGGAGGAATTGCGCGCACTGGGCGACGACCTTGCGCGCTGGGGCGAAATCCAGGCCGAGCACGGCCGGCTCGCGCACGTCACCACCCTGATCGAAGGCAGCCACGCGCTGATCGACGGGCTCGACGAGGGCGAGGCCGCGGTATCGAACCGGCTCGCCGAGCTGCGCGCGCGGCTCGAGGCCATGCAGGCGCTCGACGACAGCTTGAAAGACGTAAGTACGCTGATCGACGCCGCGAGCGCCGATCTCGCCGAGGCGGTGCACGCGCTGCGTCGCTACGCCGGCCGCCTCAACCTCGACCCCGAGCGGCTCGCAGAACTCGACCGCCGCATGGGCGACATGCACCGCCTCGCACGCAAGCACCGCGTATCCCCCGAGATGCTGGCCGAATGCCTGGCGGGGTACGAGACGCGGCTGGCCGAGCTGCTCGCAGACGACGACCTCGACGCCCTGCAGGCGGCGGAAGAGGCGGCATACACGCAGTACCAGGCCGCGGCGCAGCTGCTCGGCGCGAAACGCCGCGAGGCCGCAGCGAAACTGGCGGAGCAGGTGACCGCCGCGATGCGCGAACTCGCGCTTGCCGGCGGGCATCTCGAGATCCGGTTGCAGCCGGTCACGGAGCCGCGCGCGCATGGCCTCGAGGAGGTGAACTTCCTGGTCGCAAGCCATCCCGGCCTGCCAGCCGGACCGCTCGGCAAGGTGGCCTCGGGCGGCGAGCTCTCGCGCATCAGCCTGGCGATCCAGACCGCGCTGTCCGGTGTGGCCGGCGTGCCGACCCTGATCTTCGACGAAGTCGACGTCGGCATCGGCGGCAGCGTCGCCGAGGCGGTCGGACGGCGGCTGGCAAAGCTCGGCGAGACACGCCAGGTGCTCGTCATCACCCATCTGCCGCAGGTCGCCGCGCGCGGCGCGCAGCATCTGCGCGTATCCAAGCAGGCGAGCGGCGGGCTCGTCACCTCCAACATCGAGGCGCTCGACGCCGCGGCGCGCGTCGAGGAAATCGCACGCATGCTCGGCGGCATGAAGATCACCGCGACGACGCGCCAGCACGCGGCGGAGATGCTCGCGGGTTGAGAACCCTGCTGATCCTGGCGGCGCTGCTGTGCGGCCCGGCAGCGTGGGCCAGCGCGCTCCATGGCGTCGTCATCGCCGTGATCGATGGCGATACCATTCTGTTCAAGCCAGACAGCCATCCCCCGGCTTCGCGCGCTTTCGTCAAGGTGCGGCTGGCCGGCATCGACGCGCCGGAGGCCGGCCAGCCGTACGGCGACGCGGCGACCCACGCGCTGAAGGAATTGGCCCTCAAGCGGCGTGCGAGGCTGGAGCCTGTCGCCACCGATGCTTACGGGCGCACGCTGGGCCGGCTGGTAGTGGATGGGCTCGTTGTGAATGCGGAACTGGTGCGGCAAGGGTATGCCTGGGCGTCGTCGCGCGACGCCGCCGATCCGCTCCGGCTGATGCAGGGCGAGGCGCGCCGCGCACGGCGCGGGCTGTGGGCAGGCCCTGACCCGATGCCGCCCTGGGTTTGGCGGCGTTCGGCGGACTCGCGCGCGCGCCAGGCCCAGACCGATTAGCGCGGCGTGCCGTCCGGCAGCGCGACGTGGCATTCGCGGAAGATGCGCGCGGTGCAGGTGCGGCAGATCTCGGTATCGAGCCGCCGATAGATTGCCGCGATGGCGTCGCCCTTGTGGCGGAAGATGTGGTCTTCGCCGATGATGTCGATCTGGCCGCTGCGGCGCAGCATTTCGCACAGATCCGGCTGTACCCCCACCAGATAGAGCCCGCCGCCCATCTTGCGGCGACGTATCGCCTCCTTCGCCAGCAGTTCCGCGCCCGCCAGATCGATGAATCCGATCGCGCGCGCTGCGATGAGAAGATGTTTCTTCTGCGGGTCGCTCTCGTCGACGTTGCGGAAATGCTGCTGCACATGCTCGACCGCGCCGAAGAAGATCGAGCCTTCGATGCGCAGGATGGTCATTTGCGGGCAGGCGGGCGCATCGGAAGTCGCGGCGGGGACGAACTTGCGACGCGGATTGTCGCGCTCGGCGGCCGGCGGCACGAGTTCGCGGATCGACGGCTGCGAGGTGCGGTAGAGGTAGAACATCAGCGACACCAGGATGCCGAGGAAGATGCCTTTCTCCAGGTCGATCAGGGTGCCGAAGAAGGTCAGCGCGAGAATGATGCGCTCGCGCTTGTGACGCCTGACGATCTCGCCGATGTGATGGAAGTCGATCAGGCCCCAGGCGACGATGAACAGGATCGCCGCCATCGCCGGCACCGGCAGGTAGGCGGCGAGCGGCGCGACCAGCAGCACAATCAGCAGCAGGAAGACGGCCGACAGTGCCGCGGCGATCGGCGTCTTCGCGCCTGCGGCATAGTTGACGCCGCTGCGGTTGAACGAGCCGCTGGAGGCGTAACCGGAGAAGAAGCTGCCGGCGATGTTCGACAGGCCCTGTCCGATGAATTCCTGGTTGCTGTCGATGCGCTGGTCGGATTTGATCGCGACCGAGCGGGCGATCGCGACGGCCTCGGTCAGCGCGAGCACGGCGATGATGAACGCGGGGAAGAACGTCTCTTTGATCGCGGTGAGCGAGAAATCCGGCAGCGACAGCGGCGGCAGGCCGGCGACCAGCGCGCCGACGGTGCGGATACCGGTCGCCTCGGCACCGAAGCGCGCATTGAGGAATGCCGCCACCAGGCCACCCACGATCATGGCGACGATCATGTAGGGCAGCTTGGGCAGGTAGCGCCTGGCGAGCATGCCGGCGGCCAGCGTGGCCACGCCGACGGTCATCACCCAGGGGTTGACGTCGGCGAAATGGATGCCGAACTGCAGCAGAATCTCGTGGAAATGCGCGCCGCGCGGCATGTCGAGGCCGAAAAAGTTCTTGATCTGGCTCGCTGCGATGAGTATTGCCGCGCCGGCGGTGAAGCCGATGATGACGGTGTGCGAGATGAAATTGACCAACATGCCCAGCCGCGCCAAGCCCATCACCAGCTGGATGACCCCGGCGAGGAAGGTGAGGGTGAGGACCAGGCTGATGTATTGCGCGCTGCCCGGTTCGGCGAGCGGACTGATCGCGGAGAACACCACGATCGAAATCGCCGTCGTCGGACCCGACACCAGGTGCTTGCTCGAGCCCCACAGCGCGGCGACGATGGCCGGCACCATCGCGGCGTACAGGCCGTATTCGGGGGGCAGTCCGGCGATGGTGGCGAAGGCCACCGCCTGCGGCAGCACGATCAACGCGCCGGTGAGCGCGGCGAGGCTGTCGGCCTTGAGCGTCTGCGTTGTGATCTCTGGCGCCCAGCGCAGGAATGGAAAAACGCGGTAAAGCCAGAGCGGGCAGGCCTTGAGCAGGTCGTTCACGTAGACTCCAGAAGCATATTAGAAAATAACATTTTAACTCGTTGGTATAAAAGGATTCTTCGCCGGGAAGACGTGCATTTTATTGAACGGTCGGTTTTATAATGGCCAACGAACCCTGCGCAGACGGGGACAGAATGACAACACACAACCAGAGAGAGCGAGGATGATGAAAACCACGACGATGACGCTGTGCGCGTCGGTGCTGTTGGCCCTTGCGGTCCCGGCACAGGCGGCAGGCGACCCCAAGGCAGGAAAACTCAAGACTTCCATGTGCGCCGGCTGCCACGGCATCCCCGGCTGGCGCACGGCCTATCCCACGGTGTACAGCGTGCCCTTGCTGGGCGGGCAGCACGCGGACTACATCGTGGCCGCGCTGCAGGCATACAAGAGCGGGGAGCGCAAGCATCCCAGCATGAGCGGCATCGCAGCCAGCCTGTCCGACCAGGACATGGCGGATCTGGCGGCGTATTACGCTTCATCCTACAGCGGCCAGGCCAAATGACAGGGGGCATGAACATGATGAAAACAGCGAGGTACCTTGCCGCGGCTGCCGCGCTCGCCGTGTCCCTGCCTGTCCAGGCCAAGGGGGGCAATGCCGAGGCGGGCAAGGCCAAAGCGGCCAGCTGCGCCGCCTGCCACGGCGAGCTCGGCGTCAGCACCATCCCGGCCTTCCCCATCCTGGCCGGGCAGAAAAGTGATTACCTCTACCACGCGCTCAAGGATTACAAGACCGGCAAGCGGACCAATCCGATCATGATCGAGCAGGTCAAGCCGCTCAGCGACCAGGACATGCGCGACCTCGCGGCTTTCTTCTCGAAACAGAAGGGCCTGACCCTGAAGTACTGAACGGTACGGGAAGGCATCGGGCGCGGCCACGGGGTTGCGCCCGATTTTTTTGCCGGATCGCGCCAGGGGCGGGTGGCAGTTCCGCCTAGCCTGCCGCGAGCGCCCCGATGTGCGCCGCCACGCTGCGCCCGAGCGATCCGGGGTCATACCCCCCCTCGAGCACCGAGACGATGCGGCTGCCGGCATGGCGGGCGGCCACGTCCATTACCTGCCCGGTAATCCAGGCGTAGTCCGCCTCGACCAGGGCGAATTGCGCCATGCCGTCATCGCGGTGGCCATCGAAGCCGGCCGAGCAGAACACGCACTGTGGCCGGAAGGCATCGAGCCGCGGCCGGATCCGCGCGGCAAACGCCTCGCGGTAGGCCGCGCCCGCGGTGCCGGCGGGCAAGGGCACGTTGACGATGTGGTCGCTGCCGCTGTCGGCGCCGCTGAAGGGATAGTAGGGGTGCTGGAAGGTCGAGCACAGCATCACCCGCGGCTCGTCGCGGAAGATGGCTTCGGTGCCGTTGCCGTGGTGCACGTCGAAGTCGACGATGGCGACGCGTTCGAGGCCGTGCGCCGCCAGCGCGTGCGCGGCGGCCACGGCGACATTGTTGAAGATGCAGAACCCCATGGCCTGGTCGCGGGTGGCATGGTGGCCGGGCGGACGGACGGCGACGAAGGCGTTGGCGGCTTCCCCTCGCATGACGATGTCCACTGCATGTACCGCGCCGCCTGCGGCGCGGCGCGCGGCTTCCAGCGTGTACGGATTCATGCGGGTGTCGGGGTCGAGCACGACCCGGCCCGTGGCGGGCGACGCGGCCTCGATGCTGTCGACGTAGGCGGCGTCGTGTACGCGCAGCAATTGCGCCCGGGTCACCCGCGGCGCCTCGCGGCGGACGAGAAGGTCGGCCAGATGCGCGGCGTGCAGGCTGTCGTCGATGGCGCGCAGCCGCGCCGGGCTTTCGGGGTGACGGTCGCCCATGTCGTGGCGCAGGCAGGCAGGATGGGTGAGATAGGCAGTACGCATGGTATGGAGCGTAAATCCACTATACGCCGGCTGCGCCTGCCGGTGGCGCTCGCGCTACAGTTCTTGCTGGATCGCCACCGGGGTGCAGACGCGGTCGCGGCCACCGTTCTTGGCCGCATAGAGCGCCTGGTCCGCCGCGCTCACCAGCGCATCGATGTCGGCCGTGTCGGTTTCCCGCGTCGCCACGCCGATGCTCGCCGTGATGTGTTTGCCGGTCTGGCCGAGGCCGATGTGCTGGGTGGCGAGGACCTTGCGCAGGCGCTCGGCGGAAAGGAGTGCAGACGCGAG
>DYFW01000018.1 GCA_020725005.1 Thiobacillus denitrificans
CATGCGACACACTCCCGGAGCGGGCATGTTCGAGGCGTTGGGCGAGGGGCCCCGCGTAGCGGGGATCGACCCGCCGAGGAAGGCTGCCCGCGACGCGCGAGCCCTTGTCATGCGACACACTCTCGGAGCGGGCCTCTTTGAGCTCAGGGCACAATGAGAACCGTCGCCGTCATCGGCGGGGGGCCGGCTGGCCTGATGGCGGTCGAAGCGATCGCACAGGCTGGCGTTCAGGTCGACCTCTACGATGCCATGCCCTCGGTCGGACGCAAGTTCCTTCTGGCCGGGGTCGGCGGCATGAACATCACCCATGCCGAGCCGTTCGACGCTTTCCTGTCGCGCTACGGCGGGCGCGCCGCGGCTATCCGTCCGCTGCTCAAGGCCTTTCCGCCCGCTGTCTTGCGCGACTGGATCCACGGTGTGGGTATCGACACCTTCGTCGGCTCCTCCGGCCGCGTTTTCCCCACCGGAATGAAGGCCGCGCCGCTGTTGCGGGCGTGGCTGCACCGGCTGCGCGAAGCCGGCGTGCGCTTCCATGTGCGGCATCGCTGGCTGGGTTGGGACGCGAACGGTGCGCTGCGCTTGGCCGGTCCGCAGGGCGAGATGCGCGTGCAGGCCGACGCGACCGTGCTCGCGCTCGGCGGCGCCAGCTGGCCGAAGCTGGGCTCGGACGGCGGGTGGGTGCCGTTGCTGGCGCAGCGCGGGGTCGAGGTCGCGCCCTTGCTGCCGTCGAACTGCGGTTTCGACGTGGCGAACGGCTGGAGCGAACATCTGAAGCGCCGCTTCGCCGGCCAGCCGCTGAAAACGGTGGCGCTGCGTTTCACCGATGCGTCGGGGCAGGTCCACGACCGCCGTGGCGAGTTGATGCTGTCGGACACCGGCATCGAGGGCAGCCTGGTGTATGCCCTGTCGGCGCCCTTGCGCGACACGATCGCGGCGCAGGGGACGCTGACGGTGCAGCTCGACCTGGCGCCGGACAAGACGCTCGATCGGGTCATCGCCGAAGTCGCCCATCCGCGCGGCGCGCGTTCGCTGTCCAGTCATCTGCAAAGCCGCACCGGCCTCAAGGGCGCGAAGGTGGCGCTGCTGCACGAAATTCTCTCCAGGGACGAACTGAACGACCCGGCGCGGCTCGCCCGCGCGCTAAAATCGCTGCCGCTCGCGCTCGTCGCGCCGCGCCCCATCGAGGAAGCGATCAGCAGCGCCGGCGGCGTGCGCTTCGAGGCGCTCGATGCGAACCTGATGCTGCGCGCGCTGCCCGGCGTGTTCTTGGCCGGCGAGATGCTCGACTGGGAGGCGCCCACCGGCGGCTATCTGCTGACGGGCTGCCTTGCCAGCGGCCGCGCGGCGGGACTGGGCGTGCTGGATTACCTGAAAACAGACCATGCTGCGACTGACTGAACTCAAATTGCCGCTCGATCATCCGCCGGAGGCGCTGCGCGCGGCGATCCTCGCGCGCCTGGCGCTTCGCGACGAGGCACTGCTGGGCTTCAGCATCTTCAAGCGCAGCTACGACGCGCGCAAGAAGCACGCGCTGCTGCTCGTCTACACGGTCGACGTCGAGGTGAAGGACGAAGCGGCGCTGCTGGGAAGATTTCGCAACGATCCGCATGTCAGGCCGACGCCGGACATGGAATACCGCTTCGTCGGCCGTGCGCCGGACGATCTGGGCGAGCGTCCGCTCGTCGTCGGCTTCGGCCCCTGCGGTATTTTCGCCGCGCTGGTGCTGGCGCAGATGGGTTTCAAACCCATCGTGCTCGAACGCGGCCGCGCGGTGCGCGAGCGCACGCAGGATACGTGGGGCCTGTGGCGGAAACACGTGCTCAACCCGGAATCCAACGTGCAGTTCGGCGAGGGCGGCGCGGGCACCTTTTCCGACGGCAAGCTCTACAGCCAGATCAAGGATCCGCGCCATCTCGGGCGCAAGGTGCTGACCGAGTTCGTCAAGGCGGGCGCCCCGGCAGAAATCCTGTACGTGTCCAAGCCGCACATCGGCACGTTCCGCCTGGTCGGCATGGTCGAGACGATGCGCCACGAGATCGAATCGCTCGGCGGCGAGATCCGTTTCCGGCAGCGCGTGACCGACGTGCTGATCGAGGACGGACGCATCGGGGGCGTGGTGCTGGCGGATGGCGAGATCGTGCGGAGTCATCACGTCGTCCTCGCGCTCGGCCACAGCGCGCGCGACACTTTCGAGATGCTGCACGCGCGCGGCGTTTATATGGAGGCGAAGCCGTTTTCCATCGGCTTTCGCATCGAGCATCCGCAGTCGCTGATCGACCGTGCGCGCCTGGGGCCGAACGCCGGCAATCCGCTCTTGGGCGCGGCCGACTACAAGCTGGTGCATCACGCGAAGAACGGCCGCGCGGTCTACAGCTTCTGCATGTGTCCCGGCGGCACGGTGGTCGCGGCGACGTCGGAGCCGGGACGCGTGGTGACCAACGGCATGAGCCAGTATTCGCGCAACGAGCGCAACGCCAACGCCGGCATCGTCGTCGGCATCACGCCGGCGGACTTCCCCGGCGACGACCCGCTCGCCGGCATCCGCCTGCAACGCGAGCTCGAATCACGCGCCTTCACGCTGGGGGGCGGCAACTACGACGCACCGGCGCAGCGGGTCGGCGATTTCCTCGCGGGCCGGCCGACCACCCAGCTCGGCAGCGTCGAACCCTCGTACAAACCGGGCGTGCGTTTGACCGACCTCGCCACCGCGCTGCCGCCGTATGCGATCGAGGCGATCCGCGAGGCGCTGCCCGCGTTCGACAAGCAGATCAATGGATTTGCCATGGACGACGCCGTGCTCACTGGCGTCGAGACGCGCACCTCGTCGCCGGTGCGCATCACGCGCGGCGACGATTTCCAGAGCCTCAACGTCAAGGGGCTGTATCCGGCGGGCGAGGGCGCGGGCTACGCCGGCGGCATCCTTTCGGCCGGCGTCGACGGCATCAAGGTCGCCGAAGCGGTCGCGCGCGACATGCTCGGTTTGGAAGCGGCCAGCTCGGGCAGCAGGCCCGGCGCGGGCTGCGACTACTGAGTGTCGGCCTCAAGCTGGCGGTAGGCCGCGTCGGCGAGCTGCTGCATCGCCGGGCGGCCGATGGGGCCCGACAGCGCGTAGCCGAAATCGCCATCGATCCAGTAAAACACGTCCAATCCCTCTTCGCGTGCGTGGCGGAAGGCGGTAACACCCTTGTCCGCCGCGGCGCGCCGCACGTACAGGGTCACGCGGCGTTCAATGCTGTCCTGGTACATGAACTGGGCGACCGGCCCGGTTTCGCCGGCGAGCAGGCGTCCGCCGAGCAGATGGAATCCCTGTGCGCTGAAATCCGGCGCTGCAAGCGGGGTGCCGACGCGCTTCGACAGCCAGGCAACGAGATGCGCGGCGTGCGCGGCGTCGACTTCGACCGGGTGGCGCGTTTCCGGGCTGAACACGACATGGGCGATCGCGGCGTCGCGCGCGAGGCGGGCCTGCTGCATGGGTAGGGCGTCGTGCGTGCCGAGCCCGGCCGCGTAGCCGATGAGCCCGGCGGCGATGAGCGCAAGCGCGGCGGCGACGGCGCGCAAGGAGGATACTGGCGCAGGCCGGCGCGCGGCGCGTACCAGGGCCAGCGGCAACGGCTCGTTGAGCACGGGGTCGAAAGCACCATGCAGCAGGCGGTTCTGCGCGGCCCACGCCTCGACGCGCGCGGCGTCGGCGGGATGCGCGGCGAGCCAGGACTCGACCTCGAGGCGCCGCGCCGCGGGCAGGACACCGTCCACGTAGGCATGCAGTTCGTCTTCACGCACGTCTTCGATCATTTCACCCTTCTCAGTGTCACGGCGGATTCGGCCGCCAGCATCCGACGCATGTTTTCACGTGCCCGCGCCAGGCGCGACATCACGGTACCGATGGGCACGCCCAGCACCTGGGCGGCCTCGGCGTAGCCGAATTGCTCCAGCCCGACCAGCAGCAGCACTTCGCGCTGGGCTTCGGGCAGGTGGCCCAGCGCGGCGTGGATGTCGCGCGCGACCAGGGCTTCGAACTGGCCGCCGCTCACCGGCTGGTCGGGCGCGTCGTCGATCACGGTCTCCTGCGCGCCCCGTGCGCGGATCTGGTTTACGAAAAGATTGTGCATCAGGGTGAACAGCCAGGCGCGCAGGTCGCTGCCTGGCTGCCACCGGTCGAGCCTTGCCAGCGCGCGTTCGAGGGTGTCCTGAACCAGGTCGTCGGCGCGGCCGGAGTCCCGCGTCAGCGCCCGCGCGTAGCGGCGCAGGCGCGGCAGATGCTCGATCAGGTCGGGGGGCGCGCGCACTCAGGGCCGGGCGGTACGCCACACGTTGTTGACGCCGTCACCGGTCATGTCGCCCGGTTTCTGGTCCTTGATCCACAGGTACAGCGGCTTGCCCTTGTAGGCCCATTGCATTGTCCCGTCGTCGCGCGTGATGACACTGTAGTCGCCGCTGCTGGCGTCGTGCGGGCCGGCGACGAGAGGCGGCCATTTTGCCGCGCACTCGCCGTTGCACACGCTCTTGCCAGAACCGGCTACGTCCTTGTCGAAGGTGTAAAGCGTCATGCCGGCGCTGTTGGTGAGCACGCCGGACCGCGTCTGGGTGGGGGCGGTGGCGCAGGCGACCAGCAGGCCGAGGGCGGCGACGGACAGGTAGGACCGGAGATTCATGATGGTTTCCTCGTTCATGTTGAGAGACACGGGCGCAAGACAGGGCTTGCATGCGGGTAAACAGTCCCGCGCATCGGTTTATTCCGTCTGACCTGGTATTGTCTGCGGACGGAAGGCCCCCGCCTTGAACAGGAATTAAAGAAAGTGCTTGCTGTCGTTTTTATATTTCAACTATTATTGAAAAATGAAAACGATGGATGCCGTCACCGCCTTGGCAGCACTCGCCCAGGATTCCCGCCTGGCGATCTTCCGCACCCTGGTCCAGGCCGGCCCGGCGGGGCTGGCCGCCGGGCGCATCGGCGAACTGACCGGAATTGCGCCATCCTCGTTGTCCTTCCACCTGAAGGAGCTGGCGCACGCCGGCCTGGTGGCAGCGCGGCCAGCGGGGCGCTTCGTCATCTACACCGCGAACTTCGCCACCATGAACGCGCTGCTCGGTTTTCTCACCGAAAACTGCTGCGGCGGCAATCCCTGCGCGCCGGTGTGCACGCCGGCCTGTGTATCCGAGAAGGAGTCAACATGAAACGCCTGCACGTCCACGTCGCGGTCGACGATCTCGCCGCCAGCATCAAGTTCTATTCGACGATGTTCGCCGCCGAGCCGACCGTGCTCAAGTCCGATTACGCGAAATGGATGCTCGACGATCCGCGCGTCAACTTCGCGATCTCGGCGCGCGGCGCCGCGCCCGGCCTCAACCATCTGGGCGTACAGGTCGAGAACGCCGAGGAACTGGCCGAGATGAACGCGCGCCTGCAAAAGCTCGACGCCGACGTGATCGAGGAAATGGGCACCGCCTGCTGCTACGCCAAATCCGACAAATACTGGGCGACCGATCCCACCGGCATCGCCTGGGAGACCTATCACACGCTCGACAGCGTGCCCGTGTTCGGTGGGCAGGCGGCGAGCGGGTGCTGCGTGCCCGAGCCCGCCGTGACCAAGGTTTCCAGCTGCATTCCGGTCAAGGCCAAGCCGGCCGCGGGCGGCTGCTGCTAGTTTTTCTTACATTCAACAAGAGGGCCTCATGGCTGACACACCCTACACCGTTCTGGTGCTGTGCACCGGCAACTCCTGCCGTTCGCAAATGGCCGAAGTGCTGCTGAACCATGATCTGGCCGGCCAGGTGCGCGCGATCTCCGCCGGCACGCGGCCGCAGCCCAAGGTCGCCGACGGCGCGATCGCGGCGCTGAAAGCCGCGGGGCTCGCTACCGACGGCCTGTACCCGAAGGACATCGACGCCGTCATGAACGAGGACATCGACCTCGTCGTCACCGTGTGCGACAACGCGAAGGAGGCCTGCCCGGTCTTCCCCAGGCCGATTCCGAGCATTCACCTGCCTTTCCACGACCCGCACGGCGAGCCGCTGGAGAGCTTCCTCGCGGTGCGCGACGACATCCGTGCCCGGCTGATTCCGGCGGTGCGCGAAGCGATGCAGCGCTGATCATGTCGGCGCAATGTGAAGTCACCGGAAAGCGCGCCGCCGGCGCGCCGATGAGCGTGTTCGAGCGCTGGCTCACGCTGTGGGTGGGGCTGTGCATCGTCGCCGGCATCGCGCTGGGCCAGGCATTCCCGGCACCCTTCCAGACGCTGGGGCGCATGGAAGTCGCGCAGGTCAACATTCCGGTCGGCATCCTGATCTGGGTCATGATCATCCCGATGCTGATGAAGATCGACTTTTCCGCGTTACACCAGGTGAAGTCGCACTGGAAGGGCATCGGCGTCACGCTTTTCGTCAACTGGGCGGTCAAGCCGTTCTCGATGGCGCTGTTGGCGTGGGTTTTCATTCGCCATGTGTTCGCGCCTTATCTTCCTGCCGAGCAGCTCGACAGCTACGTCGCCGGCCTCATCCTGCTGGCCGCCGCGCCGTGTACCGCGATGGTGTTCGTGTGGAGCCGGCTGACCGGCGGCGACCCTTATTTCACGCTGACGCAGGTGGCGCTGAACGACACCATCATGATCTTCGCCTTCGCGCCCATCGTCGGCCTGCTGCTCGGCCTGTCGGCGATCGTGGTGCCGTGGGATACGCTCTTCACCTCGGTGGTGCTGTACATCGTCATCCCGGTGATCCTGGCGCAGGTCTGGCGGAAACTTCTGCTCAGGCGCGGCCAGGCGGCGTTCGACGCCGCGCTCGCCACACTCGGCCACCTGTCCATCCTCGCGCTGCTGGTCACGCTGGTGCTGCTGTTCGCTTTTCAGGGTGAGCAGATCCTGGCGCAACCGCTCGTCATCGCGCTCCTGGCCGTGCCGATCCTGATCCAGGTGTTCTTCAACTCGGGCCTGGCCTATTGGCTGAACCGGAAAGTCGGCGAGAAACACAGCGTCGCCTGTCCGTCCGCCTTGATCGGCGCGTCCAATTTCTTCGAGCTGGCGGTGGCGGCGGCGATCGCGCTGTTCGGTTTCGAGTCGGGTGCCGCGCTCGCCACCGTGGTCGGCGTGCTGATCGAGGTGCCGGTGATGCTCTTGGTGGTGAAGGTCGTCAACCGGAGCCGGGGCTGGTACGAGGCTGGCCTGAAATGAAAATGGCCGACCCGAAGGTCGGCCATTGCGCTGACTGCTGCGCCGGTTTGTCAGAACGCGTAGCGCCGTGACTTGAAGCTCGCCGTGGACTGGTAGGTGCCGGCCGTGACCTTGCGCAGGTTGGCCCACGTGTGCTTGTAGTCCGGCACGACGTTGCGGTCGACCGCCTCGGCGTGTCCGGTCGAAAGGCACGGCATCCGATTCCCGGACTGCCGGCGCCGCCAGCCAGGCTTGCAAGTTCGCGCAAGCCATGGCTAAGTAGCGCCGACACTCCTCTCGGGCACAACATGAACCCTCCCTTCGGGCCGGTTGCAAAAGAAAAGCGCCGTCATGCGCGGAAACCCACCCGGCAGGCTGCGCAACTGCATTTTTCCGATGGCACGGCGTTGCCGGTTGTCATCCAAGACTACTGCCAGGCCGGCCTGTACGCCGCGCTGGCGGCCGTCCGTACGCCCGAGGCGGCCATACCCGCGCTGGTCGGCGCGCCGGTGACGGTCGCTTTTTCCTCGGGGGGACAGGGGGGCGGGGCGCACCTCTACCGCCTCGAGGGCTGGGTCGCACGGATCGCGCCGAATGGCGTGGGCATCTTTGTCCCGAGCTTGCCGGCCGTGGCGCTGGAAGCCTTGCACCGTGCGAGCGTAAGGCTGTCCGAGCCCGACGCGGCGCAGCCCGATCCGCGGCAGGCGTTGGCGCTGCACCAGGAATGCACCAGCCTGTTCCGCAGCTTTCTTGATGACGTCATGCAGGAGTTTTTCCTGCAGGCGCTGGAGCGCTTGGCGCAGGCCGGGCAGGAACAGGCGAGTTTTCTCGAGCGCACGCGCTACGACTACGGGGCGCAGGAGCTGTTGCAGGCGCGTGCGCGCATCGAGGAGGATTTCTTCAACGCCGTGCGCAATCGCCTCCAGTCCATCGGCCCGCTCGCCCAGCATGGCCGGGAGGCAGCAGTCAGTCGGGGCAGCCTGTCGCTCGTCGAGGAGGCGGAATTCGAGGACTGGCTCAACCTGTCGGCCGTGATCCGGCAGATCGAGCTTGACATCTCGCCGCAGCTCGGCGAATTCGAGCAGCGTTACAGCCGCCTCGTCGGTCGGCCAATCGACCGCAAGAACAACCCCTTTGGCCCGGAAGCCATCGGCCGTGCCTTCCAGGGCGCGATCCAGGGGCTGGATTTCGCCAACCCCATGCGTGCCGTGCTGTACAAGGCACTGGGACGCGCCGTGTCGAGCCATGCCCCGGCGCTCTATCGCCAGCTCAACCAGGCGCTGGCGATGCTGCAGCCGCTGCAAGCGTCGTTGCCCCGGGCGCGACCGGAATCGCCGTCCGCGACGGCTGCCGAAGTGGAGGTGGCGAAACCTGATCTGCTGGAAATCGCCGAGACCCTGAATCAGCTTTACCGTGAGGGTCAGGCTGGCCTGGCGTCCACTCAGGAGAGCGCCGGGTATAGCCTCGATCGCATCATGGCCACGCTGGGCAGGTCGCCGGGCGTGCGCACGGTGTCGCCTGCGGAGCCGGCCGCCGGTGACATGCAGCAGGCATCGTCAGCGCCAGGCGTGTTGCAGATGGTCGACAGCCTGCGACAGACGCGGCGCCGACTGGCAGCCGATGAAGCGATGCCGCGGCCAAGTGCGGCGGCTGATGACACGGGATATGTAGTCAGCCTCTCCGAACTGCTCGCGACACTGGACAAGCTGCCGCTGTCCGCCGTGCCGAAGCCGGGGGGCGGCGCAGACACGCCGACGCTGGTCGAACAGATCGACGCGCGCATCGTGTCGGGCGAGGGCGGGACGAAGCGCCTCGCGCCGGCGCACCGCCAGATCCTCGACACGGCATCGCAGCTTTTCGGGCAGGCGCGGGCGGATTTCGTGCCGAATTCGGAAGTGGATTCGCTCATCAAGCGCCTGGAGCGCCCGCTGCTCAAGCTCGCTCTGCGCGACACGCGTTTTCCCGCGACACCCGATCACCCCGCGCGCCAGGTGCTCAACCTCATCGAGCAGTTCGCGGTGGCGGCCGACGACAAGGGCAAGTTCTTCGACGCCAAGCTGCAGCGTTTTCTGTACCTTCTGGTCGATCGCGTATGCAGTCGCGCGGAAGAGGATCCGGGCGTGTACGACATGGTGCGCGACAGCCTGGCCAAGGTGCTGCTGCCCATTCTGCAAACGCGCCGCGGCCGGATAGCCCGCATGCAGGAGGCAAGCGAGGGGCGCGAGCGGATCCGTATGGCGCGCGCGCGCGTGAACGAGGCGCTCGAGGCGCGTCTCGGCGGGCGCGAGGTGGCAGGCTGGGTGCTGCGACTCCTGGATGCCGGCTGGCGCCAGTATCTCGTCCTGCTGGAAATGCGCGAAGGCAGGGCGGGCGCGGCCTGGAACGACGCCCAGGCGGTGCTCGACCGCTTGCTTGCCGCGCCCCTGTCCGGCGATGCCGCGACGGCGCTGCTTGGCGAGATCGAACGTGGCCTGGCCACGGTGAACGTGGACGCCGATCTTCTGGCGGCCTTCATGGACGATCTCGGCGCGAGACTCACCGCGCCAGCAGCCGATTCCGCCCGGATAGTCGTGCCGCCGGGCCGCCTGGCGGCGCGGCAAGGCGAATCGCCGGCCCAGGCGCGGCTCGCCGATCGCCTGCGCCTGGGAGACTGGTGGTCGTTCGACCTGGAAGACGGCGCGGTGCCGATGCAGCTGATCTGGATGAGCCGGCCGTCCTACAGCTGCACCTTCGCCAACCGCTCGGCGACCCGCAGGCTCGACTACACGCTGGACGAATTGTCCCGGCAGATTCGCGCCGGGCGTGCCCGGCCGGCCAGGGATCTCGACCTGCCGCTGCTCGACCGTTCCGAACAGGCGCTGTTCGACGCCAGTTTCCGTGAACTGGCCCATGAGGCGCTGCACGATGCGCTCACCGGGCTGCCCAACCGCAAGGGTTTCATGCAGCGTCTACTGCAACTGCAGGCGCCGGCGGATGCGGGCAGGGTGCACATGGTGGGCGTGATCGAGTTCGACCAGATCCGCCTCATCCAGAATGCCTGCGGCGAGCAGGCGATGGAACACCTGATACGCAGCCTCGCCGAGCGTCTCCGCGCCCTGTCGGGTTCGCAGGCGCTCGTCGCCGCCTTCCGCGACGACACGTTCGCCCTGATGCTGCCCGACTGCAGCCGCACGGATGGCGCCGCCCGGATCGAGCTGCTGCTGGATCAGGTGCGCGACTTTCCGTTTACGCATGGCGCGCATAGCTATCGCATCGGCTTTCATCTGGGCCTCGCCGAGTTCGACCCGGACCGGCATGCGGCGACCGAGGCGGTGCGGCGCGCGGATGCCGCCTGTCTCACCGCCAAGTCGCTCGGACGCAACCGAATCCAGGTCTACGAACACGACGCCGTGCGCCTGCAGCAGCTCGAATCGCTCATGGGCTGGGCGGGACGCATCGACCGCTACCTGAAGGGGGAGGGCCTTTTCCTGCGCTGCCAGAAAGTGGTGCCGACCGGCAGCGGCACGTCGCGCAAGCCGTATTGCGAAATACTCCTCGGCGTTGACGATGGTGCCGGCGGGGCGGTCCCGCCCGACCAATTCATTCCCGCCGTCGAGCACCTGCAGCGCGCGCACGAGCTCGACATCTGGGTCATCGGCGCGGTATTCGACTGGATCCGCGACAACCGGCCGGTGTTCGACGCGGTCGGCGAGGTGGCGATCAACCTCTCCGCCCACTCGCTCGGCAGCCCCGAACTCGCGGGGTTCCTGAAGACCCGGCTCGCGCTGGGTGACGTGCCGGCCGACAAGCTCATGTTCGAGATCACCGAGACCGCGGCGATCCAGAGCTACGGTGCGGCGCAGGAATTCATCCGCGACATCCGCCGCTACGGCTGCCGGTTCTCGCTCGACGATTTCGGCAGCGGGTTCACATCCTATTCGCACCTCAGGAACCTGCACGCCGATACGCTCAAGATCGATGGCAGTTTCGTCCGGGACATGCTGCAGAACCCGGCCGATTACGCCATGGTCAAGTCGATGAACGACATCGCGCATTCGCTCGGCATGACGACCGTCGCGGAATATGTCGAATCCCCCGAACTGATCGAGGCGCTGGCAGCGATGGGCGTCGATTACGTGCAAGGATTTGCGGTTCACAGGCCTTGCCGCATGGACGAACTGGCACGGAGCCTCGCGCCATGAAAAACGCCGCTCGGCGAGCGGCGTTCTGGGAATGGTGCCGGCGATCGGATTCGAACTGACGACCTTCGCATTACGAATGCGCTGCTCTACCAACTGAGCTACGCCGGCGAAAAAACAGCGCGCATTATAGCGAATTCACTCCGGCTTGTGGGCCGGCAGTCCCGCTTTCAGGCGTTCCAGCACGCGCGCCTTGCCGAGAAGTTCGAGCGTCGCATCGATCGCAGGCGTCTGCGGTTCGCCCGTCACCAGCACGCGCACCGGCATCGCCAGCTTCGGCATCTTGAGGCCGTGGGCGGCGAGCGTTTCCTTGAACGCGGCGCTGATCGCGGCACGCTCCCAGGCGATGGTCTCGAAACGGCCCGCGAGTTCCTGGAGCGCCGGCACGACGTCGGCGGTGACGTGCTGCGCCAGCAGTTCCGGCGTCGGATGCAGGGTGCGGTAGAACAGCGTGGCGGCATCGGCCAGCTCCGAGAGGGTCGCGGCGCGTTCCTTCACCAGCGCGACCACGGCGGTCAACGCTGGCCCGTCGTCGAGGTTGGCGCCGTTGCGGATCAGGAAGGGGCGTGTGAGATCGGCCAGCCGCGCGTCGTCCGCCACCTTGATGTAGTGCTGGTTGAGCCAGCGCAGTTTTTCCGTGTTGAACTGCGCGGCCGAGGGCGTGATGTGGTCGAGGTCGAACCATTCGACGAACTGCTGCCGGCTGAATATTTCGGCGTCGCCGTGCGACCAGCCGAGCCGCGCGAGGTAGTTGACCACCGCTTCCGGCAGAAAGCCATCCGCGGCGTACTGCATCACCGACACCGCGCCGTGACGCTTGGACAGCTTGGTGCCGTCGTCGCCGAGGATCATCGACAGGTGCGCGTATTGCGGCACGGTTGCGCCCAGCGCCTTGAGGATGTTGATCTGGCGCGGAGTGTTGTTGACGTGGTCGTCGCCGCGGATGACGTGGGTGATTCTCATGTCCCAGTCGTCGACCACCACGCAGAAGTTGTAGGTGGGCGTGCCGTCGGCGCGCGCGATGATGAGATCGTCGAGTTCGGCGTTGGAAAACGTGATCGTGCCCTTGACCAGATCCTTCCACGCCACCGTGCCGTCGACGGGGTTCCTGAAGCGCACCACCGGCTGCACGCCGGAAGGCGGCGTCGGCAGCGTCTTGCCGGGTTCGGGCCGCCAACGCCCGTCGTAGCGGGGTTTCTCGCCGCGCGCGCGCTGCGCCTCGCGCATCGCGTCGAGCTCTTCCGGGCTGCAGTAGCAGTAGTAGGCGTCGCCTTTCGCCAGCATCTGCTCGATCACTTCCTTGTAGCGATACAGGCGCTTGGTCTGGTAGTACGGGCCTTCGTCGTGGTCGAGCTCGAGCCAGGCCATGCCGTCGAGGATCGCCTGCACCGCCTCGGGGGTCGAGCGCGCGATGTCGGTGTCCTCGATCCTGAGGATGAACTGGCCGCCGTGATGCCGCGCGAACGCCCACGAAAACAGCGCGGTGCGGGCACCGCCGATGTGCAGGTAGCCGGTGGGGGAGGGGGCGAAACGGGTGCGGATCATGAGAGGCCGGGCGGGAAAAAGGGGCCATTTTACCGGATCGCGGCGCCCGAAATTGACCGGGTGCGGGCGGATATGGTTTAATGCGCGCCGCTGTCCATACCGCGCAGCCCTCGGGGGCAGTTAGCTCAGCGGTAGAGCACTGCCTTCACACGGCAGGGGTCACAAGTTCGAACCTTGTACTGCCCACCACCCGAATCCCCGACCTGGCCTCCAGGTACCCGTGTCCGCCAATCGACCCGGGTTTTGCAGCGATCTTCCGATCACATCCGTCTGCCTCGATTGGTGTTGCCACAAGCGCAACAGGCCGTCGCAGGAAAAACCTATACATGACTACTGAAACAGTTTCAGCCAGCCCGGCTTTTGCCGCGCTCGGCCTCGCCGAACCCATTCTGCGTGCCGTCGCCGATACCGGCTACACCACGCCCACCCCGATCCAGGCACAGGCGATCCCGCAGGTGCTCGCCGGCGGCGACCTCCTCGCCGCCGCGCAAACCGGCACCGGAAAAACCGCCGGCTTCACGCTGCCGATCCTGCATCTCTTGTCCAGCCGCAAGGTCGAGACCCGGCCCGGCCGTCCGCGCTGCCTGATCCTGGTGCCCACGCGCGAACTCGCCGCGCAGGTCGAGGAATCGGTGAAAACCTACGGCAAGCACCTGCCGCTCACCTCGATGGTGATGTTCGGCGGCGTCAACATCAATCCGCAGTTCAAGGCGCTCAAATCGCGCGTCGACATCCTCGTCGCCACGCCCGGCCGCCTGCTCGACCACCTCGGGCAGAAGACGGTGGACCTCTCCGGCGTCGAAATCCTGGTGCTCGACGAGGCCGACCGCATGCTCGACATGGGCTTCATCCGCGACATCAAGAAAGTGCTCGCGGTGCTGCCGAAGACGCGGCAGAACCTCTTGTTCTCGGCGACCTTCTCCGACGAGATACGCGCGCTCGCCAACGGTCTTTTGCACAACCCCAAGAGCGTCGAAGTCGCGCGCCGCAATACCACGGTGGAAGTCGTCGAGCAGTCGCTGCACCGCGTGCCGCAGGCGCACAAGCGCGACCTCCTGGCGCACCTGATCAAGCGCCACGACTGGCAGCAGGTGCTGGTCTTCACCCGCACCAAGCACGGCGCCAACAAGCTCGCCGAGAAGCTCAACAAGGACGGCATCACCGCCGCCGCGATCCACGGCAACAAGAGCCAGGCGGCGCGCACCAAGGCGCTCGCCAGCTTCAAGGACGGCAGCGTGCGGGTGCTCGTCGCCACCGACATCGCCGCGCGTGGCATCGACATCGACCAGCTGCCGCAGGTGGTCAACTTCGAACTGCCCAACGTGCCGGAAGACTACGTCCACCGCATCGGCCGCACCGGCCGCGCCGGCGCCACCGGCGCGGCGTTGTCGCTGGTGGATGACGAGGAATTGAGCTATCTGCGCGATATCGAGAAGCTGATCAAGCGTGCCATCGTGCGCGTCGAGGTCGACCCGGATTTCGTGCCGCCGGCCAAGGCCGACCTGATGTCCGACGAGCGTCCGCCACGCCCGCCGCAGGGTCGCGGCGCGCCGCGCCAGAACAGCGGCCCGCGCCAGGGGCAATCCCAGGGCAGGGGACAATCTCAGGGCCAGGGCCAGCCCGGCAACCGCAGCGCCTCCGGACGTGCGCCGCAGGGCCAGGGCAAACCGGGCGCTACCGCCAAGCCCGCGCCCAGGCCCGGCCCGCAGCCTGCCGCGCATCCCAGGAAGCCGCGTCCGCAGGCGGCGCTGTTCTCGTCCAAGCCGGGCTCGCGGGGGCATTGATCCAGGCTTGCCGGTGCCGAAATCCGCAAGAACCGGATTGATGTTGGACCAGCGGATCGCCTATCGTGTCTCCCACCACGCCAGTCGATCCGGCCATGAATACCACCAGTCTTGTCCGCCTGCTCCTGTTGTCCGCCATCTGGGGAGCGTCTTTCCTGTTCATGCGCATCGGTGCGCCCGTGCTCGGGCCCGAGATGCTGGTCTTCGCGCGTGTCCTGCTGGCCGCGATTTTCCTGCTGCTCGTGAGCCCGGGCTTCGCGGCGTCGCTGCAAACCCGAAACCACTGGCGTCATTACCTGATACTCGGGCTGTTCAATTCGGCACTGCCTTTCTTCCTGCTGGCCCATGCCGCGCAGACGGTTTCCGCCTCCCTGCTTTCCATACTCAATGCGACTGCCCCGATCTGGGCGGCGCTGATCGGCACGCTCTGGCTGAACGAGCGCATCACGGCGAGGGCGCTGACAGGGATGGGGTTCGGCGTCATCGGGGTCGGCGTGCTGGCGGGAATCGAAACGCTTACATTGCCTGGGGGCGGCATCCTGGCGCTTGCGACGGGACTTGCCGCGCCGCTTTTCTACGGCGTTGCCACACTGTACACACGGTCTGCCCGGTCCGCCGGCCCCAGTGAGAATGCCCATGGCAGCATGTGGGCTGCAAGCCTGTGGCTGGCACCGCTTGCCCTGTTTGCGCCGCCCCTGCATGGCGAGCCACCGCTGCATGTCCTGCTCGCGGTGGCCGCGCTCGGCATCGTGTGCAGCGGCATCGCCTATCTGCTGTATTTCAGGCTGATCTCGGATGTCGGCGCGGTGCCTGCGCTCACCGTGACCTTCCTCATCCCGGTGTTCGGCATTCTGTGGGGGCACCTGTTCCTGGACGAACCCGTCGGCTGGCACACCCTGATTGGCGGCCTGATGGTATTGACGGGCACCGCCCTGGTAACCGGCTTCTCGCCGGCTGCCGCCTGGTCGAGGCCGCGCAGCCATGCCGCCTGAGACCGACGCCCGGACGCGCCAGTACGCGCTCGTTGCCCGCGCAATCGCCTACATCCGCGAGAACGCCAGGCAGCAACCCGGCCTGGATCGGATCGCGGCCGCCCTGCACGTCAGTCCGTTCCATCTGCAAAGGCTGTTCGCCGAATGGGCGGGAATTTCGCCGAAGCGCTTTCTCCAGTACCTGACCAAGGAGTATGCCAAAGCGCAGTTGCGGGCCTCGCGCGATATGCTGAGCGTGAGCGAAAGCGCCGGGTTGAGCAGCACCAGCCGTCTGCATGATTTGATGGTGAGCTGCGAGGCGATGACGCCAGGCGAAATCAAGGCGGGCGGCAGGGATCTGGAGATCGCCTACGGATTTGCCTGCTCGCCCTTTGGCGAAGCCATAATCGGTTGGACAGGGCGCGGCATTTGCCACTTCGCGTTCTCTGTCGCGGCGCAGGACGCGATGACAGCCGAACTCGTGGCCTGCTGGCCCAACGCGAGATTCAGGCGCGACGACGCACAGACCCGGCGCGTCGTGCAGGACATCTTTCCCGCCAGGCCTGGCCGTGGCCGGGTACACCTCGTACTGCGCGGAACGAACTTCCAGATCAAAGTATGGGAAGCGCTGATCCATACGGAATTCGGGCGTGTAATCTCCTATCAGCAGCTTGCCGAACGCAGCGGATGTCCCCGCGCACAGCGGGCCGTTGGCACAGCCCTGGCCGCGAATCACATCGCTTTCCTGATCCCGTGCCATCGCGTGATCCGCGAAAGCGGCGATACCGGGGACTATCGCTGGGGTGCCGATCGCAAGCGTGCGCTGCTGGCCTGGGAGGCGGCAAGAGCCGATCGGCCATGCGAGCCGTCACCAGCAATCCAGCGCACGCGTCCGGCCGAACCGGAAACCGGCGTGCGCGCCGCAGCCCGAGCCGACCGGGGGGACGAACCCGGGTAGCGCCGCGAAGCTGCCCCTTGCCTGTATCCTGAGCCCTGACATGGATACCCTCGCCAGCTACGACGAACTTCCCTACGACAGCCTGCCGCTGCCCGAGACCCAGCCGGATTTCCTGGCGGCCGTGGCGGCGCTGCACGGCTTCGACGCGCCCGACCCCACCCGCGCACGCATCCTGGAACTCGGCTGCGCGCAGGGCGGCAACCTGATTCCGCTGGCCTGGCGCTGGCCCGGTTGCGAATGCGTCGGCGTCGAGCTGTCCCGGGTGCAGGCCCAGGCCGGCGCCGGCTTCGTCGCGCAGCTTGGCCTGAAGAACGTGCGCATCCTGCACGGGGACCTTGCCGCGCTGCCGGCCGACCTGGGCGAATTCGACTACATCATCGCCCATGGCGTGTATTCCTGGGTTCCGCCTGCGATCCAGCAGGCGCTGCTCGACGTGTGCCGTCGCCATCTGGGCGCGAACGGCCTCGCCTACGTCAGCATCAACGTCGCCGCCGGCTGGCAGAAACTGCTGCCGTTGCGCGAGGCGCTGGTCGCGCGTACCGACCCCGACGCCGACGCGCCCGAGCGGCTGCGACAGGCGCGCCGCGCGCTCGACGCACTGGAGGCCGAGTGGGACGACCCGGCGCTGCGGAAGGAAATCGCCTACCTGAAGACGGCGCTGCCCTCGTATCTCTTCCACGAATACCTCGCGGACTGCAACGCGCCGATGAGTTTTGCCGATTTCACGGCGCGGCTCGACGCGCACGGGCTGCGCTACGTCGGCGAAGCCGGCCCGCGCCGCGCCGTGGTCGAGCTCGAAGACGCCTGGGGCCTGGTGCCGGAAAGCATGGCGGGACGCTGGCACGACGCCGAGGTGGCGCTCGACGATGCGCTCGGCACGCGCTTTCGTCGCGCGCTCATCGCACGCATCGACGCCCCCTGCGCGCAGCCGCCGCTGCCGGCGGCGCTCGAGGGCCTGATGTTTCATGCGGACCTCGCGAGCGACGAGGAGATCGACCTCGACAGCGATACCGCCCAGCGCTTCGCCAACCCCGCGGGCAACGGCCACGAGATCGCCGACCCGGCAATGAAGGCGGCGGCGATGGCGCTGTCATCGACCTATCCCGCCGCGCTCGACTATGCTGAGTTACGGGATGCGGCGCGGCAGATCCTGCAGACCTACGGCACCTACCCGGTCGTCGACGCGGCCGCGTTCCGCGACGCGCTGTTCCGCCTTACCGTCATGCACGGCGTGATGCCCACGGTGTGGCGCGGGCCGGCACCGCGGCCGCCGGGCGAGCGGCCGCGGGCGAACGCCCTGGCGCGCGCCTCGGCCGCCACCCCCGGCTGGGTCGTGAGCGGCGCCCGCCACGTCGCGATCGACCTCGACGCCCATGGGCGCGCGCTGCTGGGCCTGCTCGACGGCACGCGCACGACCGGCGAACTGGCCGCGCTGATGCAGGCACGGCTCACCGGGACGGGCCTCGATCTGCCGGCCGACCGCGTCGAAACCCTGACGCAGCATCAGCTGTGGCTGTTCGCGCGCCAGGGCCTGCTCGAATAAAGGAGAGTCATCATGCCCGCGCTGCTCGACGCCATCGACAAACGCTTCGCCTGTCGTCACTTCATTGCCGGGCAGGCGCCGACGGAAACGGAACTGGCCCTGCTGCGCGAAGCGGGGCGCCTCGCCCCCTCGGCCTTCGGACTCGAGCCGTGGCGTTTCATTACCGTGACCGATGCGGCCGGACGCGCCGCGATTGCGCACGCCTGTTTCGACCAGCCGGCCGCCGCGACCGCGCCCGCCTTCATCGTCGTCGTCGCCCTGGTCGATGACCTCGACCCGGATGCCGACTATGTACGCCAAAGGTTCGCGGCCGAGGCGCGCGGCGGCGACACGGCTACGATAAATGCGCAGTACCGCGCGTTCTACAAGCCGGACGCCATCGCGGCCTGGGCCTGCGGCCAGTGCAATTTCGCCGCCGCCCACATCCTGCTGCAGGCCGCGCACCTGGGGCTGGGCAGCTGCCCCATCGGCGGCTACGACGAGACCGCGCTGCGTGCAGCGCTGAAGCTCGACAGGGGAGAAACGCCCGCGCTGGTGATCGCGCTCGGCCACTGCGCCGAAGCGCAGCCGGCGCGCCTGCGCAAGCCGGCCGGCTAGGGACGCCAGGCGTCGTGCGCGGCGGCCGGCAGGTGGTCGGCGAGCCGCAGGGCGCGCAGCAAGGCGCGTTTCTTTTCCTGATGCGCGTGCATGCGGCGCAGGATGTCGTCGAGCGTGCGTACCGCGTTCACGATATACGGCCCCTTGTTGAGCATCACGCATTCGGCGCGAAGACCCATCGCGGCGTCGGAGATTTCCGCGCGCGAGGGGCGGCCTTCGCGGGCGAGCATCTCCAGAACCTGGGTGGCCCAGATGACCGGCACGTGGGCCGCCTCGCACAGCCAGAGGATTTCCTCCTGCACCTCGGCAAGACGTTCGAAGCCGCATTCCACCGCGAGGTCGCCGCGCGCGATCATCACGCCGCACTGCGGCGAACGCAGGGCGGCAAGCAGCATCTCTGGCAGGGCTTCGAAGCCGCGCCGCGTTTCGATCTTGAGCACGATAGACGGGTGGCGGCTGCCGAGGCCGGCAAGATGCTGCTGCAGCGCGAGCACGTCGGACGCGCTGTTGGAAAACGACAGGCCGACGATGTCGGCATGCATGGCGATGAAATTCAGGTCCTCGATGTCCTTCGGCGTCAGCGCGGCGATGCGCAGTTCGGTGTCGGGCAGGTTGATGCCCTTGTCGGCGCGCAGCTTGAGCGGCTTGACATGGTCTTGCGTGATGCGCACACGTACCTGCGCGGCGTCGACGTGTTCGATGACGCCGCCGATCTTGCCGTCGTCGAACCAGATCGGCTCGCCGGGGCGGGCATGGTCGAAGGCCTCGGGCAAGGTGCAGCCGATCGTTGCTGGGGTGAGGAGATTGCCCGCGCTGTCACGGGTGGCGGGATGGCCCGGTTGACGGTCGCGCGTCACCACGAGCAGGTCGCCTTTGTGCAGGGTGAGCACGCCGTCCCTGGGCGGCAGCGGACCCAGCGGGGTTTCGGCGGCGGGCTGGGTTTTGTCGCCCGGCACGTGCCGCAGCCGGATGTCCTGGACGAAGTAGGCGGTTTGGGTTATCTCGGCCCAGACGCCGCGCTCGCTGATCTCGACGACGCGGCATGCGCGATGGGCGTCGCGGGCATCGGTGAACGTCACCTCATCACCCGCCTGCAGGCGCGCCAGCCAGTCGGCAGCGACCAGCAGGCTGGCTCCTGCGGGCGTGGGAGCAGGCTGCGGCGCGTCGATGCGCGTGAACCAGAGGCGTGCCGGCGCGGTGACGCGGCCAAAGGCGTCGCGAAGCGGACGTACCCGCGTCACCGCCGGCCCTGGGGCCAGCGGGCCGGTGCGCAGCTTGGGGCCGCCGAGGTCCATGAACACGCGACAGTTGCGCCCCAGCTTGCGTTCCGCTTCGCGCAGATGGCCGATCATGCGTGCCCAGGTCGCGGCATCGTCGTGTGCGCAGTTGATGCGCATGCAGTCCATGCCCTGTTCGAGCAGGGCGTGGACGAGACGCCCATCGTCGGCGGCTTCGCCTGGCATCGTCACCATGATGCGCACCGGTCGCCCGGGGGGCGGGCGGCCGAGTAGCGCCGTGGCATGCGCGGTGAGGTGCGCCGCGCCCTGGTCGAAATCAACCGGCGGAACGTCCGGCGGGGCGGGCATCCACTCGCGCCGCACCAGACGGTGCAGCACGCGCAGTACGGCGTCGACGCTGGCGAGCACATTCGACTCGGCGCGCCCCAGCGAGGAAAGGCCCATTCGAGCCAGGCGCCGTTGCAGGGCGCGCAGGTCGCGTCGGCGCAGGGCGAGATAATGCAACAGGTTGACGGCACTGCGGCGATGGTCGGGATGCACGGCGGCACAGAGTGCTTGCGTGCGCACCGGTCCGGCGACGATCTCGGCACGGAGCGCCAGCAATTCGTCGAGCAGACTTTCCAGGTCGGCGTGATCTTCAGGCAAATCGCCGCTGCCAGGGCTCACGCGTCACCACTCTCGCCGGGGGATGGGGAGGCTAGTGCGCCAGCACGGCCGCGTCGGCCGGTGCGCGTGCATCCAGGCGACGCACGAGCACGGCGACGTTGTGATGATCGAGGCGGTTGATGAACAGCTCGATGCCGAAGTGCTGGCCGTTGCGATGGCGTGCCTGGAATGGATGGCCGCAGTGGCAGAGATAGGCCAGACGGGCGTCGATACGGCCGTCCCGCACCAGTTCGTCGCTCGGCAGCTGGGGGAGCAGGGTCGATATATGGCAGCCGGCCAGTTCGGTGGCCGGGTAACCGAATATCCTGTGGCAGGCCTCGCTGCACCCGCGGATGACGCCCTGATCGTTGAGACTGAGCACCACCAGTTCTGTCGGGCCGTGTGCCGGGGTGGGGCGCGCGCGCTGGAAGCTGCAACGTACGCTTGGGCTGGGGGTTTTTTGCTGTCGTCATGGAGGCATCCTTGTGTTGAACCGGGCGACAAAAGCCGAAGGTCTGTCATCATGAAAACCACATGTGAAACCTTGATGACGGACGAGCCATGGCGGGACCGGGCGGCGGCGCGCAGGATGCGTCGGGAAAGGTAGATGCATTCCCCCGAGTCGGTGTAGTTTTGCGTTTCCCCTCAACCTGACAAGAGGTGCGTTGCGATGAGAAAACCGAGTGAGGCCTATCTACAAAAGGCCAGACAACTGAAGAAAGAAGACATCGAGCGGCTGCTGGCGCGGACGCGCACCAAGTTCATGCGTCGCATCGAGGACCAGGAAATGAGCGCGCTCGACGTGGCTGCGATCCAGCTCGAGATCGAGGACGAACAGCTCGCCGAATGGCGCGAGCGGTGGGCGGAAATCCAGATCAAGGCGCAGACCGGTACCACGCCCCGGGAGAAATCCAAATAAACAACTGTTAAGCTGGCCGCAAGCCTGGTGCCGTCGCGCCGCGACGGGCGGCCGCTTGTCCTTTCTGTCTGGAATCCACGATGGCCGAAGCCGAGATCACCACTGAACCCTATACGCGCAAGCCCCGCATCGCCTACTTTTCCATGGAGATCGCGCTGGAGAGCGGCATCCCGACCTACAGCGGCGGCCTCGGGGTGCTCGCGGGCGACAGCCTGCGCGCAGCCGCCGACATCGGCGTGCCCATGGTCGCGGTCACCCTCGTATTCCGCGGTGGGCATTTCCGGCAGGAAATCGACGCGCTGGGGCGACAGATCGAGCTCGCCGACGAGTGGGAGCCCGAACGCTACGCGACGCGCCTGCATGCCACCATCGCGCTGGAAATCGAAGGACGCCACGTGTGGGTGGGCGGCTGGCTCTACCGGCTCAGCACGCGGCTCGACAGCGGCGTGCCGGTGCTGCTGCTCGATACCGACCTGCCGGTGAACGATCCGCGCGACCGCGACATCACCCACACCCTCTACGGCGGCGACGAGGCCATGCGCATGAAGCAGGAGATCGTGCTCGGCGTCGGCGGCATCGCCATGTTGCAGGCGCTCGGTTTCACGCTCATGGGCTATCACATGAACGAGGGGCACTCGGCCTTCCTCACGCTCGCGCTGCTGCGTCGCTTCGCGCACGCGCCGGAAGACCTGCGGCCCGGCGAGAGCCCCTACAACCTGCCGCGTGTGCGTGAGCTGTGCATCTTCACCACGCACACCCCGGTCGAGGCGGCGCACGACAAGTTCGATTACGGCCTGGTGCAGCGCATCTACGGCGACCTGACGGATCTCGGGACGGTGAAGCTGCTGGCCGGCGAGGATCGCCTCAACATGACGCGGCTGGCGCTCAATCTGTCAGACTACGTCAACGGCGTCGCCAAGCGCCACGCCGAAGTGTCGCGCCAGATGTACCCGGGGTATGCCGTGCACGCGGTGACCAACGGCGTGCACGCCTCGACCTGGACCAGCCTGCCGTTCGCCGCGCTCTACGACCAGCAGGTACCGGGCTGGTGCCACGAACCCGAACTGCTCGCGCGCGCCGACCGCATTCCCGACGAGGCGCTGTGGCGTGCCCATCTTGCTGCCAAACAGGCGCTGCTCGCCAGGATCGCCGCCCTGACCGGCGTGCAGATGGACCCGGACCGTCCCATTCTCGGATTCGCGCGGCGCATGACCGCGTACAAGCGCCCCGATCTGCTGTTCAGCGATCTCGACCGGCTGCGGCGCCTCGCCCGCGCGCATCCCTTCCAGATCGTCATGGCCGGCAAGGCACATCCACGAGATCTGGCGGGCAAGGCGCTGATCGAAACCCTGCATGCGCATATGCGCGAACTGGCTGGCGAGATCCCCATGGCCTTCCTGCCCGATTACGACATGGACCTGGCGCTGTCGCTGGTGTCCGGCTCGGACGTCTGGCTCAACACGCCGCTGCGGCCGCTGGAGGCGTCCGGCACCAGCGGCATGAAGGCCGCATTCAACGGCGTGCCGCAGCTCTCGGTGCTCGACGGCTGGTGGGTCGAAGGCTGTATCGAGGGCGTGACCGGCTGGGCGGTGGGCGAGGACGCCCTGAGCGCCAACGGTGACGACGCCAGGGCGCTCTACGACAAGCTCGAACAGGTCGTGCTGCCCTTGTGGTTCGGCGACCGCGCCGGCTGGATCGCCGTGATGAAGGGCGCGATCAGCAAGAACGCCAGCTTCTTCAACAGCCACCGCATGATGCGCCGCTATGCGACGGAGGCCTACCTGGGCTGAGCGGGCGGGCGCCCCTGTTCCCATGCGGGCGCGGGCGTTCTATGCTTGCTCAGCTTCTGCTGGCCAGCCCAATGCTCGATCGACGCAATTTCCTTCTCGCCTGCCTTGCGCTCCTGGGGCCCGTCTCCGGCCGCGCCGGGACAGATCGGCAGCGCCGCATCGACGCCGCGCTGGCGGAAAACGTCTGCCGCTCCCGGCCAGCCGAATTCCTTCCCGCTGCGCTGCCGCCGCGCACGCCGGGCGAACTTCGCTACCAGGGCACGCATATCCTCACCCACGGCGCCTTCCGCGATCTTGCCGCGGCCTACCGCGGCCCCGGCGGCAATCGCCTCGTCGTCGCCGGCGGCGGCTGCGACGACGGCATCGCCACGGTGCGACGGGGAACAGCGGATCTTGGCGGCATGTGCTGCCCCGTTGCCGGTTCGCGTGGTGAAGGCATGCCGTGGCTGCTGGTGGCGCGGGACATCAAGGTCGTGCTCGCGCATCCGCGCAACCCGGCGGCGGATGTCGGCCTAGACGCCTTGCGCGACGTCGCGCGCGGCAAGCTGGCGCGCTGGAGAACGCTCGGCGGCGAGGATCGCGCCATCGCCCTGGTGGTACGCAAGCACTGCCCCGACTATTTCGAGCCGGTGCGCCATCTGCTCCTGAACAATCGTCCGGATTGGGCGCCGCGCGGCCTCTTCGTCGAGCGCGACGAGCAGATCGTCGATCTCGTCGCCCGCTTCGAAGGCGCGCTCGGGCTGGTGAGCTGGGCTTTCGCCAAGCCCCTGGTCGATGCCGGCCGGCTCAAGGTGCTGAGCGTCAACGGTGTCGCGCCGTCGGCCGCTGCCGTACACGACGGGCGTTACCCGCTGCATGGTCCCCTGTCGGTGCTCTACAGCAAATGGGAGGTGGCGACCATGCGGCCTTTCTTCGATTTCCTCTACGGTCCCCAGGGACAGGCCTTGATCGGACGCGCGCTGGTGCCGGTGAGCGCGGACGAAGCGGAGTACCGCCCCGGACGCTGGGCCTGACGCCTACGCACCCGCGACAAGCCCCATGACGGCGTGGCATCACTTCGCCGTGTCCGGCGTCGAGACCTGGCTGTGGCTGCCGCCGCTGGCTGCGCTGGTCATTGTTTTCTTCACCAGCATGATCGGCATCTCCGGCGCCTTCCTGCTCGTGCCCTTCCAGTTGTCGGTACTCGGCTTCGCCAGCCCGGCGGCCTCCGCCACCAATCTCGTCTTCAATCTGGTGGCGATACCCGGCGCCATCCTGCGCTACGCGCGCGAGAACCGCCTGCTCTGGCCGCTTGCGCTCATCATCGCCGCGGGCGGCGCGCCCGGCACGCTCGCCGGCGCCTGGCTGCGCCCACTGGCTGGCCGAGCGCGCCTGGTTCGAGCCCTTCGTCGCCGCCATCCTCGCCTATCGGGTCTGGCGCATGCTGGCCGACTGGCGGCGCAAAGACACGCCGGCAGCGCCTGCGGGCACGGTGCGGCTGCTGGCGGCGGACTGGCGCGAGATCCGCTTCGCCCATGGCGCGACGACGCATGCCTTTCCGGTTCTGCCGATGCAGGGTCTGACTTGCGTCGTGGGGTGATTGGCATCGCCTACGGCATCGGCGGCGGTTCCTTCATGGTGCCGCTGTGCCTCGTCGTGTCGCGCTTGCCGCCTACGCCCGGCTGCCGGCACCGGCGGGCGTGGCGGCGCGTCCTGACTGGGCGCTGGGCCTTGCCTTCGGCGCCGGCGGACTGGCCCGTGCCTACCTTGGCGCACGCATGCAGAAATGGGGGTCGCAACGGCGCCTGAAAGGCTTGCAGGCGGTGTCGCTGGCCGGCCTGGCGTTCCATTACGCATGGCGGGCCTGAGCTTGTCCGTTCCGGCCTAGCCGAGGGCGGATGCCGCCTTGATTTCCAGCCACACGGCGCGTCCTGGTTCGAGGCCGAGCGCGGCGACGGCGCGCCGGGCCACGCGCGCGACGACGGCAGCGCCGCCAAGATCGGCTTGCACCAGCGTGAGCGCGGGGTCGCCATCGTCGGCGATAGCGGTGATCGTTCCCGGAAGCTGGTTGAGGACGCTCGTGCCAGCCTGGCGCGTCAGCGATATGCCGACGTCGCGCGCGAGAATGCGCACACGGACACGCTGGTCCGGCGGCAGGCCTGGGTCCGGCAGCCACAGGCTGCCACCGGGGAATTCGACGCGCGCCAAATGCCAGTTTTCGTCGCGCTCGGCGAGGCTGGCCTCGATCACCGCGCCGGTGTCGTCGCCGAGACGGATCGGCAAGTCGACCCGCGCCAGGGTGTCCGCCAGCGGCCCCTGGGCGAGCGCACGCCCGCCTTCGAGCACGACGATATGGTCCGCCAGCCGCGCCACTTCGTCGGGTGCGTGGCTCACGTAGAGAATCGGAATATCGAGCTCGGCGCGCAGGCGGTCGAGGTAGGGCAGGATCTCCTGCTTGCGTGCGTGGTCGAGCGCGGCCAGCGGCTCGTCCATCAGCAGCAGACGCGGCCTCACCGCGAGTGCGCGGGCGATTGCGACGCGCTGGCGCTCGCCGCCGGAGAGCTGGTCCGGGCGGCGGTCGAGCAGGGCGCCGATGCCGAGAAGCTCGATCACGTGGTCGAGCGCGGCGGGCTCGAGCGGCGCCGCCGCGCGCCTGCGGCCGTAGTCGATGTTGGCGCGCGCGGACAGGTGCGGGAACAGGCCCGCCTCCTGGAACACGTAGCCGAGTGGACGCCGGTGCGGCGGCAGGAAATGCCCGGCATCCTGCCAGGCCTCGCCGTCGAATGCGAGCCGCCCGCCGGGCGCGTGCACCAGTCCCGCGATGCAGCGCAAAAGCGTGGTCTTGCCTGAGCCGGAATGCCCGAACAGGGCGCTGACGCCGCGCGACGGCAGGTCGAGGTCGACGTCCAGGCAGAAGCCGGGGTAGTCGAGCCTGAAGCGGGCAACGAGGCTCATGGATGTGCCGCCGGGTAAAGGCGATTGAACGCGTACACCGCCAGCAGCAACGCGAAGGACGTCGCGAGGAGCCCGCCTGCCAGCACATGGGCGCTGGCGTAGTCCATCGCCTCGGCGTGATCGTAGATGGCGATCGACAGCACGCGCGTCTCGCCCGGAATGTTGCCGCCGACCATCAGCACCACGCCGAACTCGCCTACCGTGTGCGCGAAGGTCAGCGTGATCGCGGTAAGGAAGCCGCGCCGCGCGAGCGGCAGCACCACGCTGAAGAAGCGGTCCCACGGCCCTGCGCGAAGCGTCGCGGCGGCGTCGAGCACGCGCGTGCCGACGGCGCCGAAAGCGTCCTTCAGCGGCTGCACCATGAAGGGCAGGGAATACAGCGTCGACGCTACCACGAGGCCGGTGAAGCTGAACGCCAGATGGTGCAGGCCGAAGGATTCCAGCGTGCCGCCGATCGGGCCCAGCGGCCCCAGCGCCACCAGCATGTAGAAGCCCAGCACCGTCGGCGGCAGTACCAGCGGCAGCGCCACGACGGCTTCCACCGCGACCGACCAGCGCTGGCGCGTGCGCGCCAGCCACCAGGCGAGCGGCGTGCCGAGCACCAGCAGCACCAGCGTGGTGACGCCGGAAAGCGTGAGCGTGGTGACGAGCGCCTGCAGGTCGCTGTCGGACACCTTAGCTGGCCTCTTCGTTCGGCAGAACGAACCCGTAGCGGCGCATCACGGCGCGTGCCGGGGCGCTCGCCATGAACGCGGCGAATTCCCTGGCCAGCGGGTTCGCCGCTGCGCGCCGGGTGATCACATAAGCCTGTTCCAGCGGCTCGTGCCACTCGGCCGGGATCAGGGTCCAGGCGCCCTTGCCCTGCAGGGTCGGCGACAGCACCAGCGCCAGCGCGACGATGCCGGCGTCGGCCGCGCCGCTGTCGATGAACTGGGCGGTATGCGCGATGTTTTCGCCCATCACCAGCTTCGGCTTCATGGCGTCCCATATGCCCTGATGCTGCATGGCTTCCATCGCGCGCAGGCCGTAGGGCGCATGTTGCGGGTTGGCGATGGCGAACTTGCGGATCGACGCCCTGGGCAAGTCCTTCAGCGCGGTGTTCGCCAGTTCCGGTTGCGGGCTCCAGAGCACGATGCGGCCCACCGCGTAAGGGCGGGGAGCGCCGGCCGCCAGGCCTGCCTGCGCGAGCGCGCGCGGGTACACGATGTCGGCGGAAAAATACATGTCGAAGGGCGCGCCGTTCTTGATCTGGGTGAAAAACTTGCCGGAGGAACCGTAGATCACCTCGATCTGGTCGCCGGGGCGGGTCGCGCGGAATTTCTGCACCACCTCGGCCATGGCGAACTTGAGATCGGCGGCGGCGGCGATGGTGAGTTTGTCCGCCTGCGCCGGGGCGATCAGGGCCAGCCAGAGCGCGGCGCAGGCGGACAGTCTTGCAAGCAGTTTCATGGCGACGCTTCTCAATATATACGGACAAATATAACGAGGGGCAAAAAAACAGCCGGTGCAGCGATCATTTCCGATTCGCCGACAACAGCCGCGTGAACGCGCGCATCTCGTCGGCCACGCTGGCTGCGGCCTTCACTTCCATCGCGCGGTAGCGCGCCAGCACGTCCAGCCCCAGTTCGGTGATGCGCGCCCCGCCGCCGCCCGACCCGCCCTTGGCCGCCTCGACGAGCGGCGAACGGAAGCAGCGGTTCATGGTGTCGACCAGCAGCCAGGCGCGGCGGTAAGACATGTTCATCTCGCGCGCCGCGGCGGAAATCGACCCGCTGCGCGCGATCGCGTCGAGCAGGTCGGCCTTGCCCGGGCCGATCGCGATTTCGGTGCCGAGCAGGATACGCAGGCGGGGTGTGCCGACGGCTTTGTCGATCATGGCGATATATTGACAAAGATATAACGAGTTGCGCAAGCCCGGCGCGCGGCGGTCGTCAGGCAGCGGGCAGGCGAACGATGACCTCGCCCGTCGGTCCGTCTCCCACGGCCATCGTCCCGCCGTGCGCCTGCACGATGGCGAGGCAGCTCGCCAGCCCCAGGCCGCTGCCGCCGCGTTTGGTGGTGTGGAAAGGTTCGAACAGGTGTTCGCGCGCCTCCGCCGTGAAGCCGGGGCCGCTGTCGATGACGCGGATCTCGACCTGCTTGGCGGACGCGGCCAACACCACCTGGATGCGCCCGGCGGGCGCGGCCTGCCGGGCGTTCTCGAGCAGGTTGTCGAGCACGCGTTCGAGCTGGTAGACGTCTACCTGCGCGCGGAGCACACCGCCTGCGGGAATGAAATCGATCGCCACCTCCGGGTGATGGTCATGCCAGCGATGCGTGATGTCCTCACCCACCGCATTGAGGTCGAGTGTTTCGAGTTGCAGCCGGATCGGCTTGCCGTAGGCGAGCAGATGCTCGACGGTGCGCATGCAGCGCTCGGTGTGGTGCAGGATGAGCCGGGCATCGGCAAGGGAGGCTGCGTCCTGCGCCCGTTCCGACTGGCGCGCCTGCAGTTCGGCGACGCCGCGGATCACCGACAGCGGGTTGTTGATGTCGTGGGCGACGCGCGCGGCCATGCGGCCGATGGCCGAGAGGCGTTCCTGTTGCTGGAGCTGGCGTTCGAGTTCGCGCAGTTTCGCGAGGTCGGCGGTCATGGCGTTGTAGGCACGCACCAGGCGGGCGATCTCGTTGTCGCCACGAACGTCTTCGACCGGCGTGAACTCGCCGCGGCCGACTGCAGCAACCGCCTGGGTCAGGCGGCCCAGCGGAGCCAGTTGCCGGCGCAGGGTCAGGCCGAGCAGCAGGGCGAGCAGCACGCCCGCCCCCAGCAGCAGCCAGGCAAGCAGTTGCTTCACCGCGGCCAGCGCACGTTCGACGCTGTCGTCGAGCTGCACATCAAGCCAGATCGGCGCGTCGGTCGGGCTCGTCAGCTGCACGCGCTGCCCGAGCACAGGCGTATCCGGCCGCGCCAGCCGCACGTGGACGCCGCCGCCCGGCGGAAAGGTGGCGGCAAGGACCGACGCCAAGGGGCGCCCGATCCATAGCAGTGCGAGGGTGTTGCCGGCGCGCATGAGCGGCGCCGACGCGCTGAGCCAGGGCTGGCCGTCGATCCAGATCACGCGCGACGCGGCCTGCGCGAATTCGCCGGGCGGGGCGACGGGTGGTACCACGCTCGGCGCCGCGGCGACGAGGCGGCCATTTGCGTCCCACAGGCGCGCCGCGTCGAGATGAAAGGCCGCCGCGCTGCGCCTGATCGCGGCGACGGGGTGTTCGATCTCTCCGTCGAGATAGAGGTGGTAGTAGGTCGCGTTGTTGAGTTCGGCGTCCTTGCTCAGGAGTTCGCCGAGATTGCGCAGCGCATCGAGCTCGCGCGTCACCGTCGCGCGCACCTGTCCCTCGGTCTGGGCGAGGCGCTCGGCGCTGAGATCGGAAAAGCGTTGGCTGACGAAATGGTCGATGCCGAGGAAGAGCAGGACGCTGATGAGTGCGACACTCGCGGCGGAGGCGGCGAGCAGGGTGAACAGCAGGGAATGGCGCCAGTCCCGCAAGGCGCGCAATAGCGGCCGTCGCGTGGGCGGCGCGTCTGCGGCGATGAGGGTATCCTCGGTCATGGCACAATCTTCCGAACGCTTAGGACAACCACTCTAAACGATGCTCGCCGACAGTGGAAAACCGCACAACGAGTCGCCGCTGACCATCCTCGTGGTCGAGGACGAGCCGGACGTTGCAGCGCTGCTGAAGCGCATTATCGAGACGTGTGGACCGCATCGCGTGCGCGTGGAGACCGCGCCTGGCGAGCTCGTGGCGCGGTTCAAGGAAACCAGGCCTGATCTCATCTTCACCGACCTCGTCATGCCGGGGATCGACGGCTTCGAGGTGATCCGCCAGGTCCAGGCGTTCGATCCCGGCCTGCCGGTGATCGTGGTGAGCGCGCACGCCACGCTCGACAACGCGGTACAGGCGGTGAAGCTGGGCGCCTTCGACTTTCTCGCCAAGCCCTTCGGCCTCGAAGCCGTGGAACTGGTGCTGGCGAAGGCGCGCCGCGAAGTCGAAAGCCGCGCGCGCCAGGCCGAGCTGTGCCAGCAGATGCAGGCGCGCGACGGCGACCTCAATGCGTTGCAGGGCGCGAGCCCGGCGATGCAGCGCCTGCGCGAGTGGATCGTGCAGGTGCGCGGCACCCGCGCCAACGTGCTGATCGAAGGCGAGAGCGGCACCGGCAAGGAACTGGTGGCGCGCGCACTGCACGGCGGGCAGGGCCCTTTCATCGCCCTCAACATGGCGGCGATCCCGGACGACCTCGCCGAATCCGAGCTGTTCGGCTACGCCAGGGGCGCTTTCACCGGCGCCACCCGCGAGCGCGCCGGCCTCATCCGCGAAGCGCACGGCGGCAGCCTCTTTCTCGACGAGGTCAACGCGATGAGCCCGCTGATCCAGGCCAAGCTCTTGCGTGTGCTGCAGGAACGCCGGGTGCGTCCGCTCGGCGCCGATCGCGACTTCGAGGTGGACTTTCGGTTGCTGGCGGCGAGCAACGTGGCGCTGGAGCAGAAGGTGGCCGCAGGCGTCTTCCGGCGCGACCTCTTCCACCGCCTGAAAGTGCTCAACGTGCGCCTGCCGCCGCTGCGCGAACGGCGCGAGGACATCGCCGCGCTGGCCGAGTTCTTCGTCGAGCGCTACGCCCGCGCCCAGGGGCGGCGGGTGCGCCGGCTCGCGCCGGACGCCGTGCTCGCGCTGATGGCGGCCGACTGGCCAGGCAACGTGCGCGAACTCGAAAACGCGGTCGAGCAAGCGGTCATCCTGTGTCCAGAATCGGCGCTGGAAGTGCCGCTGGCGCTCCTGCCCGAGAACCTCGGCGGCCGCGGCTGGCTGGGCAGCGCCGGCGAACCCGCAAGCGGCCGCCCGGCGACGCTCGCTGAAATGGAGCGACGCTACATCCTGTCGGTGCTGGAGCTGACGGGCGGCAACAAGGCCGAGGCATCGCGCATCCTCGCGATCGGCTACAAGACACTGCTGCGCAAGCTCTCCGGCATGGTGGAAGACGAGGAAGCCGATGCCTGACCCTGGGTCGTACTGACCCACAGGCAAAAGCTGGCTGGGTCAATTTGACCTGGCGGCCCGCGCACCGGCACCCCGGGCCGGTGGCAGATTCCCCATAAGGGTCAAGCGCCTGTAATCAGTACCGGATATGGGCACAGGGCTTGCATTGCACCCGGTCGGACGTTTTGTTCCAGATCGAGAGGAGAGCCCCATGAAAATCACCCTGTTGGCCCTCGCCATCGGCGGCCTCACCGCAGCGATGCCTGCCGTGGCCGACGAGGCCCTGCCATCCAACCTGCTGTATGACGCCGGCAAGGAAAAGAAAACCGTCTGGCCTTTGCCGGTGAAGAACAGCGGCGAGCTGAAATACAACGAGCACCGCCAGGACCTGTCGAAGTGGCCCACGCTGAGCTACGAGGACAAGCGGCCGACGAAGAAAGCCGAAAAGGTTGAACTGCAGGGCCCCCTCAACGGCAATGCGGAGAACGGCAAGAAGCTCGCGATGAACACCCAGCGCGGCAACTGCTGGGCCTGCCACGCGCTTCCCGGCGACGTCCAGCCCGGCAGCGGCGGGCCGCCCCTGCTGAACGTCGGCACCTGGGGCTACAGCGATGCGCACATGTACCAGCAGATATGGGACCGGCGCGTCGCCAATCCGGGCACGGAGATGCCGCCCTTCGGCACCAACGGCGTCCTGTCAGATCAGGACATCCGCGACATCGTCGCCTTCCTGCAATCCCTGAATTGAGCCCCGGAGGAAACCCATGAAAACATCCGCACGCATCGCCGCGATCGCCCTGTCGGGCCTGGCGCTCTCCCTCGGGGCCCACGCCGAGGAGGTCTACCGCGACATGACGCCCTACATCGACTACGGCAGCAAGCCCCGGGCCAGCGATGACGCTCGGCACACCAATACCTACCAGTACTGGAAGGACAACGCCAGGATCGACCCGCAGCGGGCGAGCAGCGCCACCCAGTTCTGGACCGTGAACTGGAAGTACAAGGATCCACCCTTCAACGACACCCTGCACGGCGGCCATGATGCGCAGGACCGGGGCGCGGAGCTGTATCGGCAACTCAACGCCGACGGCCGCTTCGCCGCCTGCCTTGGCGCGAAAAAGGGCGAGCTCAAGGGTCTGCGCCTGCAATATCCGCAGTACCGCAAGGACATGCAGCGCGTCGTTGGGCTGGAGGCGATGATCGAGCACTGCGCCGACAAGCAGGGCATGAAGCTCGTCAACGGCAGTTACGACAACTCGGCAGTGTCGGTCTACATCACGGCGTTCAGCAACGGCATGCCGATCAGGATCGACGTCTCGAAAGGCCCGCTGAAGGAATCCTTCGAGAACGGCAAGAAGCTCTTCCACACCAAGGCCGGCTGGACCAACTTCTCCTGCGCCACCTGCCATGTCTCGGTCGTCGGCAAAAACCTGCGCGGGCAGACCCCGACCACGCACTACGGCGACGTGGCGCACTGGCCGACCTGGCGCAGCAAGGACGAACTGCAGTCGCTCCACGTGCGCTTCACCGAGTGCAACCGCAATTCCGGCGTCCAGCCGCTGCAGATCGGCAGCAAGGAATACACCGACATCGAGGTGTTCATGACCGCGTTGTCGAATGGTTATCCAGTGGTCAATCCCAGTCAGCGCGACTGAGCGACGGCATGCGCCGCCCTGCGGGGCGGCGCTCTCACACCATCATTGCAAAGGATCCAACATGAACGCACTTCGCAGAAACGTACTGAAAGGCGCGGCCGGCGCCGGCGCCGTGGCGGTGGCCGTGGCGGCGGGCCTGCT
>DYFW01000202.1 GCA_020725005.1 Thiobacillus denitrificans
GCCGCATCGAGGGGATTTCCACCAGCGCGCAGAAGGTCGGCGGGTCGAGCACGGGTTGTTCGAGCCGCCGTTCGAGTTCGTCGATCAACGCGCTGCGTCGCAGGCAGCCGCACGCGGGATCCTTCCACGTAAAGGCATGCACCGCGCCGAGGCTGGCGGCAAGCGCGGCGCCCGCGCTGCGTTCGAGGAGGGGACGGTCGTAGGCATCGTCGGTTTCCTCGATCGCGCCGGCGTCGAGGTCGGCCGCGTAGGCGTCGCGCGAAATGTCGATGCGCCTGGTGGCGGCGCGGTTGAGGAGCGTGTAGCGGTCGCTGGAGACGCCAAGGATTTCGTGGGGGATCGCGGCGTCGCCACGACGCACGACGCACCAGCCGGCGGCCGGGTGGTCTGGTGCGGCACCGAGCGATGCGAGGACCGCGGCGCGGCGCGCGCGCTGTCCGGCCCGAAGCTCGTCGACCAGGCGGGAAAGCAGGGTGTTGACCTGCTTGAGGGCGGTGTCGGACGGATCCTGCGCGAGCAGCCATCGCAACGCGAGCGATACGGCGCGGTGGTGCACGGGCTCGAGCAGGCGCCCGTCGTCATCGGCGCCGAGGTGCAGGGCGTCGATCAGGTTGAGCAGCGTCCACGCCGGATGCCCGGGCCGGGCTTCGTAGGTGAGGCCGTCGAGCGTGTAGGGCAGCACGATCTCCTGCGCCTGTTGCAGAAGATCGCGCACCTGCGACGTTTCCGGCAGGCGTTCGGGACCCGGCTCCACGGGCGGCGGCTGCAGCAAGAGCATGCGCAGGTTGTCAAGCGCGGTGGCGTCGAGCCCGCCCAGCGTGCCGAGCGTGCGGCCGGCGCTGTCGATGAGCGGGCTCGCGGGGTTCGCTTCCTGCGGCAGGAAACGCGCCAGGATGCGGTTTTGCGCCGCAAAGGCGGGAATCGCGGGCGACGCATCGGCCGCGTATGCGCCGGACGCCGTGCCCAGGGCAAGGGCGAGGCGTTCCAGCAAGGCGCCCGTTTCCTCGCCCAGCGCTGCGGCGGGGGGCGTGGATTCCGTGCTTTCGCTGCTGTCCTGGCGCGGCGAGGACGCGGCGCGCAGCCAGGCCGCGAGGTCCATGCCGGCCGCCGGGGCCTGGGGCGCGTCCGGCTCGACGCCGAGCACCTGGATCAGCGCCGGATAGAGCGCGGCGGCGTGGGCTTCGAAGGCGTGCCCCATGGCCGTGTAGCACGGCAGGCGCAGCTCGGCGTCGATCCCGAGCGAGGCGATGAAATCGGCCAGCACGTTCAGCACCGACTCCAGGCGGTAGGGGTGGGCGACCTCGGTGTAGTCGTTCTTGAGCAGCGCGTTGTAATGGCGGTTGAATTCGTGCGGCAGCGGCGCGAGGGCGTCGTCGATGCGCTGCGCGACCGTGGTGCGACGGATCCAGTCGTCGACCTGTTCCTTGTCGACGAGATCCAGCGACGTCTCGATCTTGCGCGCGCCAGCGTAGCTTGCGCGCTGTTCCGGATACATGGGATAGGCATGGCAGAACTGCTGGACCATCGCTTCGCGCTGGCTGTCCAGCCGGGAATGGAGCTCGTCGAGCCTGGCGCGGGTGGCGGGCGACAGCGCCTGGTCGCCCAGACGCTCGATTTCCTTCGGCAAGCGCTGGTAGAAGGTGTCGACGACGGCGCGCATGCCTCCCATGAAGCGGACGTGGCAGGCGTGCTGCCGCTGCAGGATGGCAAGGCTGGCTGAAAGCGGCGGTGCGTTCAGGCGGGTCGCCGCGGCGAGGGCGGCGAGCGCGCTGGGGGGGGCGTCGCGCAGGGAAAGCAGGGCACGGCTGTTCGCCACGTGCACGATCAGGACGGGAAAGGCGTGATGCTGGCCGAGGGCGTTGAAGTCCAGGAGCGCCTTGCTGCCGACGATGGGCGCCCGCGGCATGCCGGCGTGAAAGTCGAACATCAGGCCCTGATCGGCGATCGAGGCGAGGATGCCGAAGCTCGGCGCCTGCCCGCCGACCTGGAGGACGGCGGGCAGCTGGAGGGTGTGCGGAGAGGGGTTGGGGGTGTCGGTCACGGGGTGGGCGCGTTGATTTTGTATTATGCGGCGGCGGGCGTTTCCCGGAAAGGCCGCTCGACGCAGATTCCAGACCACGCAGCACAAGGCTTGGCGCGGTGCGAATCGTGTCCCGCGGGCTCACGTTACAATGCGGCCTCGTCCCCGACCCGGTTTACCCGCATCCATGACCCGCGCGCATCCTGTCCCCGCCGAGGCCATTGCCGCCATCGCCACGGCGCCCGGGCGTGGCGGCGTGGGCGTGGTACGGATTTCCGGCCCGGATGTCACGCCGTTCGCCGAGGGGGTGCTCGGTCGTCTGCCGTCGCCGCGCCACGCGATTTACACGCGCTTTCTGGCGGGCGACGGCAGCGTGATCGACGAGGGTATTGCGCTGTATTTTGCCGCACCGCATTCGTTCACCGGCGAGAATGTTCTCGAGCTGCACGGCCACGGCGGGCCGGTGGTGATGAATCTCCTGCTCGCGCGCTGTCTGGAACTCGGCGCGCGGCTGGCGCAACCCGGTGAATTTTCCAGGCGTGCCTTTCTCAACGGCAAGCTCGACCTCGCGCAGGCCGAGGCGGTCGCCGACCTCATCGACGCCGCGTCGGCGGAAGCCGCGCGTTCGGCCGTGCGCTCGCTGTCGGGCGCGTTTTCCGCGCGGGTGCATGAACTGGTCGACGGGCTGACGCGCCTGCGCACGCTGGTCGAGGCCACGCTCGACTTTCCCGAGGAGGAAATCGACTTTCTGGAACAGGCCGACGCCTTCGGCCGGCTCGACGCGCTCAACGCCAGTCTTGCGGCAGTGCGCGCGCAGGCGAGGCAGGGCGCGCTGTTGCGCGAGGGCCTCACGGTGGTGTTGATCGGCCAGCCCAACGTCGGCAAGTCGAGCCTCATGAACCAGCTCGCGGGCTTCGAGGCGGCGATCGTCGCCGAGATCGCCGGCACCACGCGCGACACCGTGCGCGAGGCGATCCAGATTCGCGGCGTGCCGCTGCACGTGATCGACACCGC
>DYFW01000203.1 GCA_020725005.1 Thiobacillus denitrificans
GCCCCGGCAGCCGCAGGCGTGCAAACGCCGCCAGCGCCGAAGCCATGCACGCCGCGTCCAGCGTGCCCGTCAGCCCGGCGCAGTCGGCCGCGCGGAACAGCGCGATCGGTGAATGCAAGGGATTGTCCGACGGCCCCCGTGTCAGGGCCTCGTAACCGGCCATCTGCCCGGTATGCAAATCCAGCACCGGTTGCAGCAGCGTCAGCAGGCGCGCTTCCGAGAGGATGGCGAGCAGTTGCGCGCGGGACGCATCCATGGTCATGGGCAGCGGAGAAATCGACATGCGCACGACGATAGTCGCCGCAGGTTGCGGACGTGTGACAGGGCGCGCGTCAGGCGGCCGGCGCCCGGTCGCGCCAAGCGCCGAGCGTGGCGGCGAGCGCGGTTTCATCCACTGGCAGGGTCAGCGCGGCGTCGATGCGCAGGCGGTCGCGCACCTTGTCGAGCGCGGCCTGGTGCGCCGGTTCGTAGAAGACGAGGATGCGCGTGGCGGGCGCGGCCTGCGCGGTGGCGAGCAGCGACTCGAGATTGGAAAGGCGGTCGCGGAAATCGGTCTGGTGGAAGAAGTCGGCGACGATCACGGCGGGTGGGGATTGCCTGACGAGAGCGATGGCGCGGCGCTCGGACCACTCGGTGACGACGGCGTAGCCGAGCGCCTGGTAGAGCTTTTTGTAGTTGGCCGTGCCGATGAAGGCGTTGACCATGAGCAGGCTGGGCGGCGTGCTCATGCGGCGGGTTTTTTCGACGTCGCCTTCCTGGTGGGCGCGGTCTTGGTGGCGGCCTTGCCGGTCGCGGGCTTCTTCGCCGCAGGCTTTTGGGTTTCCGCCTTGCCGGCGTCAGCCTTGGGTTTCTTTCCGGCGGCCGGCTTGGCCGCGGCTTTCTTCGCCGGCTTTTTCGCCGGACCGCGGGCCGCCCGCGCGGCGAGGAGATCGAGCGCCTCCGCGAGCGTGATCGCTTCGGGCGTGATGTCCTTCGGCAGCGTGGCATTGGTCGTGCCGTGCTTCACGTAGGGCCCATAGCGGCCGGCACGCACGGTGACGTCCTTGCCGTCGTCCGGATGCGGGCCGAGGGTCTTCAGCACCGACGCGGCCGAGTCGGCGCCGCGCGGCGCGCGCTCCATCGCCAGCACCTCGAGCGCGCGCGGCAGGTCGATGTCGTACACGCTGTCGGTCTTGGGAATCGACTTGAACTTGCCGTCGTGCAAGAGATACGGCCCGAAGCGGCCGTTGTTGGCGACGATCGGCAGCCCGGTCTCGGGGTGGATGCCGACCTCGCGCGGCAGCGAGAGGAGTTTCAGCGCCATTTCCAGCGTGGCGTTTTCCAGCGGGATGTCCTTGGGCCACGAGGCGCGGCGCGGCTTGGGCGCCTTCTTGTCCGCGGGCATGTCGCCGATCTGCACGTAAGGTCCGAAGCGGCCGGACAGCAGTTTCACGTCGAGCCCGGTCGCCGGATCCTTGCCGAGGATGTTGTCGCCTTCGGCGGTCGCGGCGTGCAGCGGGCGCGTGTAATCGCACGCCGGGTAGCCCGAGCAGCCGATGAAGAGGCCGCGCTTGGAAGCCTGCATGAATAGCGGCTTGCCGCACTTGGGGCAGGCGTCCAGGATGGGGCAGCCGCGCTCGACGTCCTGCTTGGCCTTGAGATCGCTGTCGAATTCCTTCCAGAATTCGCCGAGCAGGCGCGACCATTTGTACTTGCCGTTGGAGACGTCGTCGAGCTTGTCCTCGAGCTTGGCGGTGAAGTCGTAGTCGACGTAATGGCTGAAATGCCGGGTCAGGAAGCAGTTGACCAGGCGGCCAATGTCGGTCGGCTGGAAGCGTTTTTTCTCGAGCACCACGTATTCGCGATCCTGCAGCGTCGAGATGATGCTGGCGTAGGTCGACGGGCGGCCGATGCCGTATTCCTCGAGCGCCTTGACGAGACTCGCCTCGGTGTAGCGCGGCGGCGGCTGGGTGAAGTGCTGTTCGCCGTAGAGCCGGTCGACCGGCAGCGTCTCGCCCTCGACGAGCGGCGGCAGCCGGGATTCTTCTTCGCCTTCCTCCTCGTCTTGGTAGACAGCGAGAAAGCCGGGAAAGGCGAGCGTCTGGCCGGTGGCGCGGAAAGTGCCCTCGCCCACGGTGATGTCGGCGGCGACGGTGTCGAACTGCGCCGGCGTCATCTGGCAGGCGACGGTGCGTTTCCAGATCAGCTCGTACAGGCGCGCCTGGTCGTGCGTGAGGAAGGGCTTCACCGCCTCGGGCGTGCGCATGACCGACGTGGGGCGCACCGCCTCGTGCGCTTCCTGCGCGTTCTTGGTCTTGGCCTTGTACGCGATCGCGGAAGGCGGCAGGTAGTCCTTGTCGAAATGCGCGCCGACGTACTTGCGGATGTCGGTGATCGCCTCCTGCGCCAGCGCGACCGAGTCGGTCCGCATGTAGGTGATGAGGCCGACCGGGCCTTCGCCGAGGTCGATGCCCTCGTACAGCTGCTGGGCGGTGCGCATCACGCGGTCGGTCGTCATGCCAAGCTGGCGTACGCCGGCCTGCTGCAGCGTCGAGGTGGTGAAGGGCGCGGCCGGATTGCGCGCGCGGCGCTTCTTCTCGATGCGCATGACGCGCGCATCTTTCCCTTCGAGCGTCGCCAGCCATTCCTTGCTGCGCGCCTCGTGCTCGACCGAGAACTGCTCGAGTTTCTCGCCGCGGAAATGCGTGAGCTTGGCGGTGAAAGGCGTCGCACCCTTGTGCGTGTCCAAATGCAGCGTCCAGTATTCGCGCGGGACGAAGGCTTCGATCTCCTCCTCGCGCTCGACGATCATCCGGAGCGCGGGCGACTGCACGCGGCCGGCGGAAAGGCCGGGGCTGATTTTCTTCCACAACAGCGGCGAGAGGTTGAAGCCGACCAGGTAATCGAGCGCCCGCCGCGCCTGCTGCGCGTCGACGAGATCGGCCGCGATCTCGCGCGGATGGCGCACCGCGTCCTGGATCGCCGACTCGGTGATTTCGTAGAAGGCGACGCGCTTCATCGGCGTCTTCACCTTGCGTTCCTTGAGGATTT
>DYFW01000204.1 GCA_020725005.1 Thiobacillus denitrificans
TCCGTCGATTTTTTTTCGAATCCGGCCTCAACGCGGACTGGTGGATTCGTTTTCGGACGGACCCCCGTAAAGTTGAGGTGGAAAGGCGCTGCTTTGTGCGTCGGAAACGGGCAATGAATCCTGTCGGATTTTGTCCTACAGACAGGATCAGTTCCGCTGGTAGATGTCCTCGAAGCGAACGATGTCGTCCTCCCCGAGGTAGGCGCCTGACTGCACCTCGATCATGTGCAGTTCGACCTTGCCGGGATTTTCCAGCCGGTGGCGGGTGCCGAGCGGAATATAGGTCGACTGGTTTTCGGTCAAGAGCTCGACCTCGTCGCCGCGGGTGACGCGGGCGGTGCCGGACACCACGATCCAGTGCTCTGCCCGATGATGATGCATCTGCAGGCTGAGTTTCTCGCCCGGCTTGACCATGATGCGCTTGACCTGGAAACGGTCTCCTTCGTCGATGCCCTCGTACCAGCCCCATGGGCGGTAGACCTGCTTGTGCACGAGGTGCTCGCAGCGCTTCTCGGCTTTCATGCGGTCAACCAGTTTCTTCACGTCCTGCACCCGGTTGCGGTCCGCCACCAGCACCACGTCGGCGGTTTCGACGACGACGAGGTCGGAGACGCCGAGCAGCGCGACCATGCGGCTCTCGGCGCGCACGAAATTGTTCGCGGCGTCTTCCAGCATGACGTCGCCGCGCACGGCATTGCCCTGCGCGTCCTTCTCGGCCACCTCCCACAGCGCCGACCAGGCGCCGATGTCGTTCCAGGCGATGTCGGCCGGCACCACGGCGGCGCGGCGGGTCTTTTCCATCACCGCATAGTCGACCGACTCGGACGGACACGCCTCGAACGCTGCCGGGTCGAGCCGCACGAAGTCGAGATCGGGCCGCGCCCCGTCGAACGCAGCGCGGCTCGCCGCCAGGATGTCGGGGCGCAGCGCTTCGAGTTCCTCGAGAAAATCGGCGGCACGGAACAGGAACATGCCGCTGTTCCAGTAATAGTCCCCCGCGTCGAGGTACTGCTGCGCGGTCGCGCGGTCGGGCTTCTCGACGAAAGCCGCGACCGCGTGCGCCCCTGCCACGCCCGCCAGCGGGGCGCCCTTGCGGATGTAGCCGTAGCCCGTTTCCGGCGTGGCGGCGACGATGCCGAAGGTCGCAAGATGGCCCTGCGCCGCCGCCTGCGCGGCGGCCCGGATCGCCGCCTGGAAGGCGGCGACGTCGCCGATGAGATGGTCGGCGGGCAACACCAGCATGAGCGCGTCGGGGGCGTCGCGCATCAGCGCCAGCGCGGCGACGGCGATCGCCGGCGCGGTGTTGCGCCCCACCGGTTCGAGCACGATGGCGCGTGGCACGGCGCCAATCTGGCGCATCTGCTCGGCGATCATGAAGCGATGCTCGACGTTGCACACCATCAGCGGCGCGGCCATTTCCGGCATCCCCGCCAGACGGCCGACCGTGTCCTGCAGCAGGCTCCGGTCGCTGGTGAGCGGCAGCAGCTGTTTCGGCATCGCGGCGCGCGACAGCGGCCACAGGCGGGTGCCGGAGCCGCCGGACAGGATGACGGGATAAATCGTGTTCATGCTGGGTCTGCTCGTGGCGTGATGGTCAGGTTAATGTATGCAAATACTATTCCAGGCACAAAGCCAGGGCGGCTTCCCAAGGCGGCAGGCGCACGCCGAAGGTGTCGGCGAGCCGGCTGCAGTCTAGCTGGGAATTCGCCGGACGCGCAGCGGGCGTGGGGTAGCCCGAGCTCGGAATCGCGGTCAGCCGCGCCAGTCCCGCTTCGCCATGCGCGGCCATCTGCGCCAGGATCGCCGCCGTGAAGCCGTGCCAACTGGTGCGCCCGCCACAGGCGAGATGGTAGACGCCCGAGCTTGCAGCAGGATTACGCCGATCCAGCCAGCGCGCGATCACCAGCGCGGCCGCCTCGGCGACCAGCCGCGACCAGGTCGGCGCGCCGAACTGGTCGTCGACCACCGCCAGCGACTCTCGCTCGCGCGCGAGCCGCTGCATGGTCAGGAGGAAATTGCGTCCCCGCGGGCCATAGACCCAGGCGGTGCGCAGGATCAGATGCGGCACGCCGGCACGCGCCACCGCCACCTCGCCCCCAAGCTTGGAGGCGCCATACACTCCCAGCGGGTTCGGCGTGTCGGCCTCGGTGTAGGCGCCGGCCTTGCGGCCATCGAACACGTAATCGGTGGAGAAATGCACCAGCGGCACACCGCAGGCGGCGAGTTCGCCGGGCGCCGCGGCATTGATCGCGTAGGCCAGATCGGGTTCGGATTCGGCACGGTCGACGGCCGTGTAGGCGGCCGGATTGACGATGAGATCGGGCGCGAGCGCGTTCACTTTGGCACGGATCGCCGCGGTGTCGGCAAGATCGAGCACGCCGCGGTCGGCGGCGATCACCTCGCCCAGCGGCGCCAGCGTGCGTCGGAGCTCCCACCCCACCTGGCCGTTGACGCCAGTGAGCAGGATTCTCACGCGAAGACCTCGCAAGCCGCGAGCGGCAGTCCGGCCTGGTCCTTGGCGGACAACAGCGGCGTGCCGTCGAGCGGCCAGGGAATGGCCAGTTCAGGATCGTTCCACGCGAGGCAGCGCTCGGCGTCGGGCGCGTAGTAGTCGGTGGTCTTGTAGAGAAATTCGGCGTAGTCGGACAGCACCAGGAAGCCATGCGCAAAGCCAGGCGGAATCCATGCCATCTCGTGGCCGTCGGCGCTCAGGCGCATGGTCGCCACGCGGCCGAAATGCGGCGAGCCGCGGCGCAGGTCGACGGCAACGTCGAACACCTCGCCCGCCACGACGCGCACCAGCTTTCCCTGCGGCTGGCGGATCTGGTAGTGCAGGCCGCGCAGCACGCCTTTCGCCGAGCGCGAGTGGTTGTCCTGCACGAACTCGGCATCGATACCGACACCGGCGAAGGTCTTGCGGTTGTAGCTCTCGAAGAAAAAGCCGCGCGCATCGCCGAACACCTTGGGCCGCAGCAGCAATACCTCGGGATGCTGGGTGGCGGTCACCTCCATCAGAAC
>DYFW01000019.1:0-15858 GCA_020725005.1 Thiobacillus denitrificans
CGCCGTAGATCGACGAGCAGCCGGTGGCGTTGGCGATCAGCATGCGGTCGCCGAAGAGCTGGGTCGCAAGCCGGATGTAGGGCGTCTCCCCGCAGCCGGCGCAGGCGCCGGAAAACTCGAACAGCGGGTCGAGCAGCATCGCACCCGGGAGGGTGTCGTGCCGAATCTGGCTCCGGTCGAATTCGGGCAGTTTGAGGAAGAAGGCGAGGTTCTCCCGCTCCGGGTCGCGCAGCGGACCGACCGGCGCCATGTTGACGGCGCGGCGCGACACATTGGACTTGTCGTGGATCGGGCAGGCCTCGACGCAGTCGCCGCAGCCGGTGCAGTCCTCGGGCGCGACCTGATAGCTGATGTGGGTGCCTGCAGGGAAGTCCTTGCTCTTCACCGGCACGTGCTTGAAGGTCGGCGGCGCGCTGGCCGCGTCCCCGGCCTGGAACAGGCGCGAGCGGATCGCGCTGTGCGGGCAGACGAACACGCATTTGCCGCACTGCGTGCACAGGTCCGGTTCCCACACCGGGATTTCCAGCGCGATGTTGCGTTTCTCGAATTTCGCGGTGCCAAGCGGCCAGGTGCCGTCGGCGGGGAGCCTCGACACCGGCAGTGCGTCGCCGTGCCCGCGGTAGAGCGGCAAGGTGAGGTCGCGGACGAAATCGGGCACCGCCGCTTCGGTCGCCGCCGTTGCGGCCAACGCCCCCGTTGCGCCCCGGGGAACGTCGACCCGGTGCAGCACCGCCAGCGTCTGGTCGATGGCCTTGTAGTTGAGTTCGACCAGCCGACGGCTCTTCTTGCCATAGGTCTTGTCGACCGCCTGCTTGATCGCGGCGATCGCCGCGTCCCTCGGCAGGATGCCGGCAATGGCGAAGAAGCAGGTCTGCATGATGGTGTTGATGCGCCGTCCCATGCCGGCCTCGGCCGCGACGGCGTAGGCATCGATCACCCATAGTTGCAAGCGCTTTTCGATGATCTGCGCCCGCAGGTTTGCGGGCAGGGCATCCCACACCGCCTCCGGTTTCGCCGGTGTATTGAGCAGGAAAACGCCATTCGGCGCAGCGTGCGCGAGCAGTTCAAAGCGGTCGACGAACATCGGCTGGTGGCAGGCGACGAAGCCGGCCATGCCGGGTTCAACGAGATAGGACGAACGGATCGTCGCGGGGCCGAAGCGCAGGTGCGAGACGGTGACCGCGCCCGACTTCTTCGAGTCGTAGACGAAATAGCCCTGCGCCGCCAGATCGGTCGCCTCGCCGAGGATCTTGATCGAGTTCTTGTTGGCCGACACCGTGCCATCCGCGCCCAGGCCCCAGAATACCGCGTGCTGCAGCCGCTTCGAGGCGTCGGTGCGGAAACCCGCGTCCCACGGCAGCGACAGGTGCGTGAGGTCGTCGTAGATGCCGATGGTGAATTCGCGCTTCGGCGCGGTTGCGGCGAGTTCGTCGAACACGGCTTTCACCATGCCGGGCGTGAATTCCTTGCTGGCAAGGCCATAGCGCCCGCCGATGACCTTCGGCATGGCGCGGGTGCCGTCGGTGGCCGCCTGCGCGAGCGCGGTCACCACGTCCTTGTACAACGGCTCGCCGTCGGCGCCCGGCTCCTTGCAGCGGTCGAGCACGGCGACCGCACGCGCCGTGGCGGGCAGGGCCGCCAGCAGCGCCGCCGGCGAAAACGGCCGGTACAAGCGCACTTTCAGCACCCCGACCTTCTCGCCGCGCGCCGTGAGGTGCTCGACGGTTTCGTGCGCGGTTTCGGCGCCCGAGCCCATCAGCACGATCACCCGCTCGGCGTCGGGCGCGCCGACGTAGTCGAACAGCGCGTACCGCCGTCCGGTGAGCGCGCCGAAGCGGTCCATCGCGTCCTGCACGACCTGCGGGAAGGCATCGTAGAACGGGTTGGCGCGCTCGCGCGACTGGAAGAACACGTCGGGGTTCTGCGAGGTGCCGCGCAGCACCGGGTGTTCGGGTGACAGCGCACGCGCGCGGTGCGCCGCGATCAGGTCGGCGTCGAGCATGGCGGCGAGGGTGCCGGGCCCGATCGCCGCGATCTTCGCCACCTCGTGCGAGGTGCGGAAGCCGTCGAAGAAATGGATCACCGGAATGCGGCCGGCGAGCGTGGCCGCCTGCGCGATGACCGCCAGGTCCTGCGCCTCCTGCGGCGAGTTCGACGCGAGCAGCGCGCAGCCTGTCGCGCGGCACGCCATGACGTCCGAGTGGTCGCCGAAGATCGACAGCGCATGCGTGGCGATCGCGCGCGCGGCGACGTGCAGCACGAAAGGCGTGAGCTCGCCGGCGATCTTGTAGAGATTGGGGATCATCAAGAGCAGCCCCTGGCTCGCGGTGAAACTCGTCGCCAGCGCCCCCGAAGTGAGCGCGCCGTGCAACGCGCCGGCGGCGCCGCCCTCGGATTGCATCTCGATGATGGTGGGCACCGCCCCCCATAAATTGGGCCGTCCCTGCGAAGCCCATTCGTCGGCCCATTCGCCCATGCTGGATGCTGGCGTGATGGGGTAGATCGCGATCACCTCGCTGCCGAGATAGGCCATGCGGGCAACGGCTTCGTTGCCGTCGAGAGTGCGCGTGGTTGTCGACGCTTCAGCGTCTTTAGCGCGTGTTTGTTGCCGATTCATCGGCTTTGCAACCACGGCTTCCCCCTCGCGGGGACAACCACGGCCTGCCTCTTGCGGATGGAGCGGGGCGGTCATGGCGCTCGGTTCGAATTTGATCTGTTTCATTCTAGACCCGCTTTGACCGCCCCGTCTGCCGCTAGGAATGGAGCCTGGTATACCGATATGCCAGTTCGCCGTAGCACTGGGTCTTCTGCACGTCGCGCCGCTGCATGCGCGCGGGCAGCCAGCGCAACCAGCGCAGCCAGGCGGTGCGGCGCAACGCGGCGTGCACGCCCTCGCGCACGGCCGGGCTTTCGTTCGCCAGGACCGCAGCGATCGCCGCGCACAATTCGGGCAGGCGATCTTCGAAATAGATGGCGGTGGAAAAACAATACGGCAGCCAGTCGCGGATCTGCGCCTGCGCCAGACTCATGGCCTGGATCGGGTCATCCTCGAAATCGATTGCGCCGAGACCGTGTTCGGGCGACCAGACGAGATTGCGCGAGAAGGCCTGGCTCAGGTACTGGCCTGCGCGATGCGCCTGCAAAATGTAATCGGCTCCCTGCCGCCACCAGCGCAGCCGCTCGTCAGGCGCCGCATGGCGCATCAGGTGTTCGAGCGTGGTGTGGCCTAAGTCGGAGATCAGCAGCCACTGCGCGTCGCGGGCGAGGATCGCCGGCACGCGCACGCGCGCCGCGGCGAGCGCGGCAAGTCGTTCGGCCTCGTTGCGAATGCCGGCCTCGCCGCCGTGCGGGCGAATCGGCTGCAGCGCGGGGTGCTGCAGCAGCCGGGCCATGCCGGCCAGCAGGGTGTAGCGCCAGGCGGGCGGCTGCGGCACGCTGAGCTTGAGCCAGGCTGGCTGGCCGTGCCAGTCGACCTCGCGGATGTGCGCGCCGGAGAGGCGCATCGACGCGATCAGCGCGTCGACATCGGCCAAACTGTCGAGCCGAGGCCGCGGACGCGACATGTCAGCGCAGATGCGCCGGCGTTTCGAGCGGCGTGCGATGCGCCTGGTCGCTGTGCAGGGCAGGCTGGTACCAGCCGAGCTTCTCGCGCAGCTTGACGACATTGCCGACGATGATGAGCGTGGGCGGCTTGAGCTGCGCCGCTTCCGCCAAGCCCGGCAGCGTGGTCAGCGTACCGGTGATGACGCGCTGCGTCGGCAGGGTGCCATGTTGCACGATCGCCGCCGGCGTGTCGGGCTTGAGACCGTGCCGGATCAGCGCCTCGCACAACAGCGGCAGCCCCTTCAGTCCCATGTAGATGACGATGGTCTGGTCCTGGCGCGCGATGCCTTCCCAGTTGAGGTTGAAGGTATTTTCCTTGAGGTGGCCGGTGACGAAGGCGACCGACTGCGCGTAGTCGCGGTGGGTGAGCGGAATGCCGGCGTACGACGCCACACCCGCCGCCGCGGTGATGCCGGGCACGACCTGGAACGGCACGCCGTGCTCGACCAGGGTTTCGATTTCCTCGCCGCCGCGGCCGAAGATGAAGGGGTCGCCGCCTTTCAGGCGCAGCGTGCGCTTGCCCTCCTTGGCGAGCCGCACCAGCATGAGGTTGATTTCCTCCTGCGGCACCGCATGGTCGTCGCGCTCCTTGCCGACGTAGATGCGCTCGGCGTCGCGCCGGCACATGTCGAGGATGGGCGGCGAGACGAGGCGGTCGTAGACGATGACGTCGGCCTGCTGCATCAGCCGCAGCGCGCGGAAGGTGAGCAGGTCGGGATTGCCGGGGCCGGCACCGACGAGGTAGACCTCGCCGCGGCTGATCTCGTGCGCGGCGCCTTCGCGGATCATCGCCTCGAGCGTCTGCTCGGCCTCGTTGTCGCGGCCGGAGAACACCATTTCGGCAACCGGCGAGAGGAAGACCTTTTCCCAGAAGGCGCGGCGCTGCGCCGGCTGGATCGCCTCGCGCACGCGATCCTTGTAACGCGAGGCGAGCGCGGACAGCCGTCCGTAGGCGGCCGGGATCAGCGTTTCCAGCCGCGCGCGCAGCATGCGCGCGAGCACCGGCGATTCGCCGCCGCTGGAGATCGCGACCATGATCGGCGAACGGTCGATGATCGACGGCAGGATGAAGCTGCACAGCGCCGGCTTGTCGGCGACATTGATCGGCAGGTGACGTGCGCGGGCAGCGTCGACGACGGGCTGCGCCGGCGTCGTGTCGTCTTCGACCACGATCACCGCGTCCTTGCCGTCGAGCAGCGCAGGCGCGAAGGCGTCGGCCACGCGCGTCACGCGTTCGGCGTGCGGCAGGCGCGTCCAGCCCTCGTGCAGGACAGGCGCGACAACATCGACGCGGGCGCCGGCGCGCAACAACAGCTCGGCTTTGCGCGCCGCAGTCTCGGAGCCGCCGACGACCAGGCAATGCCGGTCACGCAGGTCGAGAAAGATCGGCAGGTAGTTCATGGCGTCACTCTGCGGGCGCGGCGTCGTCGGACCCGGCTTCGGCCGAGTAGGGCGGAATGAAAATGAAGCGCATGTCACCGGGGCTCATCTCGACGAAATCGAGCGTCACCCCCTGGAGATAAGGGGTGCTCTGCGGCGCGATGAGAATCTGGATGCCGTTGACGATGAGGTGTTCGTCGGCCTCGCGCTCGATGTCGAATCCCATCCCGTAGTTCACCCTGCCGTCATCCTCCTGGTAGGCGGCGACGCGCAGGATCATCTCGTACATGTCGGGGTTGTTGTTGGCGGCGCGAATCTGTTCCGCGGCGGCGTCGGTAATCTTGATCATGGGAAGTCCTCGGGAGGGTCAAGCGGCCACGCGCGCCTTGTGCGCACGCACCTGGTTCAAAAAGGGAGCAATCCAGCCTTGCGGTCCCGCGCCGCGGCGGTGCACGTAGCCCGCAAGCAGGTTGTAGCGCTGGTAGCCGTCATGCGTGCCGTCGATGCCATGCCCGCGCACGACACTGTAGGCGTAGCTGGCGTCGGCCGGCAAATTTTCCAGGCTCGAATAGTGGAATTCATGGGCGGGAATCGGGCCGGTTTCCTGCCAGTGGTCGTCGCCGGTCGGCTGCAGGCGCGCGTACCCGCGGCCGACCGGCCGGTCATGCATGACGGTGTCGCCCGGCACGACGCCGACCATCTCGCAGGTGCGCCCTCGCCAGCTGAGCGATTTCGACAGGTACATGAGGCCGCCGCATTCGGCGTAGGTCGGCAGGCCCGCCTCGATCGCGCGACGGATGGCCGCGCGCAGGGGCGCGTTCGCCTGCAGCTGGTCCATGAAAACCTCGGGAAATCCGCCGCCGAGGATGAGTCCGTCAAGGGCCGGCAGGGCCGTGTCGCGCAGGGTGTCGAGTTCGACCAGATCGACGTTGGCGGCACGGAGCGTATCGATATCCTCGCTGTAGTAGAAACCGAACGCGGCGTCGTGCGCCAGGCCGATGCGCACGCGTGGTCCCGGCTCGACTGCGGACGGCACGATGTCCGTGCTGCGCGGCGCGGCACTGTCCGCGATCGCCAGCAGCCGGTCGAGGTCGACCTGGGCGGCGACACGCTCGCCAACGCGACCGATGCGTTCGCGCGCGGCGTCCGCCTCGTTGGCCGGCACCAGCCCGAGGTGGCGCTCGGCGATCTGCATCGCCGGCTCGTGCTGCACCGCGCCGATCACCTCGGCGTCGGTGTAGTGCTCGATCACCGCGCGCAGCTTGGATTCGTGGCGGCTGCCGCCGAGGTTGTTGAGGATGACGCCGGCGATGCGGATATCGCGGTCGAAGGCCTGGTAGCCCAGGATGAGCGGCGCGACCCCGCGCGTCATGCCGCGCGCGTCGATCACCAGCACCACCGGCGCGCCGAGCAGCTTGGCGAGCGCGGCATTGCTGTTGCTGCCATCCAGATCCAGGCCGTCGTACAGTCCCTTGTTGCCCTCGATCAGGCTGACGCGCGCACCCGCCGCCGCGCGCACGAACTGCGCCTCGATCTCGTCGCGCCGCATCATGTGGAAATCGAGGTTGTAGCAGGCGCGTCGCGCAGCCATGCCGAGCCACAGCGGGTCGATATAGTCGGGCCCCTTCTTGAAGGGCTGCACCACATGGCCTCGTGCATGGAGGGCGGCCGCGAGGCCGAGCGTGAGCGTAGTCTTGCCCGAGGATTTGTGGGCCGCGGAAATGAAGACGCGGGGCATGAAGGCCCCGCGTCCTGTCAGCTTGTTCGATCCGGTGAGCTGGTTCATGCCAGGCGATCCCCCGCCCGGCAAGTGCCGGGAAGGGCCATGGATCAGTGCTCCAGTTTGGCGACGGTAGCGTCGTCGAGGCTTGCCGGCAACAGGCGCAGCACCTTGACCGCGAAAGTGGTCACCAGCAGCGCAATCGCGACGCCGCCCAGGCCGAGGAAGAGCTCGGGCATGCTAGGCGCGTAGCCGTGGATCTCGCCGTCGTAGAAGCTGCTCGACTCGACGAGCCCGGGGAACATGTCGAGCGGGTAGGCCTGGGCGCCGATGATGGTGACATACATCTGCGCCATGCCGCCGACGATCACCAGCGCGCAGGCAATCATGATCCAGGCACGCTGTCTGCCCAGGGCGGAGAGCAGGATTACCAGCGGAATCACGCCACCGATCAGGATCTGGCCGATCCAGAACAGCTGGGTGAAGATCCCGCCGTCGCGCAGGATGAAGGCTTCGACGGTGTGCATCTTGGTGAAGTACAGGTTCGTCATGTGATACACGACGACGAAGTACAGCACCGCGGCGACGAATACCACGAGCAGGCTTTTCAGGCGCAACATCACGGCGTCGCCGAGCGGGCGGCCGGTCCAGGCATAGGCGGCGGCGAGCACCATCAGGTAGATCGCGAGGCCGTAGGCGAAGGACATGATGATGAACATCGGCGCGAGCATGGCGGTGCCGTAGAGCTCGCGGGCGACGAGGAAGCCGAACAGCGAGCCGGTACCGGTGGTGAGCACCAGGCGCCAGATGAACGCCGCGGTGCCGGCGGCCTTCGAGTACGACTTCACGTTGCGGTCGAGCATGGTCCACAGGTAGACGCCGACCAGGGCGAAGAAACCCGAGTACAGGAACACGTTCCAGGTGAACATCGACTTGAAGTTGAAGTGCGTCATCGCGACGATCAGCCTGTCGGAGCGGCCGAGGTCGAGCACCAGCACCAGCAGGCCGCCGAGCATCAGCGCGATCGACAGGATCGCGGACAACGGCGCCAGGGGCTTGTACATCGGCTTGTTGAACACCGATGCGATCGACGCGACGTTGAGCGCGCCCGAGGCGGCGACGATGAGGAACACCGCGAACACGTGCGGCAGTCCCCAGACGATCTGGTTGTCCATGCCCGTGATGACGTGGCCATGGTGATGCATGGTGCTCCAGGCCAGCGCCCCGAACAGGACGAACAGGCCCAAGACCCCGAACAGCAGCCAGTACTTCAGGCTGCTGCCTTCTACTTCGCGGAAAGTGATGCTTGCCATGGTGTCTTAGATTCCGTGATAGCGAACGCCAAGGTTGAGATTGAGGTCGGCGCGCACCTGCTTGGTCGGCAGTTCGCGCAGGCGCTTCGAGATCTCGCTTTCGGGGTCGTTCATGTCGCCGAACAGCAGGGCATTGTGGCCGGCGGCGGTGCAGGCCTCGGCACAGGCGGTGTTGCCGTCGCCACGGTCGACCTTCTGCACGCAGAAGGTGCACGACTCGACGCAGCCGATGCCGCGCGGCACGTCCGGCTTCTGCGTGTCGTTGAGGGGCTCGTGCACCAGCGAGCGTGCCTTGTACGGGCAGGCCATCATGCAGTAGCGGCAGCCGATGCAGGTGTGGCGGTTGACCAGCACGATGCCGTCGGCGCGCTTGAACGAGGCGCCGGTCGGGCACACGTCCACGCACGGCGGCTCGGCGCAGTGCTGGCACATCATCGGCAGGCTGGTTTCCATCTGCGTCAGCGGGTCCTGCAGCTCGAGCTTGCGGATCCACTGCGGCGCCTGCCTCGGGTGCTTGCTTTCGGCGACCGGGGTCCAGCCGTTCTCGGTGCTGCATGCGGTCACGCATTCGTTGCAGCCGGTGGCGCACTTGGTCGAATCGACCAGCATGCCCCAGCGCACTGCGCTGCTGGCGGGCTGATCCTCGGGCCGGCCATGCGCCACCTCGATCAGCAGCATGCCAGGGGCGATCGCAATCCCCGCCGCTGCGGCGGCGGCGCCGACGAAGCGGCGGCGCTGCGGTGATTCAAGCTGCGGCGACGCAGATCGGCTTTCAATCATCGGTTTCAGTTCACTCATTCGCAACCCTTGCCATCTCTTCCGCACTCACGGGCCGGGCGGACTGGGCCGCCAGCTTGTGCTTGTAGTGCGCGGTTTCAGCGTTCAGCGGATGCATGGCCATCGACCCCTGCGGCTTGGTCGAGTGGCAATCGAAGCAGTCGATCTTCACCGCCGCGTAGCTGTGACAGCTCACGCAGAAATCCTCCTTCGCAGCAGCGACGCTGCCAGTTTTTTCGCTGGCGTGGCAGTTGATGCACTCCTTGAGGCTGTATTTCTTGGTGCGGACACCCTCGATCACGGTGCGGTCACGGTGCTGGTTCAGCAAAACCATGTGGTTGCGGCGCATGTAGTCCGTGGGTTCTACGCACTGCTCGCCCTTGACGGCCTTCTGGATCACCGGCTTGGGCGCGCCGCCGGCCTTGGGCTGGCTCTCGGCGCCGGCCCAGGCCAGCGCCACGGTCGTCAGCACGACAGCGCCCAGCGCGAGAAGACGTTTGGTCATGCCCGCCACGCTTACTCACCCATGCCCATGACGATGTAGCCCGTCGGGCACACGTCGGCGCAGATATGGCAGCCGATGCACTTGGTGTAGTCGGTGTCGACGTAACGGCCCACCGTGGGGTTGTCCTTCTTCTTCACCTTGAACACGGCGGTCTGCGGGCAGTAGACGACGCAGTTGTCGCACTCGAAGCACTGGCCGCACGACATGCAGCGCTTGGCCTCGTCGACGACCTCCTTCTCCGACAGGGCGTGCAGACGCTCCTCGAAGTTGCCCAGCGCGGCATCCTTGTCGAGGACGGTCACTTCGCGGACGTGGCGCGGCACATTGGGGAAATGGCCGAGGAACAGCTCGTTGTGCGAAATGATGTGACGCGCGGAACGGTCTTCGAAGTTGTGCAGGATGTCCTTGCGCTCAGAAGTGCCCCAGATCTGGCCGTGGATTTCGCTGTACTCGTGGCCGGTTTCGAGCCACTTGCGGATCTCGTCGAAGTGGTGGACGTCAACCTTCGGGCGCTTGTCGAGTTCCTTGCCCTTGAGGAAGGCGTCGATGCCGTCGACGGCGATCGAAGCATGGCCGATGGCGGTCGTCAGCAGGTGCGGACGGATCACGTCGCCGCCGACGAAAACCTTTTCATTGCCGGGGAAGCGGTAGTTCTTGTCGGCCTTGATCAGGCCGTTGTTGTTGTTGAACTGCTCGAGGCCGGTGAAATCGACGCCCTGGCCGATCGCGGACACGATCAGGTCGGCCGGCAGGTCGCGCTCGGTGCCTTCGACGATCTTGGTTTCCTTGCCTTCCATGATGAAGTCGGCAACGCGCAGGGCGGTGGCGCGACCGCGCTCGTCGACGACGACTGCCACGGGGGTCACGCCGCCGATGATCTCGATGCCCTCCTGCAGGGCGTGCTCGACTTCGTGCTTGTTGGCGGCCATCTTGTCCATCGTCGCACGCGACACCAGCACCACCTCGGCGCCTTCGCGGGCCGAGATGGAGGCGACGTCGGATGCCATGTGGCCGGCGATCACGTTCTCGGGACGCTCATCGCGCGTGCCCGCCTTGGTGACGTTGCCCAGGCGGCGCGCGACGGTCGCCACGTCGATCGAGGTGTCGCCGCCGCCGATGACGACGACGCGGTTGCCGACGTGCTGCAGGCGGCCTTCGTTGAAGGCGCGCAGGAAGGCGACGGCGGTCACGCAGTTGGGCGCTTCGGCGCCGGGCACGGGCAGCGGACGGCCCGCCTGCGCACCCATCGCCATGAAGATGGCGTCGTAGTTCTTGTCGAGCTCGTCGAAGCTGATGTCGGTGCCGACGCGGGTCTTGAGGCGGGTTTCGACGCCCAGATCGATGATGCGCTTGATTTCGGCGTCGAGCATTTCACGCGGGGTGCGGAAGCCGGGAATGCCGTAGCGCATCATGCCGCCGAGCTCTTCGTGCTCGTCGAAGATGGTGACGGCGTGGCCGCGCAGGCGCAGCTGGTAGGCGGCGGCAAGACCGGCGGGGCCGGCGCCGATCACGGCGACCTTCTTGCCGGTGTCGGCAGCCTTGGTCTCGAACTTCATGTTGTTGGCGATACCCCAGTCACCCACGAAGTGCTCGACCGCGTTGATGCCGACGTGGTCCTCGACCATGTTGCGGTTGCAACCGGATTCGCACGGCGCCGGGCACACACGGCCCATCACGCTCGGGAAGGGGTTGGCTTCGGTGATGCGGCGGAAGGCGTACTCCTGCCAGGTCACACCTGCCGGCGGCTTCTCGATGCCACGCGCGATATTGAGGTAGCCGCGGATGTCTTCGCCGGCCGGGCAGGAGCCCTGGCAGGGCGGCGTGGAGAGCACGTATTCCGGGCACTTGTGCGTCCAGCTCGACTGGAAGATGCGCTCCTGCGAGGAACGATAGTTCTTGTCAGTCTCGCCGTCCTTATAGCGACGCCATGTCATGCCTTCGGTCTTTGCTGCTTTGTTCGTCGTGACAGCCATGTTGGTTCTCCTAACGCCTACAAAATGAATTGTTTATCGAATACCCGGTCAGTCGAGCTTGATCGCCTTGCTGACCAGTTGATGCACACCGCCCACCATGCTCATATCGAAGCCGTACTTGGGCAAAACCTTGGTGAACTGCGCCTTGCAGATGGCGCAGATCGTGGCCATGAAGTTGACCTGGTGTTCCTTGACCACGTTGTTCAACGCGGTCATGCGCGGCAGCGCGCCCTTGACGCGGACTTCCATCAGGTCGTCGGTCAGGAGACCGCCGCCGCCGCCACAGCAGAAGGTCGATTCGTAGATCGTGTCGTCGGCCATGTTGTGGAAGTTGTTCGCCACCGCCTTGATCAGCTCGCGCGGGATCGTGAACTGGCCGCCCTCTTCCGTGCCCATGCGCGAAGCGCGGGCGACGTTGCAGGAATCGTGATAGGTGACGACGAGATCGTCGTTCGCGGACGGGTCGACCTGGATCTTGCCCTGCTTGATGAGATCGTTGGTCAACTCGCAAATGTGTTGCGGCTGCGGGTAGTTGTGATCGAGCTGCTTTTGCAGTTCGATCGAGAACGGATCGTTGCCGCCGTAGCCGATGCCGGTGAGCGTGTTCCAGAAGCTGTAGGCGACGCGCCATGCATGGCCGCACTCGCCGACGACGATGCGCTTGACGCCAAGTTCGAGCGCGGCGTCGCGGATGCGCATGGCAACCTTGCGCATGGTTTCGTAGTTGCCGTTGAAGAGGCCGAAGTTGCCGGCCTCGGAGGCGTGCGACGACAGCGTCCAGCTGATCCCCGCGGCATGGAACACCTTGGCGTAGCCGATCAGCGACTCGACGTGCGGCTCGGAGAAGAAGTCGGCGGAGGGCGTGACCAGCAGCACCTCGGCGCCCTTCACGTCCATCGGCATCTTCACCGGCACGCCGGTGTCGGCCTCGATGTCCTCCTCGAGGCCCGCCAGCGTGTCTTCCAGCGCCGGGCCGGGCAGGCCCAGGTTGTTGCCGATCTTCAGGACCTTGCCGAGGATCTCGTTGGAATATTTCTGGCCCATGCCGACATGGTTGAGGATCTCGCGGCCGGCCATGGTGATTTCGGCGGTGTCGATGCCGTAGGGGCAGAACACCGAGCAGCGACGGCACTCCGAGCACTGGTGGTAGTAGCTGTACCAGTCGTCGAGGATTTCCTTGGTCAGGTCCTTGGCGCCCACCAGCTTGGGGAAGAGCTTGCCCGCGGTGGTGAAATAGCGGCGATAGACCTGGCGCATCAGGTCCTGGCGCGCCACCGGCATGTTCTTGGGGTCGGCCGTGCCGAGGAAGTAGTGGCACTTGTCGGTGCAGGCGCCGCAATGCACACAGGCGTCCATGAACACCTTGAGCGAGCGATACTTGCCGAGCAGGTCGCCCATCTTGTCGATGGCGCGTTCCTTCCAGTCCTCGCCGAGCTCGTGCGGATACCCCATGAAATCCTGCACCGGCTTCGGTGCGATGAAGGACTTGGCGTGCGCCATGGCGCCTTCGCGCACCTTGGGGATTTCGATGTCGTCCTTGAGTTCCGGGATGTCAAATTCAGCAGCTGCCACGTGCGAGTCCTCTGTCCGTACTTAGTCGTTCGTCGATCGGTGCCGGCGAATCAGTTGTTCTGATCGAGGCGCGCCGCCCACGCCGCCACATGGCGGTGTTCACGCGGGTTGTCGACCTGGTTGCGCGTCGGGCTGAAGAACACGCCCGGGGCGTGCAGCAGCTTGCTGATCGGAAAGATCGCCATCAAAAGCGCGACCAGCGCAAGGTGCACGAGCAGGATCGGATCCTGCGGCACCGGCTGCACGTCGAAAACCATCAGGCCCAGGAAGAAGACCTTCAGCGCGACAATGTCGGTGTGGACGACGAAGGTCATCAGCATGCCCGAGATGCCGATCGCGATCAGCAGCACCAGCATCAGGATGTCGGACGGCGTCGAGATATAGCGCACGCGGTCAACCAGGAAGCGGCGCGCCAGCAGCCCGGCCAGGCCAATCACCATCATGATGCTGGCGTACTTGCCGAAGGGCTGGATGACATCGACCCAGAACCACACCGGTTCGGTGAAATAACGCAGGTGGCGGGCCAGCACCAGGAACAGGCCGAAATGGAACAGCCAGCCGAACACCCAGATCCACTTGTTCGACTTGAACAGCGATTCGAAGACCACGACTTCCTTGGCCATGCGATAGACCACGCCCGTGCGCGTCGTCGGCGCCGGCGTGGTCGGGATCTTCAGCGGCGCGGGCGTGCGGCTGTAGTCGAAAATCTTGTAGGCAAGACCGGCCACCAGCAGCAGCGCCGCAAGGTAGAACACCCCGGCATAAATCATCGTCAAAGTAGACAAACCCTATCCCCCAACAACGTGTCTGTTTGCGAATCGAACGCCGCGCGGACGCGCATGCGATTGGAAAACAGGCCGTAGCATCGGCGTCGCCCCGGAACGCGTCCGTGGCGAGCCGATGGCACCGGAACTTAGATGCAGCCGGTCGGCTTGGGCAGGCCGGCGATTTTGCAGGCCTGCTTGGCGGGACCGTAGGGGAACAACTCGTACAGGTACTTGTTGTTGCCCTTCTCGGGGCCGAGTTTCTTGCCGATCGCCTTGGTCAGCACGCGCACGGCGGGCGCGATCTGGTATTCAGCGTAGTACTCACGCAGGAAGTTGACGACTTCCCAGTGCGCGTCGGTCAGGTCGACCTTCTCTTCCTGGGCCATGTACTTGGCAATGTCTTCGTTCCACTGCGACAGGTCGACCAGATAGCCTTCCTCGTCGACTTCGACTTCCTTACCGGCGATGTTCACCATGGGCATAGCAATACTCCTTTGATTAAAAGTTACAGCCAAGACTGGCAGTTGCGGTACTCTGCGACCAGATCCACGAAACCACCGTAATCCACGACATTGACGCCGTCCAGCACACGCCCGGCCATGCCGCGCGCCGCCAGATCGGGACCGAGTGCGTAAATCTTGAGGTCAGCTGCCGCTGCCTGGATTTTCGCCGCCGCCGCATTGCCCTTCGTCGCGGCGTAGACCGCGTCTTCGATCAGCAAAACGGCAGAACCCTTGGTGGCCAGGCGCAGGCAGCTGTCCAGCGAACTGCGCTCAGTGGCCGATTTGTTCACGATATGCAGCATGTCTATCCCCTTAGAAGCTGATCACGACGTCTTGCTCTTCCATGAGATTTTTCATCTCATCGTCGGAGAGCACGGTTACATCCACGATCAGATCCTCTTCCGTGAGGCCACGCGCATCCATCGAGGTCTTGTCGACATAGAGCTTCTCGATGTCGTAGCCTTCCAGCGCGCGGTAGGTCTTGGAAAAATCCTTGACCTCGATGCCCTTGGTGTCGATGCCCTTCATCAACTGGTAGACACCATCGTCGGTGAACACCAGGCTGACGTCCTGATCGAACGCAGCGGTAATCAGCACCACTTCCAGACCCTCCAGCGCGTACACGGTGCCGTGCGGCGCCTTGCGGTTCAGGAACATGAATTTCTTGACGATGCCGGAGCCGTCGTCTTCCATATCCATATCGCTCATCTCGTTATTCCTCAATCACCGAACGTCACGAGACGATCGTACTGAATGCCCATTTCCACCAGCTGACCCAGACCGGAAATGCGGAAGCCCGGCGCCAGCAGCTCGTCCTTGATGCCACGGCGCAACGCAGCCGCAACGCACACGACGAGATCGATCCCATGCTCTTCGGCCAGCTTGGACCAGCGCGCGGTGACGTTGCGATCGTCCTGCGGCGGCTCGCCCATGCGCGTCGAGTTGTTCACGCCGTCATGGTAGAAAAAAACACGCGGAACCTTGTGACCCTTCTCGATCGCCGTGCGGGCGAAGAGATAGGCGGAGTCACTGGCCTGATGGTTGTAAGGCCCTTCGTTTACAAGAATGCCGAATTGCATGGCTGCTCAAACTCCGAAAAAACCATTCATTGTTATCAAGCATCCGCCGCGCCCCTCCCAGGCCGCGGCGGAACCGACGATCCAACTCGAAACGCTCAGAAGCGAATGTGCGCGGAAGCGTTCAGGTTGGCGCGGCCACCCCGCCAGTTGTCGATGTGGTACTTGGTGAAGGGCAGACCGGTCTTCTCGAAGAACGCGGGCCAGCCAATGCGGTCGATCCAGTCGATCATGCGCTCCCACGGCTTGCCGTCGGCCTTGTAGGTGACGAGGATCTTCTTGACCACTTCGGCGACTTCCGGCCAGCGCGGCGCGTTGTTCGGCAGGCCGGCGGCGACCAGCTTGTGGAAGGTCGGGCGCGAGCGCGCGTTGGAGTTCTTGCCACCCACCCAGATCGCGATCTTGGAGTGGACGGGGTCGTTGATCTGCATCGGCGGGCAGGGCGGGAAGCAGGCGCCGCAGCAGATGCACTTCTTCTCGTCGACTTCCAGCGAGGGCTTGCCGTTCACCAGGGCGGGACGGATCGCGGCGACCGGGCAGCGCGCGACGACGGACGGACGCTCGCACACGTTGGCAACCAGGTCGTGGTTGATCTTCGGCGGCTTGGTGTGCTGGACGATGATGGCGATGTCGGCCTGGCCGCCGCAGTTGATCTCGCAGCAGGAGGTC
>DYFW01000019.1:15888-31274 GCA_020725005.1 Thiobacillus denitrificans
GGCGTCGGTGCCCGGGATGTCGCAGTGCAGCCAGCCCTGGGTGTGGGCGATCATCGACACCGAGTTGGCGGTGCCACCGATGGGGTAGCCCTTCTCGGACAGCGCCTTGATCAGCGGCTCGACCTTGGAACCGTCGGCCACCATGTATTCGATATTGGAACGCGCGGTGAAACGCACATAGCCGTCACCGTACTGGTCGGCGATGTCAGCCAGCTCACGGATGGTGAAGTGGTCCATCTGACGCTGGGTGCCCGCCTTGACGGTCCAGATTTCGTCGCCGGATTCAGCGCGGTGATAGAGAACGCCCGGCTTCGGGTGGCTGTGGAACACCCACTTGCCGTAGTTCTTCACCATCACGGGGTGCATGTAGGGCATCGGATCCGGTGCGCCGGACTCGATAGGCTGACGTAGTTCTGCCATGTTTATCTCCAACTCTGATTTAAAGCACCGGGCACCGGCACACGCTGGCGCCCGGGGGTTAAGCGAAACTTAAGCGGCGGAGGACTGCTTGTACTCGTTCCACTTCTCGACCTGCTCGTCCCAGTCGTCGGAACGGAAGTACGGGTTGGAACGCGGCTCCTTGATCATGTTGGGATCGACCGGGATGTCCAGACCTTCGAGGAAGTTGGTCAGGCCGATGCGCTCGATCATCTCGCCGGTGCGCTCGTGCTCCAACGCGTTTTCGGCGAAGAAGTCGAGGATGTTGCGGGCCAGCTCGTTCAGCTTCTCGAAGTCCTCGTCGGTCTCGAGCTTCATGAACGGAATGATCACGGTGCCCATGGTGGCGCCGATTTTCAGCACGCCCTTGCCGCCGACCAGGATGGTCACGCCCTTGTCCTTGCCGGGCAAGAGGCCGCCGGGGATGACGTTCAGGCAGTGCATGCAGCGCACGCAGTTCTTGTTGTCGATGCACATGGTCTGGCCGTTGCCGAGGTTGGCGGCGGACACGTGCTCGCTGGGCTGGAACTTGCCGGTCTCGACCAGGGTGATCGCCTTGGTCGGGCACTTGCTGATCACGTCGTTGACGAGATCGTTCATGCCGTGGGCCTTCATGTAGTCCTGGACCAGGGCCTCGTTGACGCGGATGTTGTCGCGCCAGGTGCCGATGGTCGCCATGTCGGAACGCTGGATCGCGTTGACGCAGTCGTTCGGGCAGCCGGAGAACTTGAACTTGAACTTGTACGGCAGGGACGGGCGGTGCATGTCGTCCAGGTTGTTGTTGATGACGGTGCGCAGGGCGCGGGCTTCGTCATAGCACGACATCTCGCAGCGCGCGGCGCCGACGCAGGACATCGAGGTGCGCAGCGCGGGGCCGGCGCCACCGAGGTCGAAGCCCATTTCGTTGAATTCGTCGAAGGCACGCTGCACGTCGGCGGTCTTGATGCCCTGGAACATGATGTCGCCGGACTGGCCATGGAAGGCGATCAGGCCAGAACCACCGTTCTTCGACCAGACGTCGCACATCTTGCGCAACAGGTCGGAGGTGTAGTGCATGCCGGCGGGCGGCTGCACGCGCAGGGTGTGGAATTCGGCGGCCTCGGGGAACTTGGGATTGCCGTTCTCGTCCTTCAGCTCGGTGAAGCGGGGGATCACGCCGCCGCCGTAGCCGAACACGCCGACCGTGCCGCCCTTCCAGTAGCCGAACTTGGTCTCGTACGACGTTTCCAGCTGACCCATGAGGTCAACCATCATGTCGTTTTCCTTGGCCAGACGCTTGAGGCCGGTCACGAAGCTGGGCCACGGGCCTTTCTCGAGCTCGTCCAGATTAGGGGTCTTGTGCATTTGCTTTGCCATTTCTCTTCTCTCCTAGATCATTTCGAAATGCCCGTTCAGCCGGCGGCCCAACGGTATCCCATCATCGTATTGGGTTGGTGGCCGCGCCACCATCATTCTCACGGGTAACCCGGACCCCCCATTGTGGTAGGTAACAACCTACCCGAAAGGAGTATGCCGGTTTCCCCCATGCGGTAATGCCCCGCCACGGCAAACGGTGAGACATTACGTGTCCGCCACAGGAATCGATAAGAGTATTAAAATATTGTTGCAGACGCAAGCCCCTGCCCGATGCAGGGTTGAAATGGCGCGTCGCACCCTCAACTGCGGCCAGTGATGGCCGGTCTGTCCGCGGCAGCCGCCGCGGGCGCCGGCCGTGGATTGAATTTGAACCGGATCGAGATTACATGCCCGAGATCACGCCCCTCGACAAGATGCGCCTGCCATTTGGCGGCCAGGAAATCGAATTCCAGCACCTCACCCACGAAGCGGGCGGGGTACCTTTCCTGCGCATCCGCATCCGCGAGAACAAGCGTTTCACGATTTTCGACGTCGACCCGGTCAGCGCGCAGAAATGGGGCGAGCTGATGCTGGCCTGGGCGAAAGACCACGCGGGAGACAAGCCGTGAGCTGGGGATTTCCCGAGCACAAGCCTGAGACTTACACGCCGCATATGATCGACGTGCAGTTCGACCTCGTCGGCACGACGATACCGGCGGAAAACGCGCAGCTGCTCGCCGACGCGATCGGCGCGCTGCTGCCTTGGCTGGGCGAGGACGCGGGCACTGGCATCCTCCACCTGAAAGGCGCCGAGACCAACAGCGGCGACGCCACGCTCAACATCAACCGCCGCACCAAACTCTACATGCGTGTGCCGCAGGCGCACGTCGACGATCTGCGCGTGCTGGTCGGCACGACGCTCGACCTGAACGGCCACGCGCTGACGATAGGCAATTTCAAGACGCGCGCCTTCAGCCCGTTTGCCAACCTGTACGCCCATTTCGTCGACACCGGCAGCGAAACCGAGGAACAGTTCGTCCAGGACGTGATGCGTGAGCTCGACGGCCGCTTCCAGCTGCGCTGCGGCTTCATCTGCGGCAGGCGGCAGACGCTCGAGAGCGCCGCGGGCACGCGCTATGGCTTCAGCCTGATGCTGCACGACGTGCCGCCGCACAAGTCGTTGCAGCTGCAGGACGAGGGCCTCGGCCTCAACCGTCTGCTCGGCTGCGGCATTTTCATCCCGCACAAATCCATCGCGCCGGTCGTCCCGGCGATTCTTTAAACCAGCCGCATCGGCGATTGCACTCAACCTCAACCTGAAAGGAGAAACCATGTCGTATGTCGTGAATGGCGAAGAACTGGAAACCGGTGAAGAGGACTTCCTGCTGGAAGCCAATTTCAGCGACGACGTTCCGCCCGTCATTGCCGCCGCTGAGAAGATCACGCTGACCGACGAGCACTGGCTGGTCATCAACTACATGCGCGACAAGTACCGCGAGGATGGCCACACCCCGAACTTCCGCAACATGCTGGCGGAAATGGAAGAACTCCACCCCGGCACGGACTGGAAGAAAAAGCTCTACGAACTGTTCCCCAACCAGCCGGCCCGCCAGTCGGCCCGCATCGCCGGCCTGACCAAGCCTTACGGCAAGGGCGGCTACTGATCCCAGGGGCCAGGATCCAGGGGCTAGAATTCAGGGGGCTCGCATCGCCCCTCTCTCTGGCCCCTGCTTCCTGATTCCTGCTTCCGGACCCATGTTTTCCAATACCCTCGTCAGCACCGAAGACCTCGCCGCCCACCTGGACGATCCCAACTGGATCGTGCTGGATTGCCGCTTCACCCTCACCGACACCGAGGCTGGGCGGCAGGCCTACCTGAAATCGCATATCCCGGGCGCACGCTACGTGCACCTGGACGAGGATCTGTCGGCGCCGGTCGGCGAGAAGACCGGCCGCCACCCCCTGCCCGACCCGCAGGTGTTGAACGACAAGCTCTGCCAGTGGGGCGTCGGCGTGAACAAGCAGGTGGTGGTATACGACGACAGCTTCGGTGCGATGGCGGTGCGGCTGTGGTGGCTGATGCGCTGGCTCGGCCATCCTGGCGTTGCCCTGCTCGACGGCGGCTTTCCCAAGTGGACGCGCGAGAAGCGCCCGGTCTCCAGCATGCCGCCGGTGCCACACAAGGCCGCCTGCGCCTGCCTGCCCGAACCCAGCCTGGTCGTGACGGCCGACGAGGTGCTGCGCGCCTCGCAGAACGGCGACCAGATCATCATCGATGCGCGCCCGGACCGCCGTTTCACGGGCGAGTTCGAGCCGCTCGACCCGGTCGCCGGCCACGTGCCCGGCGCGATCAACCGGCCGTTCGAGGACAACCTCGACCTCGACGGCACCTTCCAGCCGCCCGAGGCGCTGCGCGAGGAGTACCAGGCGCTGCTCAGGGGCCGCGCGCCCTGGCAGGTCATCCACATGTGCGGCTCGGGCGTCACCGCCTGCCACAACATCCTGGCAATGGAAATCGCCGGCCTGCCCGGTTCCCGCCTCTATCCCGGTTCATGGAGCGAATGGATCACCGATCCGTCGCGCCCCGTCGCCACAGGAGAATAAGCATGGTCAAACCCGTCCGTGTCCGTACCGTCTGGTTCAAGAAGGATGGCGAGCGCAGCCCCGAGGAGATCGCCACCGCGGTCGCCTCGACCGTCTGGCGCGTCGCCGACAAGGCCGTCGACAACCTCGGCCGCGAAAACTACGACATCATCACGCCGGCGCGCGGCTTCAAGCTGATCGCCGAGTTCATCGCCTTCCTCGTGCATTACTGCGACCGCATGGCCTACGCCTCGCTCACGCCCGAGCGCCGCGTCGCGGTGCTGCAGGCGATCAGCAAACGCCTGGGCGAAGTGATGGAAGAGAACATCATCAGCGTCGTCGGCCCCGACGGCGATCGCAATTTCAAGGCCGAGTTCATCGACTTCCTCAACCGCCGTTTCGCCGACTACGCCGAGTTCGAGTTTCCCGACGACGAGAAGGCGAGCTTCCCGGCGCTGCGCTTCCTCGGCCTGCAGATCCGCGAGGAAATGGGCGAGAACGACAAGACCTGGATCATGGACCAGATCATGGACATCGAGATGCCCGAGATGATGGGCACGGTCAGGAAGAGCTTCAAGGGCCTGCTGTCCGATGCGCCGGTCAAGCGCGGCTTCGGTTCGCCCGACATGCTGCCGCCGGAATAAGTCTTGGCCGCATCGCCCTTCGACCTCGCCAACGAGACCGGCTACCGCGCCTGGCGCGACGCCAAGCTCGCAGCATATCCGCGCAGCGTCGACGCCCTCGTCGTCCCGCTCGCCGATCCGCGTCACCTGACCCCGGCCGAACTCGACGCCCTCGCCGACCGCTGCGCGCGCGCCAACATGGCGCTCTACAGCGCGCCACACCTGCCGGCCGCCGACAAGACCCTTCCGCTCCAGCTCGGCCGCCAGCTGGGCCTCGTGCGCCTGGAGGGCAATTACCTCGCCGACGAGGACGGGCTGTCGTCGATCACGCCGGCCGACGATACGGGCGGGGTGCGCGGCGACTACATCCCCTACACGCACAAGCCGATCAACTGGCATACCGACGGCTACTACAACGCGCCCGATCGCCGCATCCTCGGCATGACGCTGCATTGCGCGCAGGATGCGGAATCCGGCGGCGAGAACGCGCTGCTCGACCACGAGGTCGCCTACCTCCAGTTGCGCGACGTCAATCCCGATTACGTCGCTGCGCTGATGCGGCCCGACGCGATGACCATTCCCGCGCGCATGGACGAGGACGACATCGCCCGCCCGGCGCAGTCGGGCCCGGTGTTCGCGGTCGATCCCGCGCAAGGCTTTCTCGTCATGCGCTACACCGCGCGCACCCGCTCGATCGTGTGGAAGGCCGACGCGCTCACCCAAGCGGCAGTGGCGACGCTCGCCGAGATCCTCGCCGACTCCGAATACATCCTCGCGGCGCGCCTGGCGCCCGGCATGGGGCTGGTGTGCAACAACGTGCTGCACACCCGCAGCGCGTTCACCGACACGCCCGCGCGCCGCCGCCTGCTCTATCGCGGGCGCTACTACGACCGGCTGCGCTTTGAGGAATTGCAGACCTCCCCGGTACGACCGCAGTAGCAGTACGGGTAAAATAGCGGACCGTTCAACCGGCCACCTGCCGCCATGCAGCTTCTCGCCCTCGGGGTCAACCACCATACTGCGCCGCTCGCGATCCGCGAGCAGGTCGCCTTCGGCCCGGAAAAGCTGACCGAGGCGCTGCACGACCTGACCCAGAGCCGGCGCGCCAGCGAGGCGGCGATCCTGTCGACCTGCAACCGTACCGAGCTGTATCTCAATACGCCGGCGCCGGACGAAGTCGCGCAGTGGCTGGCCGACTTCCACCGCATCGACCGCCGCGAGCTCGCCCCCTATCTCTATGCGCTGCCGCGCGAAAAGGCCGCGCAGCACGCCTTCCGCGTCGCCGCCGGGCTCGATTCCATGGTGCTGGGCGAAACCCAGATCCTCGGCCAGATGAAGCAGGCGGTCGCCACCGCCGAGGAAGCCGGCACGCTCGGCCTGGTGCTGCACAAGCTCTTCCAGCGCACCTTCTCGGTCGCCAAGGAGGTACGCACCAGCACCGAGATCGGCGCCAATTCGGTGTCGATGGCCGCCGCTGCGGTGCGGCTCGCCGAGCGCATCTTCCCCAGCATCAAGGAGCAAGCCTGCCTGTTCATCGGCGCAGGCGAGATGATCGAACTGTGCATCACGCACTTCGCCGCGCAGCACCCGCGCAGGATGACCGTGGCCAACCGCACCGCCGAGCGCGCCCGGCCCCTCGCCGAGCGCTTCGGCGCCGGGGTCATCCCGCTCACCGCGCTGCCGGACGAGCTGCCCGGCTACGACATCATCATCACCTCGACCGCGAGTCCGCTGCCCATCCTCGGCAAGGGCATGCTCGAACGGGCGATCAAGCAGCGCCGCCACCGCCCCATCTTCATCGTCGACCTCGCCGTGCCGCGCGACGTGGAGGCCGAAGTCGCCGCAATGGACGACGTCTTTCTCTACAGCGTCGACGATCTCGGCCAGGTGGTGCGGGAAGGCATGGACAACCGCGTGGCGCAGGTAGCGCAGGCCGAGGCGATCATCGAAACCAGCGTCGAGAATTTCGTGCACTGGATGGAAGGCCGTGAACTGGTGCCGCTGATCCGCAGTCTGCGCGACACCGCCGAACGCCACCGCCGCCACGAGATCGAGAAGGCGCAGAAGGCGCTGGCGCGCGGCGAGGATCCGGCCAAGGTGCTCGACGCCATGAGCCACGCGCTCGCCAACAAGCTGCTGCACGCGCCCACGCACGCATTGAGCCACGCCGGCCGCGAGGAACGCGACCAGGTCGTCCGCCTGATCCGCCAGCTGTACGGCCTGCATCCGGACGATTGAACGCGGTCACGACATGAAGGCTTCGCTGGCAGACAAACTCGCTCGCGCCGACGAGCGGCTGGAAGAACTCGACGCGCTCCTGGCGCAACCCGAGATCGCGGCCGACATGGACAGCTTCCGCAAACTCTCCCGCGAGCGCGCCGAGCTCGATCCCGTGGTCATGCTGTACCGCCAGTACCGCCAGGTCGAGGCCGACCAGCAGACCGCACGCGAGCTGCTCGCCGACCCCGCCATGCGCGAACTCGCCGAAGCCGAGCTCGCCGACGGCGAGGCGAAGATCGCACGGCTCGAAACCGAACTGCAGACCGCGCTCCTGCCGCGCGATCCCAACGACGAACGCAACATCTTCCTCGAAATCCGCGCCGGCACGGGGGGCGACGAGTCGGCGCTGTTTGCCGGCGACCTGTTGCGCATGTACACGCGCTACGCCGAGCGGCAGGGCTGGAAAGTCGAGATCGTGTCGGAGGCCCCGGGCGAAGCCGGCGGCTACAAGGAAGTGATCGTGCGCATCGTCGGCCACGGCGCCTACTCGCGCCTGAAATTCGAATCCGGCGGCCACCGCGTGCAGCGCGTGCCGGCGACCGAGTCGCAGGGCCGCATCCACACTTCGGCGTGCACCGTGGCGGTGATGCCGGAGGCCGACGAAGTCGGGGAAATCGACATCAATCCGGCGGATCTGCGCATCGACACCTTCCGCGCCTCGGGCGCCGGCGGCCAGCACATCAACAAGACCGATTCGGCGGTGCGCATCACCCACCTCCCGACCGGCCTGGTCGTCGAGTGCCAGGATGACCGCTCGCAGCACAAGAACAAGGCGCAGGCGCTCGCCGTGCTGGCGGCACGCTTAAAGGAGCGCGAGCGGCAGGCCCAGCACGCCGCCGAGGCGAGCACGCGCAAGAGCCTGATCGGCACCGGCGACCGCTCCGACCGCATCCGTACCTACAATTTCCCGCAGGGGCGCGTCACCGACCACCGCATCAACCTCACGCTGTACAAGCTCGACGCGATGATGGACGGCGACCTCGCCGAACTGCTCGACGCACTCGCGGCCGAACACCAGGCCGAGCTGCTGGCGACGCTGTCGGGTGAATAGACAGGGATCGGCACCGCCGACGGTGGCCGACCGCCTGGGTGCGGCGGCGCGCCAGCTCGCCGCCGCGCTCGGCCTGGACGCGCGCGAAGCACGGCTCGAAGCGCGCGTGCTCGCGGCCTTCGCCTGGGAGGTGGCGCCCGCCTGGCTGCTCGCGCACGACACCGATGCGGTGCCGGCGGTACAGGCCGCGGCGTTCGACGCCCTGCTCTCGCGCCGGCTGGCCGGCGAGCCCGTCGCCTATCTCACCGGCCGCCGCGAATTCTTCGGCCGCCCGTTCCTGGTCACACCCGACGTGCTGATTCCGCGCCCCGAGACCGAATTGCTGGTCGAGCTGGCGCTCACGCGCATCGCCCCCGGCCAGGCCGCCGCCCTGCTCGATCTCGGCACCGGCAGCGGCTGCATCGCCATCACGCTCGCACACGAACGCCCGAACGCCCGCGTCACCGCGGTCGACCGCTCGGCCGCCGCGCTCGCCGTGGCCCGCCGCAACGCCACGCTTCTCGACGCCGATGTCGAATTCCTGACCAGCGACTGGTTCGCCGCGCTCGCCGGACGCCGCTTCGACTGCATCGTCGGCAATCCGCCCTACGTCGCCGCCGCCGACCCCCATCTCGCCCGCGGCGACGTCCGTTTCGAGCCCGTCTCGGCGCTCGCCGCCGGCGCCGACGGCCTCGCCGACCTGCGCCACCTGGTCGCCGCCGCGCGCGGCCACCTCGTTCCCGGCGGCACGCTGTTGCTCGAACATGGCTATGACCAGGCGCCAGCAGTCCGTGCCCTGCTGGACACCCACGGCTACGCCGACATACAGACCTGGCCGGATCTGGCCGGCCTGCCGCGCGTGAGCGGCGGCCGCATGTCGGAATAATTTACACTTGACGGCCCGGCGGCCAGGACCCAGCGCGGCCGGGCACGACAGAGGCCCGTCAAATGACGACCCGATGTATATTGGCGCAATTCTTGCTCATGTTTCGTCACTGAAATACGCAATCCCCACCGAGGCCCGCCATGTCCGATTCACAGACCGATAACGAGACCCCCCTGCCCGAGGCTGCGCCGCCGGCCGATCCCGCGCGGCGCAGGCTGACCGGCGCCGCGCTCGGCGCGGGGGCCGTGTTCACACTGTCCAGCCGTCCGGTGTGGGCCAACCAGTGCAGCATCTCCGGCATGGCTTCCGGCAACCTCTCCCGACCGGGAGGCACGCCGTGTGGCGGCTGCACGCCGGGATACTGGAAGACGTGCCAGCACTTGTTTGCGTGGCGCGGCTACTCGCCGACCGATACGTTCAATGATGTGTTTGGGGTGTCGGAGTATGTGGACTGCAATGGCAATCCCTACACCTTGCTCGACGTGATGTATTTGAACGGCGGGATCAAGGAATGCTCCACCAAAAAGTCCAACCTGCCCGCCAATCCCGCCGGGGCGCCTGCCAACTGTACCCAGGGGAACGCATTCAAGAATCTTGGCGGCGACCCGGTGTCCGAAAATCTCGGCTTCCATGCGGTCGCGGCACTGCTCAATGCGGCACATGACAGCGTCAACTATGGTTACGAGCCGGGCGATATCACCCGAATGTTCCGGGAGAACTACAGGACCAACGGCGCGGCATTGAAGGACACCTTCGACAGGCTCAACAACCGGGGCTGCCCGCTGGGCTCGGATCCGGACAATAAGAACCTGCGTTGACCATGGCGCAGGCGCAGGCCGGGAACAACCGTCTGCTGAAAAGCTGGGGCGACGAGGCGGTCGTCTACGATACGGCCTCAGGAGACACGCACTACCTGAAGCCGATCACCCTCGCTCTCTACCAGGTGTGTCGCGAACACCCCGGCCTCACCTCGGCCGGGATCGCCACCGCGCTGGCCGCACGACTCGGCGTCGCCGATACGCCGCAACTCCGTGAACTGGCCGATGAAACCCTCGACAACCTGCGCAAGATCGGCCTGCTGGCATCCGCATGAAACTGCTGCAACTGCCCCCCGCCGAATTGCGTCGGCAATTGGCCGGCGCGGGCGTATGGCTGCGGACCGGGCCGTTTTCGCTCCGCGTGCGGTCCCGCATTCCCGCCGTGGCGGAAGGCCTCACCGAGCTCTACGGCCAGTTCGAGGTACGCAACGCGCATGAGGCCTTTGCCGACTTCCACGTCGCGGTCGAACCGCCCGCCAGCCTGCGGCGCTGGGTGCGGCCGCAGGTGGAATTTTCGTTCGACGGCATGAAGCCCTTCAGGCCGCTGCCGCGCGACCAGGCGTTCCCGATGCTGGAATGGGGGCTCAACTGGTGCGTGTCGACCCAGGCGCACCAGTTCCTGATCATTCATGCGGCGGTGGTCGAAAAAAATGGCCGGGCGGCGATTTTGCCGGCGCCGCCCGGCTCCGGGAAAAGCACGCTCACCGCGGGCCTGGTCCTCTCGGGCTGGCGGCTGTTGTCCGATGAACTCGCCCTGATCGACCGCAAGACCGGCCTGATCCAGCCGTTGCCCCGGCCGGTCAGCCTGAAAAACCGGTCGATCGACGTCATTCGCGCGTTCGCCCCGGACGTCTACATCAACCGCGCCTCGCACGACACGGTCAAGGGTACCGTCGCCCACATGCGCCCCCCGCGCGACAGCGTGCGCAGGCAGCATGAAGCGGCCCGCCCCGGCTGGGTGATCTTTCCCGAGTGGAAATCCGGCGCGCCGCCCACCCTCACCCCGCGCTCGCGCGCACAGACCTTCATGTTCCTGGCGCAAAATGCCTTCAACTACAGCCACCTGGGCGAAGACGGCTTCCGGGTTGGCACGGCGCTGATCGACCAGGTCGACTGCTTCGATTTCCACTATGGCGAATTGCCTGGGGCAATTGCCGTGTTTGATGCCCTGGCCGACGCCGGGCGGCCCGCCTGACCATGCTGCCCGGCCGCGACCTGCTCGTCCGGACGCTGCGCACGCCGGAAAGCATTTCGGCGTTTTCCATGGGCGACTGGGACATCCTGGTACGGCAGGCGCGGGCGGCGGGACTGCTGGCGCGTCTCTACCACCGCTTTCGTGAGCACGGGTTTGCGGCAGCGATCCCGGATGCGGTGCGCTGGCATCTCGAGGCGGCCGAGACGCTGGCAAACAAACAGGCCGTGGCCGTCCGCTGGGAACTGCGCCAGATTCGCGCGGCGCTGGGCGGTCTGGGCGCCCCGCTGGTCGCGCTGAAAGGCGCCGCCTACGTTGCCGCCGATCTCTCCCCCGCGGTGGGGCGGCTGTTCAACGACATCGACATACTCGTGCCGCGCGCATCGCTGCCCAAGGTCGAATCCGCGCTCATGCTGGCCGGCTGGCATGCGGCCGGCCTGACCGACTACGACAAGCGCTATTACCGCCGCTGGATGCACGAGATTCCACCATTGCAGCACATCGAACGCGGGACGGTGATCGATGTCCATCACGCCATCCTGCCCGACACCGCGCGCTACCACCCGGATTCGGCCAAGCTGCTCGACCGCGCGGTCGCCGTGGCGGGAATGCCCGGCGTCTATGTGCTGGCCCCGGAAGACCGCATCCTGCATTCGGCGACGCATCTTTTCCACGACGGCGAACTGCCGCACGGCCTGCGCGACCTGACCGATCTCGACCTTTTGCTGCGCGATGCCGCGGCCGACGCGAATTTCTGGCCGCGTCTCGCCGCGCGCGCCGAGGAACTCGAGCTGGGCCGTCCGCTCTTCTACGCGCTGCGCTACGTGCGCCGTTTCCTCGACACGCCGGTACCCGACGCCGCGCTCGCCGCCGCGGCGGCGAGCGCGCCCGGACACGCCACGCTCGCGCTGATGGATGCCGTGTTCAGCCGCGTGCTCGCGCCCGACCACCCCAGCTGCGCCGACAGGCTCACGCGCGGCGCGCGGCTGGCCGCCTACGTGCGCGCGCACTGGCTCAGGATGCCGCCGCACCTGTTGCTGCCGCACCTGTTCCACAAGGCTTTCCTCAGCCCCGCACAGCGTCCGCCCAAACCCGCTTGACGCCTGGAATCGCCCGCGTATAATTCCCGAGCATTCTAGTCAGGTATTATCAGGAGCCGCCATGACCCCGCTCGACCGCATCCGCGAACAAGTCACCAACAACCCCATCGTGCTGTACATGAAGGGCACGCCCCAGTTCCCGCAGTGCGGATTTTCCGCCCGCGCCGCGCAGGTGCTGCAGGCCTGCGGCGTGAAGGATTTTCTGGCAGTGAACGTGCTGGCCGACCCGGAGATCTTCGAGAACCTGAAGTATTACGCCAACTGGCCGACCTTCCCGCAGCTGTATGTGAAGGGCGAGCTGATCGGCGGCTCCGACATCATGATCGAGATGTACCAGAAGGGCGAGATCCAGAAACTGCTGGAAGAAGCGCAGGCCGCCTGAGCCGGTTGCGTCCGCGCAAAAAAAGCCGACACTGCGTCGGCTTTTTTTATGTCCGCGTCCAAGACCCCTACTTCGCGTCCTCTCCGCCGGTCTCCGCGTCCATGCCGAGTTCGTGGATCTTCCGTGTGAGCGTGTTGCGCCCCCAGCCGAGCAGATGCGCGGCTTCGATGCGGCGCCCGCCGGTGTGGCGCAACGCGACCTCGATCAGCGTCTTTTCATAGGCCTGCGTCAGCTCGTCGAGGATTGCCGCCTCGCCGCGCGCGAGCCGCGCCCCTGCCTCGGTGGCGAGCCCCTGCAACCAGTCGTCCCCCGAGGGCTGCGGTGCCTGTCCCTGCATCAGGTCGGACGGCAGGTCTCCTACCTCGACGACCTGGCCCGGCGCCATCACGGTGAGGTAATGGCAGACGTTCTCCAGCTGACGCACGTTGCCGCTCCATGGCAGACCGACCAGGGTCTTCATCGCAGCCTCCGACACGCCCTTGGTTTCCATCCCCAGCTCGCGCGCGCTTTTCTGCATGAAATGACGCACCAGCAGCGGAATGTCCTCGCGCCGCTCACGCAGCGCCGGCAGGCGCAGGCGGATGACATTCAACCGGTGGAACAGGTCTTCGCGGAACAGTCCCTCGCGCACCCGCACCTCCAGATCCTGGTGGGTGGCGGCGATCACGCGCACGTTGACCTTGATCGGCGTGTGTCCGCCGACCCGGTAGAACTGGCCATCGGCGAGCACGCGCAGCAAACGGGTCTGCAGCTCGGCCGGCATGTCGCCGATTTCGTCCAGGAACAGCGTGCCGCCGTCGGCCTGCTCGAAGCGGCCACGCCGCTGCGCAGCCGCGCCGGTGAACGCGCCACGCTCGTGGCCGAACAGCTCGGATTCCAGCAGGTCTCTGGGAATTGCGGCCGTATTGAGCGCGATGAAAGGCCCGCCCGCGCGCGGGCTGTGCCGATGCAGCGCGCGCGCGACGAGCTCCTTGCCGCTGCCCGATTCGCCGGTGATGAGCACGGTGGCGTGCGACTGCGAGAGGCGGCCGATGGCGCGGAAGACCTCCTGCATCGCAGGCGCCTGGCCGAGCATTTCGGTCATCGGCGACTCGCTCTTTATTGTCGTCTCGCGGCTCGCACTCTCGGCCAGCGCGCGCCGCACCAGTTCCAGCGCCTGGTCGACGTCGAAGGGCTTGGGCAGGTATTCGAATGCGCCGCCCTGGAAAGCCGCCACCGCGCTGTCGAGATCGGAATACGCGGTCATGATGATGACAGGCACCTTGGGCAGGCGCGCCTTCAAGGCCTGCAAGAGTTCCAGGCCGGAGACGCCCGGCATGCGGATGTCCGACAGCACCGCCGCCGGCGTGCTGCGCTCGAGTTCGCGCAAGGCATCGCCGCCGGCACTGAAGGTCATGCAGGGAATGTCCTCGCGCAGCAGGGCTTTTTCGAGCACCCAGCGGATGGAACGATCGTCGTCGATGATCCAGACACAGCTTGGTTTCGGCATGATGGGTCAGGTCGGCAAGGGAAGAAAGATGGCAAACACGGTGTGGCCAGGCCGGCTCTCGCAGTCGATGGTGCCATGGTTCTGCGCGATCAGGGTCTGCGCCACGGCGAGCCCGAGCCCGCTGCCGCCTTCGCGACCCGACACCAGCGGGTAGAAGATCTGTCCGCGAATCTCGTCCGGAATGCCGGGGCCGTTGTCGATGATCTCGACCCGCATGCCGAGCCGGTAGCGGCGGCTCTCCAGCGAGATCTGACGCGCCACCCGCGTCCTGAAAACAATCTCGCCCTGGCACCGTCCGTTGCGGGTCCCATGCCCGTCACCGTGCATTGCCTGGACGGCGTTGCGCGCGATGTTGAGCGTGGCCTGGATCAGTTGCTCGGCGTCGGCGCGGATCTCGGGCAGGCTGATGTCGTAGTCCCGGCGCAAGGTGACTGACGGCGTTTCGGCGAGGATCAGGCTGCGGACCCGCTCGAGGACTTCGTGAATATTGACCGCCCCAAAATGGGGCGTGCGGTGCGGCGTCAGCAGCCGCTCCATCAGCGACTGCAGGCGGTCGGACTCCTTGATGATGACCTGGGTGTATTCGCGCAGGCTTTCGCGCGGCAGTTCGCGTTCCAGCAGCTGCGCCGCGCCACGAATGCCGCCGAGCGGATTCTTGATCTCGTGCGCCAGGTTGCGCAACAGCTCGCGATTGGCCTCCTGCTGCAGTCGCGCCTGTTCGAGACGGGCGATGCGCAGCTGCGGGTCGACCGCGCGCATCTCGAGCAGCAAGGCCTGCGCAGGCGGGGACAGCGGCGAAACGCTGCAACCGATACGGACCGGCGGATGTTGCCCGACCACCACGTCGAGCTCGTACTCGATCACGGTTTCCTGCTCCTCGCGCGCGGTGCGGATCGCGCCGAGCAGTTCCGGACTGCGCTCGAACAGGCGCGCGGCCGGTTCGCCGACCAGCAGCGCGCCGGATATGCCCAGCAGCGTCTCGGCCGCGGGATTGACGTACAGGATGTAGTCGTCGGCATCGAACACCATCGTGCCGGTGGCGAGGCAGTCCAGACCGGAATAGTCGGGGAGTGGCAACGGCTTCATGCTCATGTGTCCATTGAAGCATCGATTGTGCCAGAGCGTGGTTGTTGGGGCTTCAGCCCCTTACAACCACGGCCTGCCCCTTGCGGGTGGAGCGTGGTTGTTGGGGCTTCAGCCCCTTACAACCACGGCCTGCCCCTTGCGGGT
>DYFW01000019.1:31374-32772 GCA_020725005.1 Thiobacillus denitrificans
GGAGCGTGGTTGTTGCCGGCTTGCCGGTTTTCCCACCACCGCCTGGCTTTCTGGTACCTGAAGATGAAGAAAGGACGCGCCATCCCGCGCTCGCTGCATTGCGGGTGGATTCCTGTCGGCGAGCAGGGGCGGCATGCCGGCGAAAGGCGCCGCCGGCAAGCGCTTAGCTAGCGCAGATTCGCCAGTTCGCGCTGGATCGCGGAGACGTTCTGCTCGTGCTGCTGCAGCGCGGCGCGCAACCGGCTCACGCGGTTGAGATAACTGGGATCGGTGGCGCGCTCTCCGGGTTGCAGACGCTCGCCCAGGGCAAGCTGCCGACGCGCTTCCTCGGCGTTGCGCCGCTCGCTTTCCATCTCGTCCTGCAGCACCTGGCGACGGATGTCGTCGCGGCGCTTCTGGGTGCCGGCGTCGATGCGCGGGAAATTCGCCGGGCTGGGAACGACGGCGCGCGGCGCGGCGGGCCTGGCCGACGGCAACGGCGCGGGCGCACCCGGGAGATCGATTTTCTGTGCCCCCCGACGGTAGACGTCGGTGAAGGTGACCTGGCCGTTCTCGTCGACGTACTTGTAGATCTGGGCCTGGACGGGCGCAGCCAGAATCGCGGTCAGCAGAAGGGAGTATCGCAGGCTAGGCATGGCGGCAAGTGTAGCGTACCCGTTTTAACGGCCAAACGCCCGGCATCTTGAAAGCGGCACGCCGCCAAATGAAAAGAAAACGGGCGGCCGCGGCCGCCCGTCCAGTCGCAAGCGTGACGCTTACAGCGAGTAGTACATCGCGAATTCGACCGGGTGCGTGGTCATGCGGAACTTGGTGACCTCTTCCATCTTCAGCGCGATATACGCGTCGATCATGTCGTTGGTGAACACACCGCCGCGGGTCAGGAACTCGCGGTCCTTGTCGAGGTGCTCGAGCGCCATTTCCAGGCTGTGGCAGACCTTCGGGATCTTCGCGTCCTCTTCCGGCGGCAGGTCGTACAGGTCCTTGTCGGCGGGGTCGCCGGGGTGGATCTTGTTCTGGATGCCGTCCAGGCCTGCCATCATCAGCGCGGCGAAGCACAGGTAGGGGTTGGCGGTGGGATCCGGGAAGCGGGTCTCGATGCGGCGCGCCTTTTCGCTGGCGGCGATCGGAATGCGGATCGACGCCGAACGGTTACGCGCAGAGTAGGCCAGCATCACCGGGGCTTCGAAGCCGGGGACCAGGCGCTTGTACGAGTTGGTCGACGGGTTGGTGATCGCATTGAGCGCCTTGGCGTGCTTGATGATGCCGCCGATATAGTAGAGGCACAGCTCGGACAGGCCGCCGTAGCCGTTGCCGGCGAACAGGTTCTTGCCGTCCTTCCACAGCGACTGGTGCACGTGCATGCCGGAACCGTTGTCGCCGACGATGGGCTTGGGCATG
>DYFW01000205.1 GCA_020725005.1 Thiobacillus denitrificans
CGACTACGAGCACGCGCCGTGGAAGCTCAACGTCGGCGGCAACCTCGGCTATACGTCGCGCTTCACCCGCGAGGCCAGCGCGACCACCCAGCTCACCCAGGGCGCGCGCAGCCAGCTCGACCTCTACGCGGTAAAGCGGCTCGACCGCACCCTGAGCCTGCGTCTCACGATCGACAACGCCACCCGCGCGGGCAGCCGCAACGAGAGCACGGAATGGTCCGGCGGCAGCGTGGTCAGGCGCGAGGTCGCACACACCGACGGCGTGCGCATCGTGTTCCTGAGCCTGGAAGGCAAGCTGTGATCGCCGCCTGTTTCGATCCTGACTGCCGCGCGTGCCCGCGCCTCGCCACATTTCTCGACGACGTGCGCGCCCGCCACCCGGACTACCACGCGCGCCCGGTGCCGGCCTTCGGCGATCCCGCGCCACGCCTTCTGATCGTCGGGCTCGCGCCCGGCATGCACGGCGCCAACCGCAGCGGCCGCCCCTTCACCGGCGACTACGCGGGGATCCTGCTGTACGAGACCCTGTACAAGTTCGGCTACGCCAGTGCGCCCGCTTCGGTGTCGCGCGACGACGGACTGCAGTTGACCGGCTGCCGCATCACCAACGCGGTGAAATGCCTGCCGCCAGCGAACAAGCCCGAGCCCGCCGAGATCCGGGCATGCAACCGCTTCCTCGCCGCCGAACTCGACACACTGCCGGACGGCACCACGATCCTCGCGCTCGGCCAGATCGCCCACCAGGCCGTGCTGCGCGCGCAAGACCTCAAGCTCAAGGACTACCCGTTCGCGCACGCCAGTGACCATCGCCTGCCCGGCGGTAGGCGGCTCGTCAGCAGCTACCACTGCTCCCGCTACAATACCCAGACCCGCCGCCTCACCCCCGAGATGTTCGAGGCGGTGTTCACCCGAATTCAGCGCGAGGACTGACCATGCCCGTCGTCACCATCAAGCTCGCCGGCACCCTCACCCGCGAGCAGAAGCAGAAAGTCGCCGAGGAAATCACCGCCACGCTGGAGCGCCACGCGGGCAAGCCGGCGTCGTACACCTACATCGCGTTCGAAGAGCTGCCCGACGAGAACTGGGCGATCGCCGGCAAGCTGCTCGACGAAGACTGAACCTTGGCCGTCGACCGCGACTTCCTCGCCTCGCTGCCCACGCTGCCCGGCGTCTACCGCATGATCGACGCCGCCGGCGCGGTGCTCTACGTCGGCAAGGCGAAGGACCTGAGGAAACGCGTATCGAGTTACTTCCAGAAAAACGACCAGAGCCCGCGCATCCGGCTGATGCTGAAATCGGTCGTGCGCATCGACACCACGGTCACCCGCACCGAGGCCGAGGCGCTGCTGCTGGAGAACAACCTCATCAAGGGCCTGAAACCGCGCTTCAACATCCTGTTCCGCGACGACAAGTCCTACCCCTACCTGCTGCTCACCGGCCACCGCTTCCCGCGGCTGGCCTACTTCCGCGGCACGCCGAAGAAGACCGACCAGGCCTTCGGCCCCTACCCCAACAGCCATGCGGTGCGTGAGAGCATTCAGCTGCTGCAGAAGGTGTTCCAGCTGCGCACCTGCGAAGACACGGTGTTCGCCAACCGTTCGCGCCCCTGCCTTTTGCACCAGATCCGGCGCTGCACCGCGCCCTGCGTGAAGCTGATCTCGCCCGACGCCTACGCGCGCGACGTCGCCGAGGCCGCGCAGCTGCTGAAGGGCGAGGCGAACGCGCTGACCGAGGCGCTCACCGCGCAGATGAACGCCGCCGCCGAACGACTCGATTTCGAGGCCGCCGCCTTCCTGCGCGACCGCCTGCGCATGCTCGCCACGGTGCGCGAAAAGCAGTTCGTCGACACCACCGGCGGCGGGGCCGACGCCGACGTCGTCGCGGTCGCCGAAGCCGGTGGCGTGATCGCGGTCAACCTCACCATGATCCGCGGCGGCCGGCATCTCGGTGACCGCAGCGTCTTTCCGCAGCACGGCGAGGGCGCGACGCCGGCGGAGGCGCTGGAAGCCTTCCTCCTGCAGCACTACCTCGATCATCCGGTTCCCGCGCGCATCCTGGTCAGCGAGGCGATCGAGACCGACGCGCTCGAGGCGCTGCTCTCCGAACAGGCCGGCAGGAAAGTCGTCGTCCAGCATCGCGCCACCGGCGAGCGCCGCGTCTGGATCACGATGGCGCAGGCCAACGCACGGCTGTCGGCCGAGCGCCGCAGCGCCGACCGCACCCAGCAGTCGCAGCGGCTCGCCGCGCTCGCCGAGACGCTCGACCTGCCGGCGCTCAGGCGCATCGAGTGCTTCGACATTTCGCACACGATGGGCGAGGCGACCATCGCTTCCTGCGTGGTGTACGAAGGCGACGACATGAAGAAGGCCGACTACCGCCGCTACAACATCACCGGCATCACCCCCGGCGACGACTACGCGGCGATGCGCGCCGCGCTCGCCAAGCGCTTCCACAGGAGCATCGAGGAAAACGGCATGCTGCCCGATCTGCTGCTGATCGACGGCGGCCGCGGCCAGATCTCGAGCGCGGTCGAGGCAATGGCCGAGCTGGGCCTGGGCGACGTGCCGCTGCTCGGCGTTGCCAAGGGCGAGGCGCGCAAGCCGGGGCTGGAGACGCTCATCTTCGCCGACGGCCGCGAACTGAGGCTCGCCAAGGACCACCCCGGCTTCCATCTGATCCAGCAGGTGCGCGACGAAGCCCACCGCTTTGCCATCACCGGCCACCGCGCCAAGCGCGGCAAGGCGCGGATGCAGTCGACGCTGGAGGACATCCCGGGTATCGGCCCCAAGCGCCGCAAGCAGCTGCTCGAGCACTTCGGCGGGCTGCAGGGGGTGCGCGATGCCGGCGTCGACGCGCTTGCCTCGGTCAACGGTATCAGCCGAGAATTGGCGGAAACCATTTACGGTGCCTTGCACTGATGCCCATCAATCTCCCCAACCTGCTCACCTGGCTGCGCATCCTGTTCATCCCCCTGATGGCAGGCGTGTTCTACCTGCCCG
>DYFW01000206.1 GCA_020725005.1 Thiobacillus denitrificans
AAAACTTCCAGGCCGGGCGCATGGGCGACCCGCCCGCGGTGTCGCTCGCCGCGCGCCTGCGCGAACTGAATCTCCCGGCGGGGCGGCTGAAAACCGGCACCCCGCCGCGCCTCGACGGCCGCAGCATCGACTTCGGCCGAACCCAGGTGCAACCGGGCGACGACCCGGCGCCGGTGTTCTCCTTCATGGGGGATGCCGCGATGCACCCCGAGCAGCGCCCGTGCTGGATCACCCACACCACCGAGCGCACGCACGAAATCATCCGCGGCGGCCTCGACCGCTCGCCGATGTACACCGGCGTCATCGAAGGCGTGGGGCCGCGCTACTGCCCGTCGATCGAGGACAAGATCACCCGCTTCGCCGACAAGGCGAGCCACCAGATCTTCCTCGAACCCGAGGGGCTGACGACGCACGAGATCTACCCCAACGGCATCTCGACCTCGCTGCCGTTCGACGTGCAGCTCGCGATCGTGCGCTCGATCCCGGGGCTGGAACGCGCGCACATCCTGCGTCCCGGCTACGCGATCGAGTACGACTACTACGACCCGCGCAACCTGAAAGCCTCGCTCGAGACCAGATCGATCGCGGGCCTGTTCTTCGCCGGCCAGATCAACGGCACCACCGGCTACGAGGAAGCGGCCGCGCAGGGCCTGTTGGCCGGCATCAACGCGGGGCTGCAGGTTCAAGGCAAGGATGCCTGGCGCCCGGGCCGCCACGAGGCGTATCTGGGCGTGCTGGTCGACGACCTCATCACGCGCGGCGTCTCCGAGCCCTACCGCATGTTCACCAGCCGCGCCGAATATCGCCTGCAGCTGCGCGAGGACAACGCCGACATGCGGCTCACCGAGATCGGGCGCCGGCTCGGTGTCGTCGACGACGCGCGCTGGGACGCCTTCTGCCGCAAACGCGACGCCGTCGCGCGCGAGACCGAGCGCCTGAAGTCGACCTGGGTCAATCCGGCGATCCTGCCGGCCGAGGAAGCGACACGTCTCGTCGGCCAGCCGATCGAGCGCGAATACAGCCTGTTCGACCTCCTGCGCCGCCCCGGCCTGGGCTATGCGCAAGTGCTCGCGCTGCCGGGCGGCGGGGCGGGGGTGCGTGATGCCCGCGTCGCCGAGCAGGTCGAGATCGCCGCCAAGTACCAGGGCTACATCGACCGCCAGAACGAGGAAGTCGAGAAACACCGCGAACAGGAAAGCCTGCGCCTGCCGGCCGACCTCGACTACGCGCAGTTGACCGCGCTGTCGATGGAGGTGCGCCAGCGCCTGCAGCAGGCGCGTCCCGAGACGCTCGGCCAGGCCGCGCGCCTGCAGGGGGTCACGCCGGCGGCGATTTCGGTGCTGATGATCTACGCCAAGCGCGGTTTCAAGCCCGAACCGGAAAAACAAAGCGCATGAGTCCGGCAGAGCAACTTTCGGCGGGAATCGCCGCCCTGGGCCTCACCTTGCCTGACGGCGCCGGGCAGAAGCTGCTGGCCTATCTTGCGCTCCTTGAGAAGTGGAACCGCGTATACAACCTCACCGCGGTGCGCGACGCCGGGCGCATGGTGAGCCATCACCTGCTCGATTCGCTGGCGGCGGTGCCGCACTTCCAGGGCGCGACGGTGCTGGACGTGGGCAGCGGCGGCGGCCTGCCGGGCATCCCGCTGGCGATCGCGCGGCCAGAATTGCAGGTGACGCTGATCGACAGCATCGCCAAGAAGACCGCGTTCCTGCTGCAGGCGAAAGCCGAGCTGGGACTGGCGAACCTCGCCGTGGTCACCGGCCGGGTCGAGGACTTCCGGCCCGGGGCGGGGTTCGACGAGATCACCTCGCGCGCGTTTTCCGACCTCAGGGAATTCGTCGGCCTGACCCGCCACCTGCTGAAACCGGGCGGGCACTGGCTGGCGATGAAAGGCCTCTACCCGCACGAAGAGATCGCCGTGCTGCCCGCTGGCGTGAAAGTGAGCGCTGACCATGCGCTTGCCGTGCCGGGCCTCGACGCCACCCGGCATTTGATCGTACTGGAGCCAGTTGCATGAGCCGAATTCTCGCGATCGCCAACCAGAAGGGCGGCGTCGGCAAGACCACGACGGCGGTGAACCTTGCGGCCAGCCTCGCCGCGCTCGGCCAGCGCGTGCTGCTCGTCGACCTCGACCCGCAGGGCAACGCGACCATGGGCGCGGGGATCGAAAAGCGCAGCGCGCTGCCGACCGTCTACCAGATCCTGCTCGAACAGGTGACGCTGCGCGACGCGACGATGCGTTCGCAGCCCGGGCGTTTCGACGTGATTCCCGCGAACCGCGAGCTGGCGGGCGCGGAGATCGACCTCGTCAACCTCGAGCATCGCGACCTGCGCCTGAAGCAGGCGTTGGCGAGGGAGGCGGGCGCCTACGATTTCATCCTGCTCGACTGCCCGCCGACGCTCAACCTGTTGACGGTCAACGCCTTCGCCGCCGCCGAGGCGGTGCTGATCCCGATGCAGTGCGAGTACTACGCGCTCGAGGGCCTCACCGACCTCGTCGCCACGATCAAGAAGGTCAAGCAGCGGCTGAACCCCGACATCCGCATCGAAGGCCTGTTGCGCGTGATGTTCGACCCGCGCAGCACGCTCGCGCAGCAGGTGTCGGACCAGATCAAGCAGCACTTCGGCGACAAGGTGTACGACACCGTGATCCCGCGCAACGTGCGGCTCGCCGAGGCGCCCAGCCACGGCCTGCCGGTGCTCGCGTACGACCCGCAATGCAAGGGCAGCAAAGCCTACCTGGAACTGGCCGAGGAGACGCTCAGGCGCGCCGGCCTCACCGCAAAGGAGACGACACATGGCGAGGCCTAAGGGACTCGGGCGCGGGCTCGACGCGCTGTTGGGCGGCGAGGACAGCGCCGCGCCGCCGCAGGGCGACCTGCGCATGATGAAGGTCGCGCACCTGGCGCCCGGCAAGTACCAGCCGCGCACCCAGATGGACAGCGAATCGCTGCAGGAGCTCGCCGACTCGATCCG
>DYFW01000020.1 GCA_020725005.1 Thiobacillus denitrificans
AGTCCTTCGTGGACGAGCAGGTCGCCAGCCGCGGCTACGGCACCAGCAGCGAGTACGTACGCGAGCTGATCCGCAAGGATCAGGATCGGCAGCAGCTGCGCGCCCTGCTCCTCGAAGGGGGAGGTTCCGCTCCCGGAGCCCCCGCCGACACTGCCTACTTCGACGCCTTGCGTGAGCGCGTTCGCCGGCGGGCCGGCGGTTGAAGACTAGGCCGGTCATCCCGCGCGAAGCGGCCCATCGGGACGTGGACGAGGCCGTCGAGCATTACCTGGCCGAAGGTTCGGAGCAGGCCGCGTTCGGCTTCATCGATGCCTTGGAGCAGACCTACGGCCACATTGGCCGCCATCCGGCGACCGGTTCGCCGCGCTACGCCCACGAACTTGACCTCCCAGGACTTCGCGTCTGGCCGCTGAAGCGCTATCCCTATCTGGTCTTCTACGTAGAGCGCGAGGATCACATCGACGTTTGGCGCGTTCTGCATGGCCAGCGAGACGTCCCGGCCTGGATGCACGTCGAGTCCTGACGGTGAGCATGATTGAGTCACTCCCCAACTTCACCCGGCCAGCCCGCCAGCGCTGGGAGTCCATCCCCGCCGATATCCGCCAGCGCCTGCTGACCAATGTGTGGTGCGGGCACTGCCGCCACGGAGTGACGATCACCGACTTCAGCGGGATCATGAAGAGGGGCGATCTGCTGTTGGTGGGCAAATGTGCTAAGTGCCATGGCGAGGTGGCACGGGTGATCGAGGGTTCGTAGCTTCTGGCACGGAGCGCGTGCTGCCAAGGAACTCACGCATCCGTCCGAGAACGGCCTCTTGCTCGGGCGTGAGCTTCGCTTCAACGGGAGGAGCAATGGGGTCGGAGTCTTGGGCGACCGGCGGGCGGGCGACGTGGCGCTTGAGGGCAACGTGGCGCTTGACCAAGTGGTTCACCTCGAAGGCGGCCGCAGCGCCGAGCGGGTAGCGGACGCACCTCCCGAACTTGACGTAGTCCGGCCCGCGCCCGTCACCTCGCCAGCGCTGAAGCGTCCTTGGGCTGATGCCCCAGTAGGCGGCGAGTTCGATCTCGGTCATGTAGCCTTTGTCCATGATTGGCGTCCTCCACGTGGTTTGTCGTCCCGTATGAAGGCGCTGTTTCCGGGGCAAGGCAACCGTAATACGGTGGAGACAAAGCCACTGCGAATCCGTCGATGCTGCCTCGACAGCGAACATCCTGGCCGACAGGGGGCTGATGGCATTCCGCTATTGGCACGATTCACCAATTCGCGCCAATAGAATGGCGCAATTTGTGCTATCGTGCCAAACGAAGGGCTCAGCATGCCAAGACGACTCCCTCCTGATCTGAACGAGCAATTGCTGGCTGCCTTGGGGGCCCGGCCGGATGGGCTCGGCATCGAAGCACTGGCGGCGCGCTTCGCTGACGTGGCCAGCAAGCGGACGATCCAGCGCCGGCTCGCCGACCTGATCAAGGAAGGGCGCGTCATCTCCGAAGGAGAAGCCCGGGCGCTGCGCTATCGCCTGGCGCCGGTGACCGGCCGGGCCGAAGTGACCCTGCAGCCCATCCAACTGGAGGCGGAGGGCGAAGTCTATGTTCCGCTGTCTCCGACCGGCACGGAGATCCGGGCGCTGGTTCGCAAGCCGATCACCGAACGCATACCGGTGGGTTACAGGCGGGAATTCCTCGACCGCTATCGACCGAACGAATCCGCCTACCTTCCCCCGGAAACCCGTGCGCATCTTCACCGCCTGGGCCGCACGCCGGAAGCGGAACGGCCCGCCGGCACCTATGTGCGCCATATCTTCCGGCGCCTGCTCATCGACCTCTCCTGGGCGTCGTCCCGGCTGGAAGGGAACACCTACTCCCTGCTCGAAACCGAAAAGCTGCTGGTGCTGGGGCAGGCGGCCGAAGGCAAGGATGCGACGGAAACGCAGATGATCCTGAACCACAAGGCGGCGATCGAGTTTCTGGTCGAGTCGGCTGGGGAAATCGATCTGACGCCGATGACCATCCGCAATCTGCACGCACTACTGTCCGACAACCTGCTGCCCGATCCCGCCGCCTGCGGACGCTTGCGCACCGATCCGGTGGGGATCGGCGGTTCGGTCTATAACCCGCTCGAGGTCGGAGCGCTGATCGAAGAGTGCTTCGAACAAGTGCTCGCGACCGCACGGGCGATCTCGGACCCGTTCGAGCAGGCCTTCTTCCTGATGGTGCAGCTGCCCTATCTGCAGCCCTTCGATGACGTGAACAAGCGCGTCTCGCGGCTGTCGGCAAACATCCCGCTCATCCGGCACAACCTCTCGCCCTTGTCATTCGTGGACGTGCCCGAGAAGGCCTACATCGATGGTCTGCTCGGCGTCTATGAACTCAACCGCATCGAATTGTTGCGCGACGTCTTCGTGTGGGCCTATGAGCGTTCCTGCCAGAGGTATGTCGCCGTGCGGCAGTCGCTTGGCGAGCCCGATCCGTTTCGCCTGCGTTACCGGGAGCCGCTCATGCAGGTGGTGCGGACCATCGTGCAGAACCGCCTCGAACCGGACGTCGCCGTAGTCAAGGACGTGTCGGTCAAGGCGGGCATCCCCGACGAACACCTTGATCACTTCGTGCGCCTCGCCGTGATCGAGCTCCAGTCGTTGCACGAAGGCAACTTCGCTCGCTATCGGCTGCGGCCGTCGGAGTTCGCAGCCTGGGCGGCTGCACGACGACGTGCGTGATTGAGGCGACCTGCGTCGTCGCGTTACCCTCGTAACGACTTGCGCTCCACCCCGCTCTTTGCCGATGACATGCTCGGCAATGGAAAACGGCCTTGTTGCCAACCGGTTACGCTCGTTTGCACCGATCTCCTTCCACCGCCGAAAGGGCCTTCGTGGAGTCGCCGCGGCACCACCAAAGACACCCAAGCCCGGACCTGCTCCGGGCTTTTTTTCTGTGCGCCCGGCACGGGCGCACTCTTGTGGGTGCAAGTCCCACCGTAAGTTGATCACGGCGAACGAAGGCGAAGCGCAACTGCGTGAGGGCGACCAAGTGTTGGGAGGGAGCATGGCGTGTACGGCTGCAGGGGGAGCCGCTGCCGGCTGAAGCCCGAATCCCCCGGACGATGATCCGGAGCAGGAGTCACGCCTCGCGCAGCCGCGTGACCCGGTGCTTGGTCACGGCGGCGGCAAGCCACCCACACCCGACCGCCGCCAAACCCGCATCGACACTGGAAATGATCTCGTGCACGTTCGCGAGGCCAACCCTCGAAGCCCGCCGGTTCTGGCGTTGCTGGCGGGCGTAAAAAAGCCCGGAACGGGTCCGGGCTTTTGAATTTGGTGGCCAGTCGCGGAATCGAACCACGGACACGCGGATTTTCAATCCGCTGCTCTACCAACTGAGCTAACTGGCCAAAAGAGGCGGCAATTTAACCGCTTTGGCCCATTCGCGTCAAGCCGCGCGGGCGCCGCAACGGTTCAGCAGGCGAGTCCTTTGAGCACGCACAGGTGGCGTTTGGCGATCGCCAGCGCGATCCACAGCCAGAACAGCAGGAAAAAGGTGAGCAGGGGCACGTGGGCGTCGAGGATGGCGCGTGGCGTCATGAAACGCACGGCACGCACCGCAGGACGGGCGATGGTGCGCAGCAGGCGGTAGAACAGGTTCTGTTCGCGGGTTTTCCCGGCCAGCAGCGCCACGGCGCCCTGACCGAGCAGCGCGAAGCCGGCGACTTCGACCAGCGTGCGCGCAATCGAGACCAGCAGGATGTCGAATGGCATGTTTGGCTTCCGGAGGGATCCCCATTCTAGCGCAGCTTGCCGGGTCGCCGTCGCGCCGGGACAATGCGGTCTGCATTTTCATGGCTTGTGACGATGATGAATTTCGACCGGGTACGCCACGGCCTGCGCGGCATGTTCCTCAACTTCCTGGGCAGGCCGGAGGCCGCCATCCGCGCGTATCGCGACAGTCTTGCCGCCGATCCCGGCCACGTGCCGACGCTGCGCATGCTCGGCTGGCTGGAGACGCGGCTGGAACGCTGGCGCGCGGCCGAGTCGTGGCTCACGCTCGCGGTCGAACTCGCGCCCGACGATGCCCACACCTGGTTCAATCTGGCCTATGCGCGCGACAAGGGAGGGCAGGATGAGGCAGCGCTCGCCGCTTTCCAGCGGGCTACCGCGCTCGACCCGAACAACGACCGGGCGTGGTATGGCCTCGGCATGCTGCACGCGCGCCACGGGCGCCATCGCGAGGCCGCGGCTGCGCTGACCGAGGCAGCCCGTCTGCAACCGATGAACGGCCTGGCCTGGTATGCGCTGGGCATGGCCTGGCATCACTGCAACGAGCCGGCCAAGGTGGCCGAGGTGATCGAGCACACGCTGCGGCACGATCCGCCAGCGGCGCACAGGCTGATCCGCGATGCCGCGCGCAGCGACTACGCCCATCACCTGGGCTGATTCACGCAGGCAAAAAAAGCCGGCCACGCGGGCCGGCTTTTTCGCAGGCGCGCCTCGCGGCGCGCACGGCGCGATCAGGTCGCGCGGGTTTCGATGTCGCCCACGAGACTCGGGTAGCGGACGTGGTCGACCAGTTGCTGGATCTCGGTGCTCGGCGCACGCGTGAGCAGCGAACCGACGATCACGCCGAGGAAGCCGACCGGCATCCCGAACACGCCACCGGAAATCGGCTTGATGCCGAACCATTCGTTGGCGGGGCTGCCGCCGAAGAACGGGTAGGTGATGTACATGTAGTACATGCACACCCCCAGGCCGGCGATCATGCCGATGACCGCGCCGGTGTAGTTGGCGCGCTTCCAGAACACGCCGAGCACCAGCGCCGGGAAGAACGCCGAGGCGGCAAGCGAGAACGCCGCGCCGACCAGGAACAGGATGTCTCCCGGTTTCAGCGACGCGGTGTAGGCGGCGAACACCGCCACCACCAGCAGCAGGCCCTTGGACACGGCCAGACGGCGCACGGTCGTGGCTTTCGGGTCGATCATCTTGTAGTACACGTCGTGCGACAGCGCGTTGGCGATGGTCAGCAAGAGGCCGTCGGCGGTCGACAGCGCCGCTGCCAGGCCGCCCGCCGCGACCAGGCCGGAGATCACGTAGGGCAGGCCCGCGATTTCGGGCGTGGCCAGCACGATGAGGTCGCCGCCGATGGTGATTTCGGCGAGCTGGACGATGCCGTCCAGGTTGACGTCGACGATCTTCATCAGCGTGGCGTCCACCGCCGCCCAGTTGGCGACCCAGGCAGGCAGGGAGGCGAACGAGGTGCCGACGAGATTGTTGTACACCTCGAACTTGACCAGCACCGCCAGCGCGGGTGCGGTGAAGTAGAGCAGGAAGATGAAGAACAGCGACCAGAACACCGACTTGCGCGCTTCACGCACCGAAGGCGTGGTGTAGTAGCGCATGAGGATGTGCGGCAGCGAGGCGGTGCCGACCATCAGGCACAGCACCAGCGCGATGAAGTTGCGGCGCTTCTCGTCGGAGGCTTTCTGGTCCTCGGCCTTGGCCGCGGCGATCTCTTCCGCGCTGGCGTTGGGGTTCTCCTTCATCAGCTTGGCCAGCGCGCCCTTGCCGGCAAAGGCGGTGGCGTGGGACGACACCGTCCCGGCGGCTTTCTTGAGACCCTCGAGGTTTTTCTTCCACTGCGCCTTGAGCGCGTCGATATCGGCGGGGAAATCGGCGGGGTTGCCGGCCTCGGCACGCTGCGCTGCGTAGAATGCCGCGCCGTTGCCGGCCGCCACGGCCTCGTCGAGGGCGGCGATCTTGGCTTCCAGGGCGTCGGCCTTGGCCTTGAGCGCCGCGCGCGCGGAGGCTTCCGCCGCGCCCCTGGGGGTCTCGGGGTTGTTGAAATCCTTCTCCAGCTGCGTCACCTTCTGCAGCACCTGGCCGTAGGCCACCTGCGGGATCGGGTTACCGGTCTGCGACACCGACAGCCACACCACCGGGATCATGTAGGCGATGATCAGGATGATGTACTGCGCGACCTGGGTCCAGGTCACCGCGCGCATGCCGCCGAGGAAGGAGCACACGAGAATGCCGGCGAGGCCGACGTACACGCCGATCGCGAACTCGATGCCGGTGAGGCGGGCGGTGATGAGGCCGACGCCGTAGATCTGCGCGACCACGTAGACGAACGAGCAGATGATCGCGGCGATCACGCCGATGGTGCGCGGCAGGTTGCCGCCGTAGCGCGTGCCGAGAAAGTCGGGGATGGTGAACTGGCCGAACTTCCTGAGGTAGGGCGCGAGGAACAGCGCCACCAGCACGTAGCCGCCGGTCCAGCCCATGACGAAGGCCAGCCCGTCGTAGCCCGACAGATACAGGGTGCCCGCCATGCCGATGAAGGAAGCGGCGCTCATCCAGTCGGCGCCGGTCGCCATGCCGTTGAACACGGCCGGCACGCGGCGTCCCGCGACGTAGTATTCCGAGATGTCGGCGGTCTTCGACATGATGCCGATGCCGGCGTAGAGCGCGATGGTCGCGCCGAGGAAAATGAAGCCGATCACCTTGGGGGAAAGGCCCATCTGCTCGAGGAACGCGAGCACGATGACGAAGAGGATGAAACCGCCGGTGTAGAAGCTGTAGTACTTCTTCAGCTGCTGGTAGAACTGGCTCTGGGTGAGTGCGGTCATGTCATTCGTCCTCTTCGTGTACGCCGTATTCACGGTCGAGCTGGTTCATGCGGTGCGCGTAGTACCAGATGATGATGACGTAGACGATCAGGGAACCCTGTGCGCCCATGTAGAAGGCGAACGGGAAACCGGCGATTACGATGTCGTTGAGCTGGGGGGCGAAGTAGATGACTACGAACGTTACGACAAACCAGATGGCGAGCAGGACTGCGGTGAGCCGCAGGTTCCTTTGCCAGTATTCCCGGTGTTTTTCCGTCAACTGCATGGCTGTCCTCCTTGACAAGGGTTGTGGTGCACGCGTTTGTCTTGTTTGATGCGCGTGTGCGCGGGAGTGTAGAGGCTGGCGTGCGCTGCGACAAACAGATTAGCAAGGCCTAATATGCCATCAGCCAGCGGCGTGCGCGCAGCAGCTTGTGCAGTTGCCGGCCGGTGGCCAGTCCTTCCGCGCGCAGGGTCTTGAGCAGCACCAGCCACAGCTCGGCGGTGGCGTAGGCATCGGCCAGGGCGCCGTGGCGCGCGTAGACGGCGATGTCGAAGTGCGCCAGCCACTCGTCCAGGTGGCGACATTGCCTTGCGAGGTCGGGATACAGCAGGGCGGCGACGATGGCGGCGTCGAACCACGGCGCGGCGAGCCTGAGGCCGAGCTGCGCGCGTTCCTCGCGCGCCAGCACCGCCTGGTCGAAGCCGGCGTGGAAGGCGACGCGCGGCGCATCACCGGCGAATTCCAGCCAGTCGAGCAAGGCGGCGTGCGGGGCCGCCCCGGCGCGCTGGACGCTGCCGCTGATGCCGTGGATGAGAATGTTGTCGGCGGCCGTGGCGGTCGCTTGTGCCAGCCCGGTTTCAAAGCTCGGTTCGAGAACGATGCGCTGGGCTTCGATGTGCACGGCGCCGATGGCGAGCAGGGGGTCGTGCGCCGTGTCGAGGCCGCCGGTCTCGACATCGACCACGCACCAGTGCAGGTCGGCGAGCGGCCGGTCGAGGTCGAACGTCAGGCGCGCCAATGCATCGCGCCGGGCTTGGCTCGCCGCATCCAGCGCGGGTTGCGGCGGGCGTCCGAACGGCCACTTCACAGATCGTAATCCAGCGCCAGCCGCGTCTGCACCTTGCGCGCCTGGCGCAGGGCTTCCTTGAGGATGCGGCGGTCGAGCGGGTTCAGGGTGTCGGGGTCGAGGTGGTTGTCGGGCGTGCGTCCCGCGCGCAGCTGTGCGTGCTGGTGGCGCAGCCGCAGCAGCTGCAGGAAATGAAAAGCGCGGTTCCAGTCGGCCAGTTCCTGGTCGGGAATCTTCAGCGCGTGGGCCGCCGCGCGCAGGCGCTTGGCGGTGTTGGTCTGCGGACTGCCGGCGGCGAGCGCGAAAATGCGCGCGGCGTCGACGAAGGGCGTGACGCCGTTGCGCTTGAGGTCGAGGGTGTGCGGGTGGGCATCGTCGCCGGACAGCACGAAATCGCGCACCACACCGAGCGGCGGCCGGTTGCGCAGCGCGTTGCCGGCCATCTGGTGCAGGAAGCGCGGATTTTTCCGCGCCGCCGCGGTGAGCCAGGTGCGCAGCTCGAGCGCCGGTGCGGCGTCGCCGGCGAGCGGGCGGAAATCGAAAAAGATGCTGGCCTTGAGCAGCGCCTCCGGGCTGCCGTGATCGATCCATTCCGCGAACTGCCGCTGCCAGTCGGCTGCCGACAGGCACCACTGCGGATTGCCTGCCATGATGCCGCCGCGGCACAGGGGAAAACCGCAGGCGTCGAGGCGCGCGTTGACGCGCTGCGCGAAGGCGAGCAGCGCGTCGCGCTGGGCATCGCTGGCCGCCTCGTAGATCAGCGCGTTGTCCTGGTCGGTGGCGAGCGTCTGCTCCATGCGCCCTTCCGAACCGAGCGCCATCCAGCACCAGCGCAGGCCGGCCAGTCCGGGGTCGTGCTCGCTCTCGAGTGCGACGAGGCGTTCGGTGAGGCGGTCGTTGAGGCCGGAAATGATCGCGGTGAGGTTCTCCGCGTCCATGCCCTGCGCGAGGAGCGCGTGCGCGAGGTCGCCGATGTCCTGCGCCAGGGCGGGCAGGCGCGCCGGATCGTCGGCGCGCATCAGCGCCGAGGTGATGCCTTCGACCGACAGTCGCCGCAGCGCGAAGACATCCTTCTCCGAGACGACGCCCGAGAGCTTGCCGTCCCGCACCAGCGGCAGATGGTGGATGCCCTGGCGCGCCATCAGCACCAGCGCGTCGGCCACCGGCGCGTCGTCCGGCAACGTCGCGGGGGCGGGCGTCATCACCGCCGCGACCGGCGAAGTGAGCGGCACGCCGGCGAGCGTCACGCGCGCCAGCACGTCCTTGAGGGTGAGGATGCCGACCGGTTTTCCCGCGTCGTCGACCACCACCACCGAGCCGATGCGCGCCCTGTCCATGCCGGCGAGCGCGTCGGCCAGCGGTGTGCCGGGCGCCACGCTGTAAGGCGTGCGGCGGATCAGGCTGGCGAGCGGCCGCGCGAAACGCTGTTCGTCGTCGAGCGCAAGCGCGTATTCGGCCTGCACCGCGCGCTGCGACTCGACCAGCAGGCTGGCGATGCGGCGCGTGCAGAAGTCGTGGAACGCGGCGCTTCTTGCAAGCAGGGCGTGGAAATCCGCCGCCGGCAGCAGATGGCAGAAGGTGTCGGTTTCGGCGACGTAGCGGTTGGTGACGCCGCGCCCGGCGAGCAGCGCGCCGAGCGGGAACATCTCGCCGGGCACCAGCTGCAGCACGGTCTGTCCCTCGGTGGTGGCGCCGCCGACGGTGCCCTGCTTGATGATGAAGAGCGTGCCGGGTGCCTCGTCGGCGGGTTCGAGCAGCGTCTCGCCAGCGGCGTAGTACGCGACCGAAAGCCGCTGCACCAGCCACAGCACATCCTCTTCGGACATCGCCGCAAACGGCGCATGTCGGCGCAGCGCGTCGAGCGTGGCGCGGTGCAGGCTGTTGGCGAGCGGCAGGGTGTTCGTCATGTCGCGCGACGCGGCACGCTCAGTGTCGCGCGTAGGGGCTTTTGTCGAACGCCTCGATGAAGGCTTCGAGATCTTCCTTGGAAAGTGGCCCGATCTTGCGCGCGACGATGCGCCCGAGCGGGTCGTAGAAATAATGGGTCGGCGTGCCGACGAAGGCGCCGCCGCCGAATTTCACCAGTACGTCGGGGTCGGGTTCGGCGATCAGGTTCACGAAAGGCAGCTGGTGGCGCGCAGCGAAACTGCGTGCCTGCCCGATCCGGGCGATGCCGTCGATGGACACGCCCAGCACGCTCGCGCCGCGGTCGCGGTACGCCGTGTGGAAGGCGGACATCTGCCCCAGTTCCCTGTCGCAGATCGGGCAGTCGTGCGCCCACACGGCGACGATGGTCCACTGGCCCTTGCCGATGAATTCGCTGACGTTGCGCGGCCGGTTGTCGAAGTCGCGCAATTCGATGCTGGGGGCATTCGCCTGCGCGGCGAGCGCAAGCAGGGTGAGGGCGAAACCGAGGAAAAATTGTCGCAATGCCATGGTCGTCTCCTTCCGGGCGTATCGCCGGTCGCCGCTTGGTCACATTATGCGCCATGCGCCTTGCGGGCAGAAACGAAAAGGCCCCGCTTCGGCGGGGCCTTTTCCAGCTGGGCCGTCCGTTTCAGACGGCTTCCAGACGGCGCATGCCGGCGGGCAGCAGTTTGAGGTCGACCAGCGCGGTGATGAAGGCCTTCATGAAGGTGGCGTCGCTTTCGTACACCATCTTGTAGTACTGGACTTTCATGGTGATGGCGGCACCGAGCACGATGGCGATGAAGGTGAGGATGGAGCCGAGCGCCAGCGTCGAGAAGCCGGTGATGGCCTGGCCGATGGTGCAGCCCATGGCCAGCACGCCGCCGAAGCCCATGAGGGTCGCGCCGATCAGGTGGTTGACGAAATCGCGGCCGGAGGCGAACCACTCGATGCGGAAACTCCTCGAGACCAGCGACCACAGCAGCGAACCGAGGATCACGCCGGCCAGCGCCATGATGCCGAAGGTGAGCAGGCTGCTGTCGAAGCCGTTCATCGCGTAGCCCAGGGTCTGGCCCATGGGGTTGATGAAGGTGAACGACTGCGGCGCCAGCGCGGCGGTGGAAGCCGGCTTGACGGCGTCGGCGGGGGCGTAGAAGTCCCAGCTCTGCACGTAGCTTTGCAGCGACATCGTCTCGCCGTCGGCGTTCACCATCACGTTGCTGGTGACATACCAGGCGGCCAGCACGGCCAGGCCGATGACCAGGCCGCCGAGGATGTTGTCGAAGCTGCTGCGGAAGTCGGCCGACTTGAACGCCCACACCAGCAGCAGGCCGCCGATGACGGCGCCCATCACGACGCGGCCGGTGGCGGCGTCGTCGCCGAACAGCAGGGCGCCGAGATCCTGATTGGTTGCCAGCGTCACGGCGGTGGGGCTGGTCCAGGGATAGAACAGCAGGGAATACAGCGTCTTGTCGCTGCCGGGGAAGGGGTTGACCATGTAATAGGCAATTACGGCGATCACGGCGAGCACCAGGACCGACTTGAGGTTGCCGCCGCCGATGCGCACCAGCGTCTTGTTGCCGCAGCCGGAGCCGTACACCATGCCGATGCCGAACAAGAGGCCGCCGAGCAGGTTTTCCAGCCAGGGGAAGTTCATCTGGCGGTAGGGCGGGAAGGTGTTGGTGACGTTGACCATGCCGGCCGCCTCGAGCGCCATCACGCCGAGCACGCCGACGGCGATGGCCAGCACCCAGGCGCGCATGCGGCCGGTGTCGCCCATGTTGACCCAGTCGGAGACCGCGCCCATGGTGCAGAAATTGGTCTTGTTGGCGACCGCGCCCATGATCAGGGCGATCACGAAGGTCGACCACAGGAAGAAGGATTGAGCGCTGGCGAAATCTTCGTAGATCATGACTCTGTCTCTCGCTGGGTAGGGGGAAATGCGGCCGCGCCGCGCGTTTCGAAAACTGCGCCGAATTCTAAACCTTCCGACTCGGATGGCAACGCCGCACGGGCGTTTCCGACCCGGTTCTTTTGTGCCGTTTACACCGCGCCCGCTTGTGGGTAGCCGCGCCTCATCCCAGCAGGCGCGTCATCGCCTCGCGGTATTTCTCGCTGGTTTTCGCGACGATCTCGGGCGGCAGTTCCGGGCCTGGCGCCTGCTTGTTCCAGCCGCTCGCTTCCAGCCAGTCGCGCACGAACTGCTTGTCGAAGCTGGGCGGGTTGCTGCCGGGGCGGTACTGGTCGGCGGGCCAGAAGCGGGAGGAATCGGGCGTCAGGGCCTCGTCGATCCACACCAGGCGGCCGGCCTCGTCGAGGCCGAATTCGAACTTGGTGTCGGCGATGATGATCCCGCGAGTGAGCGCGTACGCGGCGGCGGCCTGGTACAGGGCGAGGCTCACGTCGCGCACCTGTTTGGCCAGTTCCGCGCCGATCAGTTTCGCCATGGCGTCGAAATCGATGTTCTCGTCGTGCGCACCGACCGCCGCCTTGGTCGACGGCGTGAAGATCGGCGCGGGCAGGCGGTCGGCCTGCTTGAGGCCCGCCGGCAGCGGGATGCCGCATACCGACTGGCGCGCCTGGTATTCCTTCCAGCCCGAGCCGACCAGATAGCCACGCACGATCGCTTCGACCGGCAGCGCCTTGAGCTTTTTCACCACGATCGCGCGGCCCGCGACCTGGTCGCGCTCGTCCGCGGCCACCACCGATTCGGGCGCGATGTCGAGCGCCTGGCTCGGCACGATGGATTTCAGCTTGTCGAACCAGAACGCGGACACCTTCGTCAGCACCTCGCCCTTGCCGGGGATGGGCGTGGGCATGACGACGTCGAAGGCGGAGAGGCGGTCGGTGGTGACGATCAGGAGCTTGTCGTCGCCGACGGCGTAGATGTCGCGCACCTTGCCGCGGTGGACCAGCGGCAGCGAGGTGATGCGCGATTCGAGTAAGGGCTGGCCCAGGAGTGGAGCGGACATGGCGGGGGCAGGGGGTGACAGCGAGGCGGCATTATAGCCGCCGCGGTAGAAGTCGCTTGCAACATACATGGCGCGCAGTTCGCGCAGCGCGACCAGCAGGATCGCCGCCAGCGGCACCGCGAGCAGCACGCCGACGAAGCCGAACAGCTGGCCGAAGGCCGCCAGCGCGAAAATCACCGCCACCGGGTGCAGGCCGACGCGTTCGCCCACCAGGCGCGGCGTGATGACGTAGCTTTCGAGCAGCTGGCCGGCGAGATAAATGCCGGCGACCCAGGCGACGCCGCCCCAGCCGGAAAACTGCAGCGCCGCCACCAGCAGGGCGAGAATCATCCCCAGCCCGAAGCCGAGGAAGGGCACGAAGGAGAGCACGCCGGTGAGCAGGCCGATCGGCAGCGCGTAGTCGAGGCCGACCGCCCACAATGCCGCAACATAGTAGAGCGAGAGCACGGCCATCACCGCGAGCTGGCCGCGCAGGAACTCGCCGACCACCGCGTCCATCGAGCGCGCGATCCGGGTCACCGCGCCCATCCAGCCGCGCGGCGTGAGCGTGGCGACGCGCGCGACCAGCGCGTCCCAGTCCTTCAGCAGATAGAACATCACCACCGGGATCAGGAGCAGGTTGGCGAGCAGGCCGATCACCGCGAGCGCGCCGGTTTGCAGCGTCGGCAGCCAGTCGGCGCCGCTTTCAGCGGCCCGTTCGGTCAACCAGGTTTTCAGCGCATCGAGGCTGGGGTCGATGGCAATGCCGAGCGTCTGCTGCAGCCAGGGCAGGACGCGGGTTTGCAGCAGGTCGATCGCGGCGGGCACGCGCTTGGAAAGCTCGGCGAACTGCCCCTGGAACAGGGGCAGCGCGACCAGCAGCAGGCCGAACAGGGTCAGGCCGGCAAGCACGATGACGATGACCGTGCCGGCGGGGCGCGGCAACCCGAGCGTTTCCAGCCGCTTGACCAGCGGGTCGAAGATGTACGCGAGCAGCGCGCCGGCGAGGAAGGGCGTCAGTATCGGCCCCAGCAGATAGACCAGCGCGCCCGCGACGAGCAGGGCGGCGAGGACGAGCCAGGAAGCGTTGAGCGGCCGGACGGAAGGCATAGGCGGTAAAATACCGCACTTTTGAATCTGGAGCCGGGTGTGTCATCCATTTCCTACAAAGACGCCGGGGTCGACATCGAGGCCGGCGACGCGCTGGTCGAACGCATCAAGCCGCTGGCCCGCCGCACCATGCGCCCCGAGGTGCTCGCCGGCATCGGCGGTTTCGGCGCGCTGATCGAGATCTCCAAGAAATACCAGGAACCGGTGCTGGTATCGGGCACCGACGGCGTCGGCACCAAGCTGAAGCTCGCCTTCGAACTCAACCGCCACGACACCGTCGGCATCGACCTCGTCGCGATGAGCGTCAACGACATCCTGGTTGCCGGCGCCGAGCCAATCTTCTTCCTCGATTATTTCGCCTGCGGCAAGTTGAGCCTCGACACCGCCGAGGCCGTCATCGCCGGCATCGCCACCGGCTGCGAGCAGGCCGGCTGCGCCTTGATCGGCGGCGAGACCGCCGAGATGCCCGGCATGTACGCCGACGGCGAATACGACCTCGCCGGCTTCGCCGTCGGCGTGGTGGAAAAGCGCAAGGTCATCGGCGGCCAGTCCATCGTCCCCGGCGACGTCGTGCTCGGGCTGGCGTCATCCGGCGCGCATTCCAACGGCTATTCGCTCATCCGCAAGCTCATCGACGTCAGTCACATCGGCCTGAAGTCCGATTTCCACGGCCGTCCCTTCGCCGACGCCGTGATGGCGCCGACGCGCATCTACGTGAAGCCCCTGCTCGCACTGATGCAGACGCTGGAAGTGAAGGGCATGGCGCACATCACCGGCGGCGGCATCACCGGCAACCTGCCGCGCTGCCTGCCCGAAGGCGTCGCGGCGAAGGTCGACCCGGCGAGCTGGACGCGCCCGCCGCTGTTCGACTGGCTGCAGCAGGCCGGCAACGTCGCGCCGGACGAGATGCTGCGCACCTTCAATTGCGGCATCGGCATGTGCGTCGTCGTGTCGGCGGGCGATGCCGAAGCGGCGAAGACGCACCTCGAGGCCAGCGGCGAGACAGTGTGGCGGATCGGGGAGATCATCGCGCGCCCCGACGGCGCGGCGCAGGTCGTCTATTCGTGAGCTGCCGCGTCGTCGTCCTGCTGTCGGGGCGCGGCAGCAATTTTCAGGCGATCGCCGCGGCGAAGCTGCCGGTCGAGATCGTCGCGGTCGTCAGCAACCGGCCGCAGGCGGCCGGCCTTGCGTGGGCGCGTGAACGCGGTTTCGCCACGGTCGCGCTCGACCACACCGAGTACGCCGACCGCGCAGCCTTCGACGCGCGGCTGGCGCACGAGATCGAATCGCACCGGCCCGACCTGGTCGTGCTCGCCGGCTACATGCGCATCCTCAGTCCCGCCTTCATCGACCGCTTCGAGGGCCGGCTGCTCAACATCCATCCCTCGCTGCTGCCGATGTTCCCCGGCCTCAAGACGCACGAGCGCGCGCTCGCCGAAGGGGTGAAGGTGCACGGCTGCACGGTGCACTTCGTCACCGCCGACCTCGACCACGGCCCCATCGTCATCCAGGCCGCGGTGCCGGTGCGCGCCGACGACACGCCGGACACGCTGGCAGCGCGCGTGCTGGCGCAGGAACACCGCATCTATCCGCAGGCGATCCGCTGGTTCGCCGAAGGCCGGCTGGAAATCCGGCACGGCCGCGTAAACTTGAAGGGCGATCCGACGTCACAGTCTGTGTTGACCACGGAAAGGTGACCATGCTGAAAACCCTCCTGCTGGCCGTCGCCCTGCTGGCCGTCGCCTCCCACGCGGCGCCCCTGAAGGACGCCGATCCTCTACGGACCAAAGGCCGCGTGGCGTCGTCTGCGCCGCAACAGATGCGTCTCGTCTTCGATCTGTACCGCAACGGCCACAAGCTGGGCCAGGTCACCGACAGTTTCGATCGCAGCGGCAACCGCTACACCCTCGTCAGCGAGACGCGCGCGGCCGGCCCGCTGGAAATGCTGTGGCCGGGCGCCATCCGCCTCGAGAGCAGCGGTGCCATTACCGCGCAGGGCCTGCAGCCGGCGCAGTTCCTGCATGCGCGCAGCGATGCGCCGCACAAGCTGGCCAGCGCGAGCCTCGACTGGGCGCAGCGCCGTATCGATTTCCGCTACAAGGGGCAGACCCGAACCGTCGACGGCCTGCAGGACGGCGCCCAGGACCAGCTCTCGCAGTTGTATCAGTTCATGTTCATGCCGCGGCTTCCTGCGGAACTCGCCCTGCAGGTGGTGAGCGGGCGCGATCTCAACGACTACCGCTATGTGCAGACTGACGGCGGCATGGTCGCAACCCCGCTCGGCAGCCTGCGCACCCGGCAGTACCAGCGTGTCGGGCAGGAGCCGGACGAGAAGGCCATCACCGTGTGGGTCGCGCCCGCGCGCGACAACCTGCCGGTGCGCGTGCGCGTGGTCGAGGACGGCGTCGTGCTCGAACAGCGTCTGCTGAGCGCGCAGATCGGGCGCTGAGCCGGGTGACGCGCAGCCCGCCCGTGTGGCCGTATGCGCTGGCGGTGTCGCTGCTGCTGCACGCGGCCCTGTTGATCGTGCTGTTGCCCGATGTCCCGCCGCCGATACCGGAAACGCCGCCTGGGGTGCCCATCGAGGCACGCCTGATCCGCGTGCCGCCGCCGGCGTCGCGGCCGCGCCCGGCGCCACGGCCGGCACCGCGCCCGGCAGCCCCCGTCGCCGCGCCCGCGCCTGCGGTCGGCCCCGAAGTCGGGGCGACCGAAGCTGCCGTTGCGGAAGCGCCGGGTTCGCCCGGCGAGGCAGTCGCCGCGGAAGCGGCCACCGAAGATGGCGGGGGCGAGCCGGCGTTGCCCGCGTCGCCGCCGGCCGCCGCGTCGCCGCGTCCTTCCCTGCCGCCGCGCATCGACATGCGTTTCGACGTGCGCTACGGCTTCGCGCGCGGCGAGCAGACGCTGACATGGGTGAGCGACGGTGAAAGCTACACCGTGTCCAGCGTGGCGGCCGCGACCGGCCTGGCGGGTGTGTTCTACCCTGGCCGCTTCGTGCAGACCAGCTCGGGACGGGTGGCGGCAGAGGGACTCGTGCCCGACACGTTCTGGGACCAGCGCGGCGACAGGCGCAGTGTGACGCGCTTCGACACGGCGCGCGGCGTGATGACCTACACGCCGGCGCAGGGTGCGCCGCGCCACGACGCTTATCAAGGCGACGTGCAGGACGGCCTGAGCCTGTTCTTCCACCTGGCGCTGAACGCGCCGCCCGCCGCCCGCATGGACTACCAGGTCTTCAACGGCCGGCGTCTTCGCCACTACGCCTACGAGACGCGCGGCGAAGTCGTGCTCGATACCGCGCTGGGCCCGCTGCGCACGCTGCATCTGGTGCGGGCGGGCGACTTCGACGGGCGTTTCGAGCTGTGGCTGGCGATCGATCGCCATTACCTGCCGGTGCGCGTGCTGCGTACCGACGACAAGGGCAACGACGTCGAACTCGCGATCCGGTCGATCGCACCCTGAGACGCTTCAGCGTGGCAGGCCGTCGACGCGGGCGCCGGGCGCGATGCCGCGCGCGGCGAAGCCGCCCTGCGCGATCTCGAGCGCGTAGCGGACGTCGGTCGGCGGGCAGTGCAGGGCGTCGTCACGCGGCGCCATGTCGGCGAGTGCGACGATGCGGCCGGCCGCGTCGATGAAGGCGATCGACAGCGGCAGCGGCGTGTTGCGCATCCAGAAACAGTGCCGGCCGGGCGTGTCGAACACGAACAGCATGCCGCCATGCGCCGGGAGCCGCGTGCGCGCCATCAGGCCGCGCGCACGTTCCGCGGGCGTGGCGGCGACTTCGACCTGGAAGGCGTGCTTGCCGATACTGAGGGGAAGGCGCGCATCGCGCGCCACGGCGGGCGACGCGGCCAGCGCCAGCGCGACCAGGGCCGCCGCGCGCCGCATGGCTACAGCACGTCGCGCAGGCGTTCGGCCAGCGCCAGCGCCGCGGCGGGATCGGCGTCGAGCACGTTGAAGTGCCCCATCTTGCGGCCCGGCCGCGGCTCGGCCTTGCCATAGAGATGCAGCTTGACGTTGGGGTGCGCGAGCAGCGCGTCCCAGTGCGGGCCGCCGTTTCGCCAGCGGTCGCCGAGGATGTTCACCATCGCCACCGGCGAGAGCAGGCGGGTATCGCCGAGCGGCAGATTGCACAGCGCGCGTACCTGCTGCTCGAACTGGTCGGTGACGCAGGCGTCGAGCGTGTAGTGGCCGGAATTGTGTGGACGCGGCGCGATCTCGTTGATCAGCAAACGGCCGCCGGTGACGAAGAATTCGACCGCCATCACGCCGACGTAGCCGAGCGCGTCGGCGACCGCGCGCGCCATCTCGCGCGCCTCGATGGCGAGCGCGTCGGGCACGCGCGCCGGCGCGAGCGAAACGTCGAGGATGCCATCCGCATGGCGGTTCTCGGCGACGGGGAACAGCGCGCACTCGCCGGCGTCGTCGCGCGCGAGAACGACCGAGATTTCGCGTTCCAGCGCGATGTAGCCTTCCAGCACGCAGGGCTGCTCGCCGAATTCGCGGAACGCGGCGCGCGCCTCGTTCTTCGAGCCGACCCGCGCCTGGCCCTTGCCGTCGTAGCCGAAGCGCGCGACTTTCAGCAGCGCCGGCGTGCCGACCTCGGCCAGCGCCGCGTCGAGATCGCCTTCGCCGTAGACCAGCGCGAAGGGCGCGGTCGCAAAGCCCTGCCGCGCGAGCCAGGACTTTTCGTGACTGCGGTCCTGTGCGACCGCGACCGCGTCGGCGCCAGGCGCCACGCGGCAATGCCGCGCCAGCGCGACCAGGCTCGCCGCCGGCACATTCTCGAATTCGGTCGTCACCGCGGCGCACGCCTGGCCGAGCCGGGCGAGCGCCGCCGCGTCGGCGTAGCCGGCCTCGAGGTGCACGTCGGCCATCTGACCGGCCGGGCTCGCCGGGTCGGGATCGAGCACCATGACGGTGTAGCCCATGGTGCGCGCCGCGATGGTGAACATGCGGCCGAGCTGGCCGCCGCCCAGGATGCCCAGCGTCGCGCCGGGCAGGATGGGCGCGGCCTTACTCGACATCGGGCAGGTCCATCGCCAGCACCGAATCGGACTGGCCGCGGCGGAAGTCGTTGAGTTTTGCGGCCAGGCCGGGGTCGCCGCGCGCGATCATCGCCGCGGCGAACAGCGCGGCGTTGGCGGCGCCCGCCTCGCCGATGGCGAAGGTCGCGACCGGAATGCCCTTCGGCATCTGCACGATGGACAGGAGCGAGTCCATGCCCTTGAGGTATTTCGACGGCACCGGCACGCCGAGCACCGGGACGATGGTCTTGGCGGCGAGCATGCCCGGCAGGTGGGCGGCGCCGCCGGCGCCGGCGATGATGGCGCGGATCCCGCGTGCCTCGGCGCTCGCCGCGTAGTCGTACAGCAGATCGGGCGTGCGGTGCGCCGACACCACCTTGGTCTCGAAGTGGATGCCCAGCTGCTTCAGAAGGATTGCCGCGTGCTTCATGACCTCCCAGTCGCTGGAAGATCCCATCACCACGCCGACCAGGGGTGCGCTCATAGCTCGGACTCGCGAACGAAAGCCGGCATTTTAGCGCGAGAGGCCCCTACAATTCGCGCGTCCGCCGCATCCGGAGCGCGCCATGCCGCCCACCCTGCAAACCGTCCTGCTGCTCACCGCGTCGAATGTCTTCATGACCTTCGCCTGGTACGCGCATCTGAAGAATCTCGCCGACAAGCCGTGGGTCGTCGCCGCGCTGGTGAGCTGGGGCATCGCGCTGTTCGAATACCTGCTGCAGGTGCCGGCCAACCGCGTGGGCTACACCGTGCTGACGTTGCCGCAACTGAAAATCCTGCAGGAGGTGATCACGCTCGCGGTGTTCGTCCCGTTCGCGCTCATCTACATGCGCGCCGAACTGAAATGGGATTTCCTGTGGGCGGCGCTGTGCCTGGTCGGCGCGGTGTATTTCATGTTCCGCGGCACGCAGTGAGGCGACGCGTGGCGGACGGCCGCTCCCGCCAAACCGGTGAATATCGCCTACAGTGGTAGCTTCCTGCCGCGCGCCTGCCCGGCAGTCCCTGCCGACGCGGAAGGAGAGTCCCATGACCCTGCAGAACAGAATGCGCCACGTGCCGGCCGGCACGGTATTGTCCTTGCTGCTCGCCTGTCCCTGGGCGCCGGCTTTCGCGCAGGACGCCCCGCTGGCGCGCACTGCCGGAGACGGCGCGCTCAAGTGGGGCGGGTGTCCCGACTTCATGCCCCGGGGCTGCGAGATCGCGGTGCTCCATGGCGACCCCGCCGGGAACAATGCCGACGTTTTCTTCAAGGTACCGGCGAATGCGGTGATTCCGCGCCACTGGCACACCTCGGCCGAACGCATGGTGCTGGTGGCGGGCGAGATGCACGTCACCTACGACGGACACCCCACAGTCGTGCTCGGGTCCGGCAGCTACGCCTACGGCCCGGCGAAGCTGCCGCATCGTGCCGTCTGCGGCGCATCGGGCCCGTGCGTGCTGTTCATTGCCTTCGAGTCGCCGGTCGACGCGATCGCGGGCGCGCCCCAATGAAAAAGGCCCCGCGGGCGCGGGGCCTTCAAAACGCGACGACGGCTTATACGCAGCCGGTCGGCTTCGGCGTGCCGGCGTAGCGGCCCGCCTGCTTGGCGGGGCCGAAGGGGAAGAGGTCGAACAGGAATTTCTTGTCGCCCCACTCTTCGCCGAATTCTTCCTTCAGGCCCTTCTGCAGGAAGCGCAGGTTGGGCGCGGTGCCGTTCTGCGCGAACTGGTCGCGCATGTAGTGGATCACCTTCCAGTGGTTTTCATTCAGCTCCAGGTTGTCTTCCTTGGCGAGTTCGATGGCCAGTTCCTCGGACCAGTCTTCCAGGTTGACCAGATAGCCCTCGGGGTCGGTTTCGACGATCTTGCCGTTGATTTCGCGTTCCATGATGCAGTCCTAACGTTCGTAAAAAATTGACGGATGCCGAACCATAAAATAACCAAGTGAATTAGTCAACTACTCCTTCGGGGTTATTTTGCCGCGCCATGTGCCGCGCGCCTCGCCGGGGCGCCTCAGGCGCGCGCGGGGTGCGTTTCGCCGTGCGCGTGGCGCAGCCAGGCGTAGTAGGCGTCGTACATCGCCATGCCGTGCCGCAGCATCTCGTGGTCGTCCGGGTAAAGCGCGGAAAGGCCCAGCGACTGGGCGAGGAGGCCGGCACACTCGGGCGCGAGATCCGGGCGCCCGGTGTCGGCGCCGCGCACGATCACGGCGAGACGCGCAAGCGCCGGGTCGGTGAGCTGGTGTATGCGCAGGAAGGCGTCGAAGCTGCATTGCTCGCCGACATGGCCGTATTCGACGCCGGGAATGTCGTAGGGGATCGCGCCGGTGTCGGCGGCAACCGCGAGCACCTGGTCGGCGGGCACGTAGAGGAACTCGGCCGCCGGGTCAATGAAGCGCGCGACGAGCCAGGGGCAGGCGATGCGGTCGATCTTCGGCCGCGCGCGGGTGACCCACTTCATTTCCGGTCGACCTTGCCGCCCGCCGCCTTCCAGGCCTCGAGGCCGCCCTCGATATAGCGCGCCTTCACGCCCGCGGCCTGCAGGCGGTCGACCACGCTGTTCGACACGCTGCCGCCGCGCACGCAGTAGACGACGACGTCGAGCGTGAGCGGCACCGCGCCGATCCAGGCGTCGATCTTCTCGGGGTTCTTCCACACCGCGCCGGGGATGATCTCGTTCGACGCGGCGAAATCGGCCTCGCGCCGTACGTCGAACACCAGCGTGCGCTCGGGGTCGAGCTTGGCGGGGCGGATGGTGCGCGCGAGCTCGGCGCACTTCTCGGTGGCCGTGCCGCAGCCGCAGCGCTTCAGGGGTTGGGTTCCGGATTCCATGTGATGTCCTTACATGATGAATGAATGCACCAGCCCGAGCAGGGCGCACACGCCGATGACCTGCATGATGTCGGCCTTGTATTTCCATAGCGCGACGAAGGCGGCGACGGCGACGATCACCGGGAACCACTCGAACGTGCCGGCGAAGGGCGCCGCAGCCGTGCCCTGTGGCCAGAAGGTGTGCCAGGCGAAGAATACCGCGAGGTTGAGGATGACGCCGACCACGGCCGCGGTGATGCCGGTGAGCGGGGCGGTGAATTTGAGTTCGCCGCGGGTGGCCTCGACCAGCGGGCCGCCGGCGAGGATGAACAGGAACGACGGCAGGAAGGTGAAGAAGGTCGCCACCGCCGCCCCCGCCAGTCCCGCCGCGACCGGGTTCTCGAACACCCCCTTGGCGACGCCGCCGAGATAGCCGACCCAGGTCACGATCATGATCAGCGGGCCGGGGGTGGCTTCGCCGAGCGCCAGCCCGTCCATCATCTGCGGGCCGGTCAGCCACTGGTAGTGCTCGACCCCGCCCTGGTAGACGTAGGGCAGCACGGCGTAGGCGCCGCCGATGGTGAGGAAGGCCGCCTTGGTGAAGAATTCCCCCATCTCGGCGAGCGCAGGCACGCCGCGGATCGCCGCCATCGCCCCGAGCCAGACCAGGACGAAGGCGCCGACCTTGAGCGCGAGCTTTTGCCAGGAAAAACGCGCGTGCGCCGGCGGCGGCGTGTCGTCGTCGATCAGCGCCGGGCCGTATTGTTTGTGCGAGGCGCCGTGGCCGCCGCCCATCCTGAACTTGTGCGGCGCGAGCTTGCCGCCGGCCGCGCCGAGAAGCCCCGCGGCGAGCACGATCCAGGGGAACGCGACGTCGAAAACGAATATGCCGACGAAGGCGAGCGCCGCCATCGCCCACAGCACTTCGTTCTTCAGCGCGCGGCTGCCGATGCGCCAAGCGGCGAACAGTACGATCGCCACCACCGCCGGCTTGATGCCATAGAAAATCGCCTGCACCCAGCCAAGCTCGCCGTAAGCGAGGTAGAGCCCGGCGAGCAGCGAGAGCAGCGCGAAGGCCGGCAGGAAAAACAGCACGCCGGCGACGATCGCGCCCTTGACGCCGTGCATCAGCCAGCTGATATAGATCGCGAGCTGGATCGCCTCCGGACCGGGCAACAGCATGCAGTAGTTGAGCGCGTGGAGATAACGGTGCTCGGAAATCCAGCGCCGCTTCTCGACGAGCTCCTGGTGCATCATCGAAATCTGGCCGGCGGGGCCGCCAAAGCTGATGAAGCCGAGCTTGAGCCAGTATTTGAAGGCTTCGCCCAGGGTGACGGGCGCGGGGGGGGTGGTCGGTACGGTGTCCACGGGTCATGCTCCAAACGAGGGTGGATGAAACCAGGCTTGGACGGGACACCGTCTTGCGGCAGGACGCCGGGTGCCGGGAGCTGGCGCCCCGACGGCAGCGATTATCGCCAGCCTGGGACCAGATCGTCAATGCACGGTTGGCACACAGGTTGAATAATCATTGGTTATCATTGACATAAATCATTCGAAATATTGCTTATGGAATTTGTCCCCTAAGATGGTCTAGTACCTCAACCCATAAGTTTGCGTACATGCCGAGACACGCATCCGCGCGCCGAGTGCGCGAAGCGAACCGCAGCCATAGCCGTAGCTATGGCGAGGATGCGCGACAAAGCAATCGGCGATGCGGGGCGGGTCGAACATAGCGAAACTTATGGGTTGAGGTACTAGGCGTCATCGTCAGCAAGCGATGCACGCAGCACACACGACCATTTTCCAGAAGGGGATGCGCGGTGGATGTCTCGAGTCTGTTGATTCCGGCGGTGCTGTTCTTTGCCCTGGGCTTCATTGCCCAGGTCATCCGTTCCGATCTCAAGTTCCCCCCCGACCTGGCCAAGGCGCTGTCGATCTACCTTTTGATCGGCATCGGCCTCAAGGGCGGCATCGAGTTGTCGCACGCCGACCTCGGCCACGCGCTCAATGCCGTCGCGGCGGCGCTCGTGCTCGGGTTTGGTCTGCCGATCGCCGCCTACGCGATCCTGGTCGCCGGCCGGCTGGACAAGCTCAACGCCTCGGCGATCGCCGCGCACTACGGCTCGGTGAGCGCCGGCACCTTCCTCACCGCGATTGCCTACCTGCAGGCGCAGCAGATCACGTTCGAATCCTACCCCGTCATCATGCTGGCGCTCATGGAATCGCCGGCGATCATCGTCGGCCTTTTGCTGGCGCGTTTCTCGCGCAACGGCGCGCGCGGCGAGGACGACGCGCGCGAAAACCACATGGGCGAGCTGCTGCGCGACGCTTTCACCAACGGCAGCGTGATGCTCCTGTTCGGCGCCATGGCCATCGGGCTGCTGGTCAAGCCGGCGTCGCTGGCGACGATCACGCCCTTCTACGAAGTGCTGTTCATGGGTGTGCTCTCGCTGTTCCTGCTCGAGATGGGCATGGAGGCGGGCAAGCGCATCGGCGAATTCGGGCGGGCCGGCGCCTTCCTCATCGCCTTCGGCGTCGCGATGCCGCTGATCGGCGCCGCGGCCGGCATCGCAATCGGCCATGCCTGGCTGGGCTTCGGCGAAGGCGGGGTGCTGCTGGTCGCGGTGCTGGGCGCGTCGGCGTCCTACATCGCGGTGCCGCCGGCGATGCGGCTGGCGATTCCCGAGGCCAACCCCTCCTTTTACCTGACGCTGTCGCTGGGGGTGACCTTTCCCTTCAATGTACTGGTCGGCATTCCGTTCTACCATTACGTCATCAAGAACCTGCTGGCCTGATTGCAGCCATGATTCCCACGCATCCGATGAAACTCATCAATATCGTCGCCAACGTTGCACTCGAGGAGCGATTGTCCGAGATCGCCGAGGCGCACTTGACGTCCGGCTACACCGTGCTCGACGCGCGCGGCGCAGGCAGCGCCGGCCTGCAGACCGGCGCGCTGGAAGGCGGCAGCAACATTCTGTTCATGCTGATCGTGCCGGCCGACAGGCTCGACCAAGTGCTCGCCGATGTCGAAAAGCTGATGAAGCGCGGCCACCACCTGGCGGTGTTCATCACCGACACCCAGGTGCTGCGGCGCGAAAAATTCAGTGCCTGATTCCCGGGCGGCAGCAGGCGCTAGCGCGGGCGCGTGGCGCGCGGCCGGCCGCGTTTTCCCGACGCCGCCTCGGCGATCACGAACTGCTTGAAGGCCTGCGCCGCCGGCGACAGCCGCTTGTCGGCGCGGTGGGCCAGGTTCCAGTGGCGCACGATGGGGAAGCCTTCGACGTTCAGCACCACAAGGCGATTGAAGGCGAGCTCCATCTCCAGCGTCTGCAGCGCGAGGACGGCGAGGCCCAGCCCGGCCTGCACGGCTTGGCGGATCGCCTCGTTGCTGCTCATTTCCATGCTGCTCCGGATTTCCAGGCCGCGCTCGGCAAAGAAGCGCTCCATGGCGCTGCGCGTGCCGGAGCCCGCCTCGCGTACCAGGAAAGGCTCGGCGGCGACTTGCTCGACCGGTATTTTCCGCTTGCCCACGAGGGGATGGTCCGGCGGGGCGATCACCACCAGCGGATTGTCCATGATGCGGACGGCTTCCAGTCCGAGATCGGCTGGCACCTGGCCCATGATCGCCAGATCGATGCGGTTGTTCGCGAGCTGTTCCAGCACCTCGGCGCGGTTGGACACGCCCAGGTGTACGGCCACCCCGGGGTAACGACCGCGAAAGTGCACGAGGATGTTCGTGGCGACGGCATTGACCGTCGAGGTGACCGCCAGGCGCAGGCTGCCGCGGTCGACGCTCTTGAGTTGCGCGAGGTTGTGCTGCAGGTCGTCGAGCCGCGCCGTGATCGCCTGGCTGGCGTGCAGCACTTCGCGCCCGGCGTCGGTGAGGAAGATCTTTTTGCCGATTTGCTCGGTGAGCGGCTGGCCGAGAATGGTTTCGATGCCCTTGATCTGCATCGAAACGGCCGGCTGCGACAGGTGCAGCTCTTCCGCGGCGCGCGAGAACGACAGGTTGCGCGCGACGGCCTCGAAGACCCGGAATTGGCGAAGCGTCAGTCGTCGCATGGGCGGGCGTAGGCGATGATGTATAAGTCTGTTCGAATGGTTTTTATTATAATAATTGAATATTAATTATATATATCTGTTCTTATAGTTTGGCCTCTGTCGTCTTCAGGGGCCGGGCTCCTGAAGCCATGTTTGTCAATCGCAGGAGCCAAGCCATGGACCAGTCCGCACGTTATGCCGACCTTTCCCTCAGGGAAGAAGACCTGATCAAGGGTGGCCGCCACATCCTCGTCGCCTACAAGATGAAGCCGAAGGCCGGCCACGGCTATCTGGAGGCCGCTGCCCATTTCGCTGCCGAATCCTCCACTGGCACCAACGTCGAGGTCTGCACCACCGACGAATTCACCAAGGGCGTCGACGCGCTGGTGTATTACATCGATGAAGCCACCGAAGACATGCGGATCGCCTATCCGCTGGAGCTGTTCGACCGCAACGTCACCGACGGCCGCATGATGATCGTGTCCTTCCTGACGCTCGCCATCGGCAACAACCAGGGCATGGGCGACATCGAGCACGCCAAGATGATCGACTTCTACGTGCCCGAGCGCGCCATCCAGCTGTTTGACGGCCCGTCCAAGGACATCAGCGACCTGTGGCGCATCCTTGGCCGCCCGGTGAAGGACGGCGGCTACATCGCCGGCACCATCATCAAGCCGAAACTCGGTCTGCGTCCCGAGCCCTTCGCCCAGGCGGCCTACCAGTTCTGGCTGGGCGGCGACTTCATCAAGAACGACGAACCCCAGGGCAACCAGGTGTTCGCGCCGATGAAGAAGGTGATCCCGCTGGTGGCCGACGCGCTGAAGCGCGCGCAGGACGAGACCGGCCAGCCCAAGCTGTTCTCCGCCAACATCACCGCGGACGATCACTACGAGATGTGCGCCCGCGCCGACTACATCCTGGAAACCTTCGGCCCCGACGCCGACAAGGTGGCCTTCCTGGTCGACGGCTTCGTCGGCGGCCCCGGCATGATCACCACCGCACGCCGTCAATATCCCAACCAGTACCTGCACTATCACCGCGCCGGCCACGGCATGATCACCTCGCCGTCCGCCAAGCGCGGCTACACCGCCTTCGTGCTGGCCAAGATTTCCCGCCTGCAGGGCGCCTCCGGCATCCACGTCGGCACCATGGGCTACGGCAAGATGGAGGGCGACGCCACCGACAAGCAGATCGCCTACATGATCGAGCGCGACGAGTGCCAGGGCCCGGTCTACTTCCAGAAGTGGTACGGCATGAAGCCCACCACCCCGATCATCTCCGGCGGCATGAACGCGCTGCGTCTGCCCGGATTCTTCGAGAACCTGGGCCACGGCAACGTCATCAACACCTCCGGTGGTGGCTCCTACGGCCACATCGACAGCCCGGCGGCCGGCGCGATTTCCCTGCGTCAGTCCTACGAGTGCTGGAAGGCCGGTGCCGATCCGATCGAGTGGGCCAAGGAGCACAAGGAATTCGCGCGCGCCTTCGAGTCCTTCCCGGGAGACGCCGACAAGCTGTATCCGGGCTGGCGCGAGAAGCTGGGCGTCCACAAGTGAGCCGGTAGCCGGTAGCGGGTAGCTTGTAGCGACAAGCCACAAGCTACAAGCCGGCATCCCCCCACGACGCCTCCGGTTCTTTGGAGGCGTTGTCGTTCATGAGGACAGGAAATGACCGACAAAGAGCAATACAAGGTCCACAAGGAACCCTACTACCAAGCCCAGGGCAATGAAGTCGCCCTCTACGAGGCCGCCTACCGCAACCGCCTGCCGGTGATGGTGAAAGGCCCGACCGGCTGCGGCAAGTCGCGTTTCGTCGAATACATGGCCTGGAAACTGGGCAAGCCGCTCATCACGGTGGCCTGCAACGAGGACATGACCGCCTCCGACCTGGTTGGCCGCTATCTCCTGGAAGCCAACGGCACCCGCTGGCTGGACGGTCCGCTCACCACCGCCGCGCGCATCGGCGCCATCTGCTACCTGGATGAGATTGTGGAAGCCCGCCAGGACACCACCGTGGTCATCCACCCGCTCACCGACCACCGCCGCACCCTGCCGCTCGACAAGAAGGGCGAGCTGATCGAGGCGCACCCCGACTTCCAGCTGGTGATCAGCTACAACCCTGGCTACCAGTCGCTGATGAAGGATCTCAAGCAGTCGACCAAGCAGCGCTTCACCGCTTTCGAATTCGACTACCCCGAGCCCGCGCTGGAAGCGCGGATCGTGGCGCAGGAAACCGGCCTCGACGAAGCGATCGCGGCGCAGCTGGTGAAGGTCGGCGGCGTCGCCCGCAACCTGAAAGGGCACGGCCTCGACGAGGGCGTCTCCACGCGGCTCCTGGTGTACGCGGCGACGCTGATGCGGGATGGGGTGTCGCCGGCGGACGCCTGCCGCATGGCGCTGGTGCGGCCGATCACCGACGACGCCGATATCCGCGAGACGCTCGATCATGCGATCGATGCGACGTTTGCGTAAAAGCCCCTGAAGCGCAGCGGCACACAGACACGGAGCAAAGCGTTGATGAATTCTCCCGGTCTTCCCTTGGTGTCTCCGTGGTGAACCGGTTTGACAGAGCCCATGCCGACGACCGCATCCGACTACCAGCATCCCCTGATGGTCGCCTACTGGCAGCGGCTCGACACCCGCTTTGCGCAGGTTGCGGCGGTGTTCGAGGACTGCATGGCGGAAGCGCTCGCCGTGCTCACGCGCGAGGGGATCGATGCCTATCTCGACGCCGCGCGCGTCATCGGCAAACTGGGGCGCGGCGTCGAACCGATGCTGATCTTCCTGGAAGAGTGGCCGTCGGCGGCCAGCGCCGTCGGAGAAACCGCGCTGCCGTCGGTGATGGTTGTGGTCATGCGTCTGCAGAAGTCGCCCAACGGCCGCGCCATCGCGCCTTTCCTGCAGACGCTGACGCCGGTGGCCAAACGCCTGCAATCGCAGGAACAGCTGCAGCACTACCTCGACATCGCGCTGGATCTGAAGGCACGCACCACCGGCTCGATCCACGGCCACCATACGACCTTCCCCAGCCCCGGACTGCCGGAATTCTTCGCTCAGGCGCCGGCCCTGCTCAACCAGCTGACGCTTGCCGGCCTGAAGAACTGGGTCGAATACGGCATCCGCAACTACGGCGCCCATCCCGAACGGCAGAAAGATTATTTCAGCCTGCAATCGGCCGACGCCCGCGCGGTGCTGCAACGCGAGCGGCATGGAACATTGTTGGTCGACGTCGAGCGCAAGCTCGATCTCTATCTGCGCGGCCTGTGGCGGGATGGCGAGCGCCTGGTGCCCTACTCCACCGCATTCGACGAACTGCGCAAACCGGTTCCCTACTACGACAGGCTCGGCATGCGGCTACCGGACGTGTACGACGACGCCGGTGAAATCTCCGGCCTCGACCGCTACCGCGCCGCGCTCGCGCACATGGCCGGCCACCGTCGCTGGTCCGAAGCGCAGGTCGCCGACAACTGGAGCCCGTTCCAGCGCATGGCGGTCGAGTTCTTCGAGGACTGCCGCATCGAGACGTTGCTGATGCGCGAATACCCGGGGCTCGCCCGCATTTTCCTCGCGCTGCACCCCAAACCCGTGGAAGGCGCTTGCGATCCGCAAACCACGTCCTGCCTGCGCCATCGCCTGGCCATGCTGTCGCGCGCGCTGCTCGATCCCGACCACGGCTACGCCGACGTGGACCTGAACGACTACGTCGCGCGCTTCCAGGCCATCATGGGCAAGGGCGAATCCTCTACGCGCGAAATCGCCACCCTGGCGCTGTCCTACGTCGCCAAAACCCGCTGCCCGACCGACCAGCTCGCCCGCGTGCATTTCGCCGACACCGTGGTCGACTACCGCGACGACAACCGCCAGCTGTGGAAATTCATCGAGGCAGGCGACGAGGAAGAAGCCTTTGACGAAAAACGCAAGTTCGAGCCGGGCGAGGAACACCGGGGTCTGCCGCCGCGCCATTACCCGGAGTGGGATTACGCGAGCCAGACCTACCGCCCGGACTGGGTGAGCCTGTACGAACGCCTGCATCCAGCCGGCAACGCGGCGGACATCGACCGCCTGCTCGCCAAGCACGCGCCGCTCGCCAAGCGGCTGAAGAAAATGCTCGATCTCCTGAAACCGCAGGACAAGGTGCGTATCCGCTATCAGGAAGAAGGCTCGGAGCTCGACCTCGACGTCGCCATCCGTTCGCTCATCGACTTCAAGAGCGGCGCCACCCCAGACCCGCGCATCAACATGAGCCACACGACCAGCGGCCGCGACATCGCGGTGATGCTGCTGCTCGATTTGTCGGAGTCGCTCAACGACAAGGCGGCCGGCTCGGAGCAGACCATCCTCGAACTGTCGCGGGAGGCCGTGTCGCTGCTGGCCTGGGCGATCGAAAAACTGGGTGACCCGTTTGCGGTCGCCGGTTTCCATTCCAATACCCGCCACGACGTGCGCTATCTGCACATCAAGGGCTACGGCGAACACTTCAGCGACGAGGTGAAAGCGCGGCTGGCGGCGATGGAAGCCGGCTGGTCCACCCGCATGGGCGCCGCGATGCGCCACGCCGCGCATTACCTCAAGGCGCGCCCGGCCGACAAGAAACTCCTGCTGGTCCTGACCGATGGCAGGCCTTCCGACGTCGATGCGCAGGACGAACGCCTGCTCATCGAGGACGCGCGCCAGGCCGTCAGGGAGCTCGACCGCGACGGCATCTTCCCCTACTGCATCAGTCTCGATCCGAATGCCGACGATTATGTCGGCGACATCTTTGGTCGCCAGTTCGCCGTCATCGACCACATCGCGCGGCTGCCGGAACGGCTGCCGCAGCTTTTCCTGGCGCTGACCCGCTGAGTTCCGCCCGCTTTGCTCGAAAGGACGTCCTTGAATACCATTCCCGCCTGCCCCCGGTGCGGCCTCGAAAACACCTACCCCGACGGCGAGACCTACCTCTGCCCCGACTGCGCCTTCGAGTGGCCACAGCGCATCGACGCGGTGCCCGACGACGCCCCGCGCGTCGTCAAGGATGCCAACGGCAACGTCCTCGCCGAGGGCGATACGGTCGTCCTGGTCAAGGATCTGAAGGTAAGGGGCGCCTCGGTCACGCTCAAGGTGGGCACCAAAATCAAGGGCATACGCATCGTCGAGGGCGACCACGAGATCGATGCCCGCACCGAAGCCGGCAATATCCTGCTCAAGGCCTGTTTTGTGAAAAAAGCCTGATGCCCGGTCCCGGGCGAACGTCGTGCGAGAACCGGCGCATTCCCGCGCGGCGGCGCCTGTGACGCGCCCTTCGTCATCGATGGCGCGAGGACGCGTTAAACAAGCGTCTCCGCCTCGTGCATCACGAAATCCAGGAAAGCCTGCGCCACGGCGGAAAAACGCTTGCCCTGGCGATGGACGACGTACCAGTGGCGCCGGATGGGGAAGCCCTCGACGTCGAGGATCACCAGCCGGTCGAGCACGAGCTCCATCTCCAGGGTGTGGATCGAGACCACGCCGAGACCGAGGCCGGCCTGCACCGCCTGCTTGATCGCCTCGTTGCTGCTCATCTCCATCGCCGTACTGAGATGGGCGCCGGCTTCGCCGAAGAACCGCTCGGCCGCCATGCGCGTGCCGGAGCCGGCTTCGCGGCTGATGAAGCTCTCCTCGGCCAGGCGCGCGAGCGGGATGCGGCGCGCGCGCGCGAGGGGGTGGGCGGGCGAGGCGATGACCACCAGCGGGTTTTCCATGAAGGGATGGGCGACGAGATCGGACGCCTCCGGCGGGCGCCCCATGATCGCGAGATCCTTGTCGGCCTCGTTGAGCAGTGCGAGGATGTGTTCGCGGTTGCTGACGTCGAGACTGACCTTGACGTCCGGGTGGCGCTGGCAGAAGGCGGCGAGCAGCTTCGGCGCGAAGTAATTCGCGGTGCTGGCGATGGTGATGTTGAGCTGGCCCCGCCGCACGCCGCGCATTTCCTCCAGCTCCAGCTGGGCCTCCTGGACCTGGGCGAGGATGTCCTGGGCGTGGCGATACAAGGCCCGGCCGGCGTCGGTGAGGTGTATCTTCTTGCCGATCTGGTCGAACAGCGGCATCCCGGCCTGTTCCTCCAGCTGGCGGATCTGCATCGATACTGCCGGCTGCGACAGGTGCAGGGTCTCGGCGGCGCGCGTGTAGCCGCCGAGCCGGGCTGCGGCCTCGAATACCTGAAGCTGGCGTAAGGTGATGTGCATGCGCTAGAAATGTAAGGGCCGCATCGACCAATGATAACAATTAATTATGTCTTACATCACCATTATGAATTGTTAATTATGCAATAGCGGGGATAAGGTTACGGTCGCGTCATGGCCTTTCGGTCATTGACAGGGATAGACGGGAAGCTTTGAACAAGTCCCCTGCGGATCGGGGGTTTTGTTCAGGGTTTCCTGGGGGCCGGTCGGCCGTGTGCTGCGCCGGAAATTCAAGGGTTTGGAAGTTTTCGTCTGAATCAGCAAGCAAGGAGTAAACAATATGGCAGTCAAAACCTATCAGGCCGGGGTGAAGGAATACCGGCAGACCTACTGGATGCCGGAGTACACCCCTCTGGATACCGACCTCTTGGCCTGCTTCAAGATCACCCCGCAGCCGGGCGTCGATCGTGAGGAAGCCGCCGCCGCCGTCGCCGCCGAGTCGTCGACCGGCACCTGGACCACGGTCTGGACCGACCTCCTGACCGACATGGACTACTACAAGGGCCGCGCCTACCGCATCGAAGACGTGCCGGGCGACGACACCTGCTTCTACGCCTTCATCGCCTATCCGATCGACCTCTTCGAAGAAGGTTCGGTCGTCAACGTGTTCACCTCGCTGGTCGGCAACGTGTTCGGCTTCAAGGCGATCCGCGCCCTGCGCCTGGAAGACGTGCGCTTCCCCATCGCCTACGTCAAGACCTGCAATGGTCCGCCAAACGGCATCCAGGTCGAGCGCGACGTCATGAACAAGTACGGCCGTCCGCTCCTGGGCTGCACCATCAAGCCGAAGCTGGGCCTGTCGGGCAAGAACTACGGCCGCGCCGTGTACGAGTGCCTGCGCGGCGGCCTCGACTTCACCAAGGACGACGAGAACATCAACTCGCAGCCGTTCATGCGCTGGAAGCAGCGTTTCGACTTCGTCCAGGAGGCCACCCTCAAGGCCGAAGCCGAGACCGGCGAGCGCAAGGGCCACTACCTGAACGTCAC
>DYFW01000207.1 GCA_020725005.1 Thiobacillus denitrificans
CACGCTCGAGCACGCTGACCGCGACGCCGCGCTGCGCCAGCGCGTGCGCGACCGCAGCCCCCGCCACCCCCGCCCCGACCACGGCGACGTGGCGCGGTGACGCGTGCGTCGTGTCCGCCGGCGCGCCGCTGAAGCGGGCAGCGAGGCAATGCCGTTTGCGCCCATAGCCAGGGCGCTTTTCGCAGGCGAAGCCGGCCTGCGCGAGGGCGTCGCGCACCGGGGCCGCGACGGAGTAGGTCGCGGCGCGCGCGCCCGGCCTGGCGCAGCGACCGAGCGCGGCGAAGAGATCGCGTTGCCACAGGTCGGGATTGCGGCCGGGCGCGAAACCGTCGAGGTAGAAGGCATCGACCCCGGCATCGAGTTGCGGGACGGTCGCGGCAGCGTCCCCCAGCATCAGGGTGAGTTGCACGCGGCCGCCGTCGAGCGCGATCCGGTGGAAGCCCGGCAGGGCCATTGGCCACGCGGCGCGCAATTCGGCGGCGAGCGGCGCGAATCCGGGCCACTGCGCGTGCAGGCGCGCAAGATCATCGGCGCTGAAGGGATGTTTCTCGGCCGAGATGAAATGCAGCCGCGTGCAGCGCGCCGGATCCTCGCGCCACGCCGCCCAGGTGGTCAGGAAGTTGAGCCCGGTGCCGAAGCCGGTTTCCAGCACGACGAAGACCGCGCGCCCGGCCCACGCCTGCGGCAGGCCACAGCCTTCGAGAAAAACGTGGCGCGCCTGCCCGGCGCCGCCGTCGGCGGAATGATAGATGTCGCCGTAGGCGGCGGAATACGGCACGCCGTCACGCCAGTCGAGGCGCGCGGGAACGATGGGCTGCACGCGAAACCGCGCTCAGGGCTCGAAGCCTTCGCGGTGGGTGGCGTTGATGGTGCGCAACAGCTCGCGGAAGGGAATGTCGCGCTCGTGTTTCTTGAACAGCGGCATGAATTCGAGATCCTCTCCCTGCCCCAGGCCCGAATAGCGCCCCGAGATCATGGATTCGTGCAACGCGCGCAGCATGGCGTCGAGCTGGTCGAGGTAGGGGGTATAGGTCGCGGCTTCGTCGTCATCGTGCTCGAGGCAGGCGCGCAATTCGTCGACTTCGTAAACGGCCTCGTGCACCAGGTCGATCAACGCATTCATGTCCTTGGCTCGTTTCATGGTTCCTCTTCGTAGTCGTGACCGAAAAAACGTAAGCATACCGCCAGGCGTCGCGGCCGGGCGCTCAATTGGGCGCGCCGGCTGCCGTTATAGGCTCCGTGCGCACGAATCACGGGGAGACACGATGGGCATTCAGCAGGAGATCGAATACGCCATCCGCAGCCACGGCGCGTGGAAGGCGCAGTTCCGGAGTTTCCTGAACGGACACGGCAAGATGGACATCGCCACGGTGGGCACCGTCCACGCCTGCAGGCTGGGCGACTGGCTGAACAACGAGGCACGCCGCATGCTCTCGCCCGAAGACCATGCGGAGGCCTGCCGGCTGCACGCCCGGTTCCACGACGTCGCCGGCGAGATCGTCCGCGACATCAAGGCGCGGCGATTCGCCGCGGCGCGGGCCGCCCTCGGCCCCGGCGCCGCGTTCGACCAGGCCAGCCAGGAACTGGCGGCTTTCCTGCGCAAGATGCCGCTGCGCCCGCGCCGGCGCAACAATCCCGGCCAGGGAGCGGCGGCAGCCGCGTCCGTATCCGCCTGAGCGCGGATACAGCTCGAACGAAACCGCGGCTGCCACCCCGGTTTCATTCGGGCGCCCCTACTTGGCGGCGATTTCCTCCAGCCGGCGCGCGCGGATGACCTGGCCGTCGAGGCCGGCTTCCTTGGCGCTGCCACCGTAGGCGACGACCATCAGCTGGCTGTAGTACATCACCGGGATATTGAATTTGGTGCCGTAGCGCTGGTTGATCTGGCCCTGATAGATCTCGACGTTGGCCTGGCACAGCGGGCACGGCGTGACGATCATTTCGGCGCCGTGATCGTAGGCGGATTCGACGATGTCCTTGATCTGCGCCTGCGCCTTTTCCGGCTCGGAGAATGCCAGCGCGCCGCCGCAGCAGGTCACCTTCATGTCGTATTCCGGGATCGATTCGGCGCCGACCATCTCGACCATCTTGTCGAGATACTGCGGGTTCTCGAACGATTCGCCGGCGACGCCGAAGGGACGGTTGGTCTGGCAACCGACGTAGCCCGCGATCTTCACGCCCTCGAGCGGCTTCTTCACGTGCTTCTTCATTTCGTCGAAGCCGAGATCCTCGATGAGCACCTCGACCATGTGGCGGATCTCGGGCATTTCGTTGATGGTGAGGCCGGCCTCCTTGAGCGCCTCGCGGGTGTCGGCGAGCAGCGTTTCGGAATGCGACAGGCGCTCGCGCGTCTCGCGCGCCCCCAGCCAGCAGGCGGCACAGGTGGCGACGATCTCCTGCCCCGGCAGGTGCTGCTCGGACAGCGCGAAGTTGCGCGCATTCATGACGTGGCGCGGCAGCTCGCCCGCCTCGGCATAACCGATGGAGGCGCCGCAGCAGTTCCAGTCGGGGATTTCGGTCAGTTTGATATCGAGCGTTTTGCACATCGACTCGACCGAGGTCAGGTAGTTGGAAGCGGATGCCCCCTTCTGCGAGGAGCAGCCGGGGTAGAACGCATATTCTTTCTTGGCCATGTCTGTCTTTCTCCTCAACCCGCCATTTTGGCGGCCTTGCGGGCGCGCTCGATTTCGTAGGCCTTCTTCAGCATCGCCTGGATGCCCTTCTGGTCACGGCACTTGTGCCCGCCGAAAAGCTCGAAGGGGTTGAGCCGCCTGGCCCGCAACAGCCCCAGCGCGACGTCCTTCATCTTCAGACCTTCCTTGATGCCGGCGACGAATCCGTTCTTGAAATACAGCCCCAGCGAGAGCTTGAGCTCGTTGACGCGGCCGGTGTGCGTCGCGTTCTTCCAGAACAGGCCGGAGAAGAAGCGCGTCGGCTGCATCTTCGGCGC
>DYFW01000021.1 GCA_020725005.1 Thiobacillus denitrificans
CATCGACCTGTTTGGCGATGCTTACGAATTCCTCATCTCCAACTACGCCGCAAATTCATGCGGCGCGCGAAAAATCACGCGGCGAACAAAGATAACTGACTCAGTCCAAAAATTACACCAGACAAAACGAATTTGCGCCTTACAAATCGACTGGGTTCGCCGGCTCAGCCGCCAGAAGACCTCTGGCCACGTCAGCCAGGTCGACCTCGCCGGCCGCAATCGCTGCCACCAGGTAGTCCGGCAGCGTCTCCATCAACCGCGTCATCCGCCTCTCCAGCTCGCCCTGGGCTCTGGCCTGCCAGTCGGCGTATCCGGCGACCTCGGCCAGGTTGTGGCGGTTGCTGCGGCCGTAGCCAGCCAGGTAGTCGGTCAGGTGCTGGGTGACGTTAGCGCGGTCCATGTTGAGCTCCTTCAGGGTTGGGTTTGCGGTCTACATGGACGCTCTGCCGCCCGCCACAGTCAACCTTTCCAGCTGAAGATCAGAAGCTCCTTCCGAGGAGCCCGGTTGGCGTTTCCGCCCACAATGTAGGCGATGTCCAGGGTTCGCATCCGGTAGCCCTTGAACACCCGCCGCATTTCGGGGTGGTCGTTCACGCTGACAATGGCCTTGCCCTGCAGCTCGCTCATCAGGGTGGCCATCTTCTCGTATTGCTCCAGGCCGAATTCTACCCCGTAGCCGGCGGTGCCCCAGTAGGGCGGGTCCATGTAGGTCAGGGTATGCGGCCGGTCGTATTTGGCCACACAGATCGCCCAATCCAAGTGCTCGATGGTTACCGTGGCTAGGCGCTCCCAGGCGGCTGACAGCTCGGCCCCGACGTCAGACAGGCGCAGCTTGGGCGGTGTCGTGGTCGACGTGCCAAAGGTCTGGCCATCGACCTTTCCCCCAAACGCCAGGCGCTGAAGGAAAAAGAACCTGGCCGCCCGCTGGATATCGGTCAGTGTTTCCGGGTGGGTCATCTTGGCCCACTCGAACATCTGGCGGCTGACCAGGGCGAAGTTGAACTGGTGGACGAATTCCTCCAGGTGGTGCTTTACCACCCGGTAAAGGTTCACTAGGTCGCCGTTGACGTCGTTCAGTACCTCGGCCTTGGCTGGCTCCTTCTTGAAGAACAAGGCCGCCGCTCCGGCGAAGGGTTCGACGTAGCAGGTGTGTTGCGGGAACAGCGGGATGATGTCCTTGGCGAGACGGGATTTCCCTCCCATCCAGGGGATGATTGGCTTAGACACGGCTTTCTCCAGCGCAATAGCATTGCATTGTGTGATACGCTTCCCGCCGCCGTGACGTCGCGGTGGGAAGCCTTGGCTAGACCACGGCCGTGTACCGTGGCTTGGCGGCCGGCACCGTGTTCCACCACGGCGCCGGTCGCTTCCTCTTCTTCCTACTCCACCAGCTCGAACTTCACCTGCACCACATCCACCACCTCGGCCGCACCTGCCCCGTACAGCGTGGCGGTCAGGGCGCGCTGGCCGGTGGGCATGTCCCCGCAGGAGCCGCCGATGGCCGTCGACCAGGTCGTGCCGGCGGCGATGGCGGGCGTGGGCTGAACGGTGACGATCTCCCAGGTCGGCGCGCCGTTGCAGCCGGCGTCGAACATCATGCCCCAGTAGCCCTGCCAGGCGCTGGCAGTGGTGTTGCTCACGGTGAGCGACGCCTCGACCATCTGCGCGCGGCTGATGACGCCGGCATCGATGATGGTCACGGCCGCGTGCGCCGTCGGCCAGAATCCGGCGGCCACGGGCTGGGCGCAGTCGCTGGCGCTACCCGCGTTGACCAGGTCGGCGCAGGTGATACCGACCGTGCCCGGCTGCGGCGCGGGACCGGCCGAGCCGCCACCACCATCGCAGCCCACCAACACGACCACGGTCATCATCAATAGTGCAATCAAGTGTTTCATCGTTTTTCTCCTTTTAGGTCAGGTCAACTTCCAACGGTAGGGCACCACCATCACGCCGGGCGGGCTGGCACGGTTGAGGGCGGTGTTATCGATGCGCAGGTAATCGTCGTGCAGCAGCTCGTTGGGCGAGACGCCGTTTTCGTGGTACTCGGCCAGGCGCCAGGTGGTGTCGCACACCGGGTCGAGCAGCACTACGGTTTTGCCGGTTAGATCGTTGCCCAAGAACGGGTGCGGGATCATGGCCATGTCGCGCTGCTTCATGGCCTGCGTGATCTCGATCTGCTCGCGCCCGACAACCTCGTAGGACGGCACCAGCAAATCGCCGAATACCTGCTCGACGGCGATGCTCTGCTCGGCGCAGAGGTCCCTCCACGTCCGCACGGTGGAGAACAGCGTGCCGTTGGTGAAGGTGTCCCGCCTGCCGGTTTGCAGGAAGCGCTCCAGCGATGCCTCCTCCGGCAACACGCCACGCCAGCCGGCATAGCGCGCGGCGCTGATGTAGTCGGTTAGATCCTCGGGCGCGAACGTCGGCTCCTTTATGTCCTGCCACCGCCAGCCGCGGCGCATCGCGTCGTAGTACTCGGCGCGGATGTCGGTGGGGCCGTTGAGATGAAATGGGGCCTCCGGCCCTGCGTAGATGGCATCGATGGCGCCCGTTGCGTTGATGAGTAGGTATGTGAATAGTGGCACCTCGCCATCGCCGAGGTTGTACGGCTCGCACGCTTGGACGTAGCGCTGCCGTGCGTAGCTAGTCCCCCCCGACCTTGATAGCGCAACCGTTGCAACTGGTGACGTTGAGAACGTCTGTGCCGACCACGCTGCTTGGTTCAAATTGAAATCCCAACCGATCCGGGTGTCGTAACCAGTATTGCTGAAAATCTGTGGGAAGAATCCGTAAGCGCCGCCGGGGAGTGTCAGATTGGTCGGAGAGAGCGTACCTGTCGAAACATCACCGTATGTCGTTTTCAACTGGGATTGCCCGACCGCCGCAGCGCCAATATTTGCCTGCGCGATGCCGCCGGCCTGGATCGAGACCGAATCGATCCTCGGAACGTCCGGGACCATCACCCCATCGAAATACACCGTGCCCACAGCAGACCCCACGGCCGGCACGCCGCCCGTCAGGCGCAGTTTGGCCAGCCGCGCGGTGGCCGGCGCGGCGACGCGGCCGCGCGCCTCAGTGAACGTGGTCTCGGTTGTGCTGATGCTGAACAGTGCACTGACGCTGATCTGCGCCTCGGCGGCGTCGTACCAGATGATCTCCGCTTGGCTGCTGATGTTGGCGATCGAGCCCGCGCGCCAGATCTTCCACAGATAATCCTCGCCGCCGCCCACATCGATGTAATTGGCGCTTTCGTAATAGCCGCCGCCATTGGCGAGCACGGTACTGGTGATGCCGACGCAAGTTTTGCCGTGCTTCTGCGTGGCGGTGACCATCGCTGCGGAGCCGCCGGTGTAGGCGGTGAACACCCAGCCCGCCGGCACGCCACCGCCGCCGTCACGCTCGAAGCTGCCGTTCTTGACCAGGTTCGGCAGCGCCTCGATGGGGGCGGAGTTCACCCCGTCGTGATCGTGGTTCTGGACGGCGCCGGCGAGGTAGGAGCCGCCGACCCACTGGCGCAGAAAATCGAGGTTGTCCCACTCCTTGTTTTTGAGGCCCGTGGTGATCGGCTTGCCCGGATCGAGCAGCGCCGGGTCTTTATTGGTCCAGACAACGGTTATGCCGCTCACAGCTTGACCTCCAGCATTTCCATACCGCGCGGGTGCGCGCAGTTGAGGCGGTAGCGCTCAACAAATTTCATCGCAGCGATCTTCTCCGCCGGCCCCACCACATCCAGGCCATACAGCCCGCAGAAATGAGGGCACCGCTCGACGCACTCGCGCATCACGCTGACGTTGTCCCACAGCCCCTCTTTTGGGCACGGCACGAACACGTTTGCCGGGACGGTGATTTCTTCGATGGTCGTTTTATCGCTCATGGTTGTCCTCAGATGATCAGGTAACCGCTGGTGCCGTCCGGCATCAGACCGTCGTTCTGGCTGATGTGCGCATAGTCGCTGTCGGCCGGGTAATCCGGCGTGCCGTCCGGTGCAATGAATGCGTAGCGCTTGGCGAACGTCGTGGTGCGCCCCTCGATGGCGATGTCGCGGCCGCGGTCGGTCAGCTTGGTGACCAGGATGCGCACCTTTTTCGGCTGGCCGGACACGTCAACGATGGCCGGCGTGGTGATATCCACCTGATCGCCGGCCTGGAATGTGTAGTCCTTCGGGTCAATGCGCGCCACCACCAGGGCCGGCGCGTCGCGCCGGTAATCCACTTTTCGCGACGCCAGATTGCGAGCGGCCTGCGTGTTGCCGGCGCCGAACCAGCGCGAATACACCACCTCGGTGCGCTCGCCGTCGTATTCGTTCGGTCCCTCGGCCGCGGCGTCGATGTAGATCGCCCCGCCGATATAGTTCTTCGCCTCGTCGCGGTTGGCAGTGGCGTTGCGCAGGTTGTAATTGACGGCCGTCGCGGTGAGGCGCAGCTCGTCCAGCGTGCGCACGTCGAGGGAGCCGTCGATGATGCTGGCCTCGGCGGTGAGGTGGGGCGGCGCGCCGGAACCCTGTGGCACGATGACGCGGAAGTGCAGCTTCTGGTGCGCGGGCGACCACCACATCGCGGCGCCGGCCTCAAGCGCCAGCTCTTTGAGGTACTTGCTCACGCTCTCCGGCGTGTGCAGCGGCACGGTGACGCGGTAATCGGCGCCGAGCCAGGTACTGTCCTGGTCGGCGAACATCACCGTGTCGATATAGCCGGAATCGAGGCCGGCCTCGTTGACCAGGTCGATGATCACGTCGGTGTACGCCTGGTCGACGTACACCTTGCACAGCTGCACCGCCTCATCAGCCTTGTGCGTCTGCAACGGAGTGGAGAACTGCACGCGGTCGGCACTGGTGTCCCACTTCAGCGTGTCATCGTCGCGGCCGGTGATGCGCACCAGCTCCTCGCCGAGCCGCACCCACGCCGGATAGCCATAGCGATCATACTGCGCGCCCTGGCCGACGCCCAGCGCCGCTTGCAGGTGATGCACCGAGTAGATGGTCGTTGCGTCGGGCGCAACGGAGAACGCCGGACTGACGGTCGCCGTGCGCGACGGGCCGTCGTACGCGGAGATCACTCGCTCCTGGCCGGCGCCTGCCTGATCATCCAGCCGCACCGCCATGCCCACGTAGTAGTCGTTGACGGCCGACGCCTCCGTGCGCAGCACAATGGTGTTTCCGCTGCCGCCCTGGGCCGTACCGCGGTCGGCATAGTCTGGCAGCTCCACCGCCAGCTTGCCGTCCGTGGGGCGCGGCACCTTGACCGTGTCGGCGAGCTTGAGCGGGTCTTTGAGCACGACGGAGACCTTGCCGCCGGCATCCGGCCCGGTGATCGTGTCGATAATGTAGGTCTCGGTCTGGAACGTATCCCAGTCCCACGGCGAAACCACGTAGCCGCGCCGCACACGCGCGATGCGACCGGCGTAGTTCTTGTTGCGCGCCAGCAGGCGGCGCCAGAACGTCCCCGCCGGCGGCACCGGCCGCGTGGCCACATAAGGGTCTTGCTCGATGTCGCTGTCCGGCTCGTCGGCCAGATCCACCCTGACCCTCGCGCTGCGCGCCAGACCGCCTTCCAGGTCTATAATGGTGGGCGCCGCGTCCGCCTTGCCGATGATGTACGGCCGCAGCGCCTCGCCGGTCGGAATCGGCGCGCCGCGAGAAATGAAACCATAGGTGTGGACGCCCCTGTCGTAGGCCGCCTTGGCCTGACAGGTCTGGTAGGTGTTGCGGCACTCGGTGCCGACCGCCCCTGTCGCCGTGCAGGGCGCAACGCCGTATGTGAGCGTACAGCGATCGAGGTCCAGCTCCAGCACCTCGACATACTGCCGGTCGTGCGCCTGGCGCGCGAGATCCCGCGCGCTCACGAGTGCACCCCCGTCACCTCGAACGACAGATCGCAGAACTGGCCACCGCGGTGCGGCGCCTTGAACTCGCCGCTGCTGGAGACCAGATACAACTCGTCGGCGTGCTCGGCCGGATCCCAGGCGAACACGAACGGCGTGGAGCGCAGATGCGACAGCCATGCCGGCAGGAACGTCTCTCGCACCCAGCTCTGTTCGACGTTTCGCTGCTGTATGGTCTCCGACCATTCCTCGAACTCGAACACACGGCCGAGCGGGTGACCCTGCATGGATCGGTTGCTGGTGCCGTGCATCTTGCGCGCCAGCGGGTCGAATCCGGTGGGCAGGTGGCGCGGCAGTTCGAGGGCGATTCCGGCTGCAGCAATGGCCAGTGATGGCGCCGTGGCGCCCGTTATCCGCAGGCGCCTATAGCGATACAGCGAACTGGCAAACTGCATCAGGAACGGCAGATCGTCGGCAGGACTGTTGCTGGCGATCAGGTCATCGGATGCGGCGAAATTATCGGTGGACCCGCGCAGTTCCAGGGTTGCTGCGTGAGTCCCCATGTTGTGGCCATAGACAACCAGATAATCGGCCGCTGCCGGCGCACCGCTGTCCACAGTAACCGTCGCCGGCAGCGCCTCGGGTTGCCACCAGGTGTAGGGCCGCCAATCAGCCAGATTAGCCACGCTATAGCCAACTGCAGTCGAGCTGGCCACAGGCAGGGCATCGGCGAATCGGTTGTCAAAAAGCAACTTAGGGCGACCAAACATATCAGCCTCGCGCGGTCACGAACTCGACGCCGTCACCGGCCGCCTCGTTAAGCATTGGGAACAGCCGATCACGGATCCACGAGGTGGACACCATGCCGCCGTCGTCGGCGATGGACACGTACACCGAGCGCGGCGTCTGCTGCTGCGCTGCGGTGACGGCCTCGGGCTGCGCCGGCAGCGGCACGCCGGTGTTGGGATTGACCGGCACGGTGGGCGTGGTGCCGCCGGAGATGGTGCCGCCGGCGGTGCGCGAGCCGAACTGTTGCGAGCGGATGGCGTTGACGCGCGCCATGCCGGCCACCGTGGCCGCCACGGCCGCCGCGGCGCCCAGGGCAGGACCAATGTAGGGGATGGACGAAAACGCGGCATAGGCGCCCTGGGCGGCCTTGTAGGTCTGGATGATGGTCTCGCCGATGGCGGCCGCCTTGCCGGCCTCGAACATCTCCTTGTTGCCGCTCTGCATCAGCGCGGACATATTGCCCATCCACGCCTGTGCCGAGGTCAAATCGGCGGCGCGATACACCGCCTGCAACCCGTGGCGCTGTTTCAGCGCGGCATCTTCCAGCGCCGTGCGCCGCGCCTCGTACTGCTGCGCCAGTTGCATCTTGCGCTCGTCGTAGGCCGCCTCGCCGATCAGGCTCTCCTGGCGCAGCTCCTCCAGCAGCATCTCCTGCTCCAGGTGCCACGCCTCCAGGCGCTCCATCTCCGTCATGTGCGCGGCATCCGCCGCGGCCAGCTTGTTCGCCAGCTCACCGTGATACCGCTCCATCTCGGCGCGGCTCTTCTCGGTGCGCGCCTCCTCGTACTGCGCGGCAAGCGCCGCGCGCTGCTGCTCGTAGGCATCCTCGGTGAGCAGCTTCGCCACCAGCGCCTCCTGGAGCGTGGCCTGGTCCACGGCGTATTTCTCAGCCAACAGCTGCTGCTCGCTGAGCAGCGCGAGGCGCACGTCCTCCAGGCGCTTCTCCAGCTCCTGGCGGCGCTTCTCGGCCTCCTTGGCCTCGCCCTCGGTATCCTCCGGCACAACGATGGTCCCACTGCTGCGTGTGGTGCCGGCGACAGCGTCGGCCGCCTCCTTGGCCTTCCACAGGTTGGCCACGCGCTCCATCGCCTTGCGGTCCATCTCGGCCAGATCGGCATTGAGGCTGACCATGATCGCCTTGGCAGAGCCGAAGTTGCCTTGCGCAACTTCGACCGCGGCCGCCGACACGGCGCCGATGGTGGTGCCGACCTTGCCGAGCACGGTAGCCGCGCCGATACCGACGCTCACCACACCCTTCAGCGTGAACGACAGCACTGCCGCAGCCCCGTCGAACAGCTGCGCTTCCTTGGCGCTCTCAATCAGCGCGCCGGTTACGTCGGCCAGCGGCCCCATCAACTCGGCGGCCATCACGTTGCCTGCGCCGGAGACGGTCTTGGTCAGGCGTGTGAGGTTGTCATTGAAGCGCTCAGCGTCGCGAGCGGCCTCCTCGGAGATCACCTGGCCGAATTCGCGTGCTTCTTCCATCGCGGCACGGATGGCCGGCGCGCCACCCTTCATGACGTTGATCATGCCGGCACCGGAGCGGCCGAACAGGTCCATTGCCACCGATGTCTTCTGGGCGGGATTCTCGATCCCCTCCAGCGCGTCGGCGATGGCCATCATCGCCTGATCCGGCTCCATCTCGGCGAGGGCCTTGGCGTCCAGGCCCAGCATGCTTATGGCGTCCTTGGCAGGGCCAGCGTTGTTCGCGGCGTCGGCCAGGTTGCGGCTCATCATCTGGAGGGAGACGTTCAGCTCTGCGTTGCCGACGCCAGCCAACTCCGCAGCGTAGCGCATCGCGGTGAGCTGCTCGACCGTCATGCCGAGCCGGTCGGCGGTCTTCACCGCCTCGTCGGCGACCTTCGCCGAGTGCATGACCATTGCAGCGGCCGCAGTCGCCATCGCGACGGAGGCGCCTGCGGCCATCTTGCTGTACTTGCCCCAGGCGCCGCCGGCACGCTCGCCCTCACGCTCGGCCTTGTCGCCGAAACGTTCGAGCACGACGGAGCCGTCGTCCTGGACCTTCAGGACGACGGCCACCTCGCCGTTATTGCCTACCGCTATCGCCATGTTGCTCTTTGATTCGCTCGCGTATGAGTTGCGCCGCCTTGCCCACCTGGTCGCGCACGATCTCTATCGCGTCGACCCAATACCGCGGCTGCTCGATCCAGCCCACAGCGTGCGGCATGATGGATTTTTCGTAGAACGTGTACGCGGTGATGAAATCCTCGTACTCCGGCACCAGCAGCACCGGACACACCACGTCCGGCTCGATGTCGTCACGCCAGTAGATCGGTTCTGCCTCGCGGCACTCGGACGGGAACACACCGAGTCGTGGACACTGCTCGCACGCGCCGCCCAGTGCCCATGCACGGGCGGCGCGTCTCAGTTTTTTGCGTCGGCCGCCGACAGTCGCGTGATGCGGATCACCTCCGCGCCCAGCTCGCGCACCTGGTCGGCCGAGAGCATGCGCAACACGTCGGCCGCAGCGGCATCGATGGCGGCGCCGTCCAGGTCCACCAGGTTGCGCACGCCGGTGAGGCCGAAGCCGGCTGCCCGCGCCATCTGCGCGGTGAGCTTGCCCATGAACTCCCGATCAGCCGGCGCAATCTCGTTGATGTGCGCCAGCTCTTCGACGGAGAGGCCGCGCCGCTCGGACTCGGCATGCAGGCGGATGGCGTTGATCTGGAGCGACTGCTCAGGCGTCAGCGGAGAGAGCGCCTTGATCTGTTCGTCCTCCTCCCAGCTCAGCGGGCGAATGTCGAACACGGTCGGCTGCGCCGACTCGCGGTCGGCCTCCAGGATGAACTCGAAAACCTTGCCGGGGCGGTGAACACGGATAGCCATAGTTAGAGCACGCTCGTCCAGGTGATGGTGTATTGATCGTCGCCGGTGGTCTCCTTGAGGGAGAACTTCTTTTGGCGCGTGATGCGGCCGGCGCGGTCGCCGGCAGACACTTCGGTCGGGACGCACTTCGGCGCGCTGAACACCAGCGTCTCGCCGAGCGAGTTGGTGAACGTCGCCACGATGGCGACAGACGCCGCATTGGTCAGCGCGTTCCAGTCGGCGGCGGTGGCCACCGCGCGCGGGTCGATGGCGATGGTCGGATTGCGGTTCGCCACCTCGAAGAAGTGCGCGCCGGTCTCGTAGGCCTCCTGCACCTCGACGCCGGGGTCGAAGGTGAACGAGCCGATCTTCACTGCCGCGCCGCCCTCAGTGACCGCGCAAAGCGTGGCGGTCATGCGGAAAATCTCCTCGTCCGGCATCGTCACCGCCGGCAACGCCACCACGGTGGGCACGGCATAGGGCGCCTGGATGCTGGCCTTGGCCATCAGCACCGCCATGCTCGCCTCGAACGACAGCGAGTTGGCGCAGCCGAGCAGCTTGTACAGCAGGCCGTCCTCGTAGGCATACGCCGAGAACGACGCCAGCTCGGCCGGATTGCTGGTGGGCTTGTACTGTGCGCTGCGCGGCGTGGCCGCGCCGTCGCCGCTGGTGGTGACCTTATGGCCGGAACCGATCAACAGCGGATGCAGGTCCGGTACCAGGCGCGCGGTGGCGCCCTGGCCGAGACCGCGCACGCGGGAGGTGACCTCGGTTTGCAGCGCCTGCTTCAGGGTGATGGACTCGCCGGGGCCGAAGGTGCCCTTCAGGTCGCCGTCGCCGGCATCCTGCTCGGTGGGCACGGCGACGTTCAGATCGCCGTTCGGGATGATCAGGTCATCGACCACGGTGGGAACGGCGTCAACGCCCTTGGTCCCCTCGACCTTGGCGGTAAACACCTTGCGGCGGGTGAGCATGTCGGGCATATCAAATGTCCTCTGTGGTTTCAGTCAACAACGACAGCGTCGCGCGATGGCACAACACGCCGCCGAACATCACCGGCTCGATGCGCTCCACCTGGAGGCCCATCGCGCCGCGGTTTTGATTCAGGTCTTTGGTGGCGAGCACCAGGCCGCCCAGCGTCGGATCGGCGCGGAACGCGGTAGCCGCCAGCTCCACCAGGTCATCGAACAGCAGGCCGCTCTGGCTGGCGTCGTCCAGGCCCATGAAGCCGTACAGGCGCCAGGTGTGCAGGCGGCGCACCTCGCCGATATCCAACTCCTGCTCCGTGGTGCGCTCGCGGTAGAACACAAAACCGAGCAGCCGGCTGCTGCCGGCGTCCAGGAACAGCTCGCGCAGCTCCTTCTCGCGCGTCGCGTAGCGCTCGTAGTCATGCACCTTGCCGATGCCGGCAACACCCTGCAGGGTGGTCTTGATGGCCGCGCGGATTTGCGCCAGAGAGGCCATCAGTTGGATTCTCCGAGGCGGGCGAAGATGCGCTCGATGTAACGGGCAAATGTCCGACGCACCTGATCCTCGTTCTCTTTGATCGTATTTCCGAACATGTGCTTACCTTTGGTCCCGTATCGCTTAATGCTTCCGGCAACAATATGGGCCACGCGCACGGCGTCGTCGCCGCTGTACCCTTTGCTGCGAGCCCAATCAATCAGGCTCTCGGGGAACTGATCCTTCGCCTTGTCCCACGGGTAGTGGGGCTTGGTTCCCAGCTCCACCGGCGCCGCATGCGCCAGGCTGCTGAACACCCTGCCGCGCAACACGTCGCCGGCCTCCGTGCCGCGCAGGTCGGTGGTCACAGAACCACGCAGGGATTCAGTAGCGCCCGCTGGCGTGCGCTCCATCACCTCGCGGTAGAGCATTTGCAGAACATCCTCCATCGCGGCCCGCAATTCCTGCTTGGCAATCTTCGGCGCCGCACGAAACGCCTGCCCCAGCCGCTCCAGCTGCGCAGTGTCGAGCGCGACGGACGCAATCTCGCCCATCAGCGGTACCTCGCCGGATGGGTCAGGCGGTCCTGGCCCAGGCTGTTCGGCAATGCCAGGTTGACGACGGCGCCGCTGGCGACGTTGCGCTTCGGGTCGATGCCCAGTTCGTTGTAGTAGCGGGCGCGCAGTGAATTGCCGCGCTTGGCGAACTCCGCCGCCTTGCTCTGATGCTGCACGCTGTCGGCCTGGATAGTCGGGTCCGAGGTGCCTGAGTAAAGTGCCGCCAGCTGGTCGCACAGCAGCGCGGCCGCCCAGCAGGCCACCGCCTCGCGGTTGGTGACAGGCACGGTATCGACAACGTCAGAAACGGTGTGACTCACCGTGTAGGTCAGCCGCGCATCGGCACCGAACGAGATAGCCTGCTGCATGGCTATCTTCTGCACGCCGCCCGGCAGGTTGTAGATGCCCCAGCAGCCCGGCTGGATGTAGGTCGGCGGAATCGCGCCGATGGGGTATTCGATGGCGCGCAGGCCGGAGACGCCGGCCTCCCATTGCGCGGGCAGCGCCAGATACTGGGTGCCGTCGCCGGTCGCGTCTTCCACCAGCTCGCGCGGCCGGTCCTTACCGTAGCGCACCACGGCCAGGGCAATGGCCTGGTCGCGCTGCGGGGTGGATATCTTCCCCTCCTCATCGCGCACCAGGCTGTCGGTCAACGTTTGGAAATCACTCAGCATCACGGCCACCGGAAATAGGTGGGGCATCCCTGCCCCTTGGTTGTTATCCCTTCCCTTACGCCACCACAGACTTGTCGAAGGCGCGGTGGTCGGTCACGTTGCCGCCATACACATGACGGATTTTGTAGGTGACCTGGTCGTTGCTGAACAGCGAGCCGGCGTTGGGCAGATCCTGGATGAACAGCTCCGGCTCTTCGTTGCCGTCCAGGAAGCCGATTTCCAGGCCCGGAATGTCCAGCGGATCGGCGGCGAGCGCCCAATCGTTGGCATCGGTCCAATACCAGACCGGCAACACCTCCAGCGACAGGCTATTGATGAACGACTTGTCGTTGTTGGTGTTGCGCGCGAACAGGTCGACGCCGGTCTGCTCCAGATCGTTCGGCACGATCAGGTATTTCGGGCCGATACCCAGGCGCTCGCCCGAGGTCAGCTCGGTCTGGTTCAGCATCGCCAGGCGGCGCGCGGCCAGGCTGGTGGCGTCCAGGGCGGCGGCACCCAGGTTGCCGTGGCCGACGGTGAACAGCGCGGTGCCGTCGTAAATGTTCGGGTTGGTACGGATGAAGTCGAACACGAACTTGCCCAGGGTGCGCTTGGCGGCGCGCGAAAGCTTGGTCGGGATCAGACGAATGGCGCCGACGTCGTCGTTCTTGATCGCCTCCAGGGAGACGGTCTCCAGTCCGCCGCGCTTGGTTACCGCGTAGCTCGCCTTCTCGTCGTCCGGCGAGGTCACCGCCAAGTAAGCACCCTTCTCGGCCACAGCGGCGAGATCGCCATAGCCGCCGACACGGGTGCGTTCCTGGGAACGGAAGTCATTGACCGGCACCACGTTGACGATCTTGCGCCACATGTCATAGACGGACGGCGCCCGGTAGTCGGCCAGCATGCGGCGGGTGATGGCCAGGCCCAGCACGTCGCCGAACTGGGTGGTGTCGATGGCCTCACGCAGCCGCGCCTGGTCGCAGTCCTTCAGGTGGCCGGTGACGCGCTTGTCGCCGGTGATGTCGATGTAGCATTCGCGGAACGACGACAGCTTGCCGCCGAAGAAGTCGTCCAGCATCGCGCCCACCTTCTCGCGGCGATCCTCTCCGGCCTGGACGCGGCCTTCGCCGCCCAGCTCGACCGGCTTGCCGGACTCGGTGAAACGTGCCAGGTAGTCGCGCTCGGCGGTGATGGCGGCGGCAACGTTCGCCTCGGTGAAACGCTCCATGCCGTCGAACTGCTTGCGCAGTTTCTGCTTGGCCACGTCGGGCAGGTTGCTCTCGGCGATCAGCACACGCATCTCGGCGCGGGCCTCGATCATGCGCAGGTCATCGCGGGTGACGACGTCACCGGCGGCGGGCTCTCCCTTCGCCGGCGGCACCTCGCATCCGCTCTCGTCGCTCGCAATGGCCTCGCGGAACGCTGCCTCCAGCGCCTCATCGTTCTCGATATTGAGCCCGGCAGGCAGGCTCCCCTTGTTGGCCTTCTTGATGGCCTCGATCATGCGGTCGCGCAGTTTCATGTCTGCTTGTGCCTCCGGGTTGATTGCTTCGATGAGTTGGATCAGTTCGCCGCCGGCGCCCGGCTCGATGATCAGATCGAGCGAATGCACCTTGGTGAACTTGACGGCCTCGCGCAGACGGCCGTTCTTCTTGCTCTGTGCGTTGGCGTCGATGGAAAAACCGAACAGGTCGGCCATGCCGCGGTTCCACGCCTCCAGCAGCTTGGTGTGGACGCCGGCCGACTCCAGCAACTCCAGGGTGGCCTGGATCTCGCCGGTGTCGCGCTTCGCGCCCTCGACGAAGCGGGGAGCGGAGAGGCGGCCGATGAGGTTGCGGAAATCCTTGCCCTCGGTGTTGAGGTGTTCTGCGTCCGATTTGACGAACACGCGCGCACCGTCGAACAGCGGAACGGCTTCGCGCAGCGCGGTGTCGGGGTAGTAGTTGTTGTTGCCCGAGGCGCCCGCCTTGATGACGCGCACCTGCCACTTCAGGCCCTGGGTGTCGGCGGTGGCCTCCAGGAACGCGCCCTGAGCCTCCTGCATCGGTACTGCACCGGATGCAACGGGCTTGAACTCGCGCGTCACCTCCACGGCAGCACCGAGCTGCACCTGGTTGTCATCGGTGATGGTGTAGGGATAGGACAGCAGGCGTGCGTCACGGGACACGATGGCGCGGTCGGCGAACATGGCCTCGACGCTCACCCAGCAGTCCGCCCGCGTGCCGCACAGATGCACCTGGAGCGCACGGCGGACCAGCTCGACCAGGTCGCGCAGTTCGCTGGTGGCCTCGCGGAACGCCTGCTCGCCGACCAGGCCGCCTTTCGGGATGCGGACGGCCATCGCTTACTTGCCGCCCTTCTCGCCGCGCAGCTTCTCGCCGCTGGTGGTGACCACGACAACGTGATCGCCGTAGTCGGCGAATGCCATCACCTCACTTGCATCGATGGCCGCCAGCTCGGTGAGCGGCTGCTTGGTCTTCTCGCCGAGGACCGGCTTGCCGTCCTTGGTTTTCACCACGGAGCGCTTGACAAGCTTCGCCGCATCGGCGGCGGTCATCTTCGGCTGTTCGGCGTCCTTGGGCTTCGGCTGTTCGGTGGTCTTCGGGTTCGGGTTCGGGTTCGGCTGGGACATGACTTCCTCCGTCGTGGATAACGCGGAGGAACAACCTCCGCAGCGAGTACGGAGGCCATGCTAGGGGAGGGTCGCGCGGTGGGCGTATTAACTCGGGTTACTATTTGAGCGCGGGCCGGATGCCGCCGCTGGAAACGCCATGATGCAGCTGCGCATCCTTGCCGGACAGACGGCCACGAGTGTAGTCGTCGTACTCGTGGTCACGCAGGCGGCGGCCGTCGTTTCGATCAGTCGTGGCGAGATCGCCGGTGCTAGGGTAATGCTTTGCCATGTAGGCGTCGAGAGCCTTGGTCTGCTGCTCGTTGCCGGCAAACACGTCGATGTGGCCGGCAACCGCAATCACCCATCCATCACAGAACAGATCGGCGCGCCTGGTTTTTGTCGCCGTTTTGCACCGCTTCAGCTTGGCCTTGATGTGTTCCTCGCGTGCCCGCTTTACCTGGCGCAACAATACATCGAACGCATACTGCGCAATCTCCGGCGCGGAGCCGCAGCCGATGAACACCCATTCACCGGGCTTCATCCAGCCGCCGCTGAAGAGCAGGCGACAACCGAACGCGCCAGAAATGCGGTTTGCCAGTGCAGCTTCCCAGTTGCTCGGCTTGGTCTTTGCCCCGGCCTTGCGGCGTCGTTCCTGCGCCTCCGCCGCCTCAATGTCCAGGTCCGTGACGCCGTGCGCCTCCATCAGTTTCCGCGCCTGGCGCAGAGCCGCCTCGGCTTCGTGCTCGTTGGCGCTCCTGGACAGCGCCAGGCACTTCTTGATCTTGTCGATGATCTTCTCGTTGTCTTTCTGCATCAGTTCCCGTCCATCTTCGTCAGATGATACGCCCGGCACTGCTGGCACCAGTAGTGCCGGCGTTCGGTCATGCCGCCGTGGCGGCGCTGCTTGAGCTTGACCAGCGCGCGGATGGCGCCGGCCTTGTCGTAGGGCACCTTGCCGCAGTACTGATGCTCGCGCGGCCGGCTCATTGATTCATCGCATCCTGCAAGGCGCGGCGGAACGGGTTGCCGGCCATCTCGTCTTCGGTAAACGGCTTGCGGCCGGGCGTACTCATCTCCCAGCTCTCCATCCAGGGAAGGCTTTCGCAGCCGCAGTTGATGGTCTCGCCGATGGGCGCGGCCGGGTCACGCGGAAACATCAGCGCCACGCCGCCGACGATGAATGGCTTATCCACGTCGACGATCTGCCCATCTGCCGCATCATGCTCCGGCCGCGAATGCAGCTTGCCGCTGCGGCGCCACTGCTTCTTCATTCCAGGAAGCACCTCCGCCGCCTGCTCCTGGCGTTGCTGTGTCGCCATCGAGTAGGCCCGGCCCAGCTCGGTGCGCACGATGCTGATCGCCCGCGTCCGGCCGCCCTCGACCAGCCCGTCGACCTTGTTGATCGCATCGCCCACCGACTGCGAGCCGATCATCACCAGGCCCAGCTCCGAGTTGATGCGGTTGGCGACGGTGAGGGAGATGTCCGAGACGCGGTCGGTAAGGAACGCGCTCATCGCCATCAGCTGGCGCGTATCCACCTCGTGGATCGCGGCGGCGATGTTGACACCGCCCGCCTTGATCGGTTCGTCGATGAGCGCAACGCCGTTTTCCCACGATGCGCGCGCCCCGTTGCGCAGCAGCGTGCCGGCCTCCATGCTCATCTCGTCCATCGCCTGGCGCACCGCGCGCTGCAACTGCGGCAGATACCACGCCTCCCACTCGCTGGGGCTGGCCTTGAGCTGCTGCTTGATGCGCTCGGCGGCGAGGGTGAGCAGGCGCTTGACCTCCTTGGCCGTATCACGCTGGAGATGGGTCTGCCCGCGGCGGATTTTGGCCTGCTCGGCGCGAAAACGGCGATTGCGCTCCCGGTCGTTCATCGCAATCCCCCTGAGACCCCTTTATAAAGCTTTATAAAGTGGTGATCGCCGAAAACGCGGGCGGATGGGGCGGCCCACCGGGCAAAACGGCATACGCGCCCGCTGCGGCGGCCGCCCATCATCGCCCGATCCTCCGCTTGTCCTTCGGTGCGTCGACCGCATCGAGCAGTGCGTCGATGTCGCGCAGCAGCAGGCGGTAATCCCACCACCAGTCGCCGTAGTCCACCTCGATCATTCGTCGGCGCCCACCGGGTCGCGGAACACGTCGGCCTCCGCCCTGCGCAGCGCATCCTCGCGCGCCGCCGCCAGCTCGGTGACCGCGTCGAACGGCACGCCCAGCCGGCCCGCGATGGCCTCCACCATCACCAGGCCGCGCTCCTCCGAGATCAGGCCACGGTCGATGAGCATGCCCACCGCAACCACGACCTGCTGCAACGCCGCTGCGTAGGAGGTGGTGTCGCGTGCGGTCATCTCCGGCCATTGCGCCGTCACCGCGAAACGCTCATCGCTCAAATCCGGCTCGCCGCGGCTGGCCGCCAGGTGCCACTGCCGCAGCACGTACAGGCCCACGCTCTCCAGCGCCGCGCCGATGAACCGCTGGCGCATGGAGAGCAGCTTGAACGTCGGCGTGCCCATCGAATCGCCGGTGGCGCGGTTGACATCGGCGGCGCCGCCGTACCAATGCTCCGGCACGCTGGCGCCGCCCAGGATGTGGTTGCGGAACAGGCGCGCATGCTCGGCGGTACCGCCGGCCTGGAGGTCGGGCGTGACGGCGTCCCACTTCTCGCCGTCGTTGTGCACGCGCACCGAACCGGGCGAGGGCGGGCCGATCTTCTTGGCCCGCTCCGTCACCTCGTCCGGCGTGGCGCCGGTCAGTGTCACGTCCCACAGAAACGCCCGCAGGAACTGCGCCCGGTCCACCTCGCCGAACAGGAACTGATCGTAGGCATCGAGCCAGTCGATCTGCGCCAGCAGGTCGGAGCGGCCGCGGCTGCCGGCGGAGAGGTCGTTGATGCGGAAATAGAACGCATCGCCGTCGTCGAACGTCGCGCGGATCGCCTGCGTACGCTGGGTGAAGATATCCTCCGGCCCATTGACGATGACGCGGTAGCGGCGGCTGGCGCCGTGCTTGTCCTTCTGCGTCACGATGCCGATGGGCTGTTCGCCGTTGTCCGGGTCGGTGACCACCGTGGCAATCTGCGAGGGGTCCAGGTAGCCCAGCCGAACGTGACCGTTGTGCTCGTTGACGAACGCCGGCCAGCACTGCTCGCCGAACAGCGCCAGCTCACGCACTTTCTTCGCTAGCTTGAGGTCCATCTGATTGATCGGGTCGAACCAGAACCGATCCAGCACTGCCTGCGTCTCGTCGTCGCCGGCCTCCAGGCGCACGCCCTCGGCCAGCAGGAACGCCACCTGCAATTCCACAATGCGATTGGCGACCAGATTCACCTCCCACAGGTAGGCGGACATTTTCTGCATGCGCGCCTGGGTCAGTGGCCCGAGGTCACGGAGCTTATCGCCGGTGAGGCGGCGGAAGCCTTCCTCGTCGGCGTCGATGGTGGTGCCCGCGGCCTCCATCAGGCGCACCGGCGCCGTCTTGCCGGCGGCCTCGATCAGCGACAGGTCGTTGCCCAGCGCGGCGGCGATGCGATGCTTGAGTGTGTCGTTCATGCAGTACTCCTAGCGGAACATGTGCGCGCGCCGGCGGCCGCGTGCGGCCTCGGGCGCATAGGCATCAGCGGTGGATTCGATGGAGGCGCCCGCCGCCGGCTGCTGGGTGTCCTCGGCGGCGTGCAGCGCCAGCATGTGCGCCCAGAACTCGTCCGCGTGTCCCGCCTCGGAGCGGTCGGCGTCGAATCGCGGATTGCCCGCCACGGTCATCATCTTGCGCACGGCGTGATGGCTCTCGCGGATGGCGCGATCCTGCGGAATGCGCGCCTTGCGGTCCTCGAACGCCTCCTTGCCCAGCGTGGCCAGGTGCTGCTTGATCGGCCCGGTGAACAGCACGCCCTCGACGCGATATTCGCCATGCCGGCGCTTGGAATCCTCCACCGGCTTCTCGCCCATGCCGGTCTGGTCCTTGCACATGCGGCGCACGCGGTAGGTGCGGAATATCCGATCCTCTTCTGCATCCTGCTCGGCAAATGACGCGCCCTTGAGTGATACAACCTCGCGCGTCCACAGCACATCGCCGACGCGCTCCAGCACCCAGATCACGGTGCGGTCGCGGCGGCGGCCGATGTCCATGCCCACATAGCAGTCGCCGCCCTGGTACAGCTCGGGCCGGCCCGCGTCAGCATGCTCGGCGCTGGTGATCAGCTCCCAGGTCAGCCAGGCCGTGGCCTCGTCCACCGGGTTGCACATGTACTCCTGCTGCCAGGTGTCCTCGTCGCCCGCCGCCTCGCGTGCCTCGTCGATCCACGCCTGGCGCTCCGCCGCGATGAGCGTGCGCCCCATGATCTTGTCGGCCAGGCCCTGGGCCACGGCCGTCTCGATGGTCGTGGTGTGCAGGCGCCACTGGCTCTTGCCCTTCTCGGCGATGTCCTTCTTCGCCTGGCTCACCATGCGGTAGTAGCGGTTGCCCTTGCCGTTGTAGGTGCTGATGATGCGGACGGGGAAACCCCAGGTGATCACCGGCAGCGCCGCCTTCCACAGCTCTTCCGGCGCGGCGTGGAAGGCGTACTCATCGATCACCAGCTTGCCGCCCTTGGATCGGAACGCCTTGGGGTTCGAGGACAGGCCGTAGATGCGCTTGCCGGTGGCGAACTCGATGGACAGCGCCTTGATGTCCTTCTCCGAGTCGAGCACCACCTCGCCCAGGTCGCGCGCGGCGATGTTGAACAGCTGCGCCCATTGCGCGCAGTAGCGTATGTATTCCGCCGCGGCCGTCTCGTCGGCAGAGGTGAACCAAACGTCCATCGGCTTGACCGCGCGCGCGGCAGAGAGCACATCCTCATAGGACTGCGCGTAGGTGGCGCCGATGCGGCGGCTCTTTTCCCAGAGCTTGAAACGCGAGGTGTCCTTGATCCACGCGACCTGGTAGGGCAGGAAATAACTGGAGAGGGATTCGGACATTACGCGATCCGCAGCACCTTGGCCTCGATCTCGGCGATGGCCGCCTCCGACAGGCCGGAGCGCTCGCCGGTCTCGCGGATTTCTGCCGCCGCCGTGCGCACGCGCTCGCGCATCTCCTGCTTCCACTTTTTGCTCGCCACCGATGCCCGCGCCAGACGCGACACCATGATCCCGATCTTGTCCAGCGGCGCATCCTGTTCCGACGCCAGCAGCACCTCTATGGTCTTGGTCTGCACTAGCCGGATCAGCGCCTCATTCATCGCGCCTTCGTCGTCCTCGGCGGCCTCGGAGATCGCCTTGGCCTGCTCGGTGGCGACGCGCAGCGCCTCCAGGCGATCCTCGAAGCCCTGCCCGTGGCGATGGATGGCGGAGCGCGACACGCGCAGTTCCAGGCCGCGCGCGTCCAGCTCCTGTTCCAGCCAGGCATGCAGGCCGTCGTAGTTCGAGAAACCGGACGCGACCAGGCGCCGGTTCAGTTCCGCGCGCAGTTCCTCCGGCAGTTCCAACAGCGATGAACGCCTCGGCATGATCTACACCGACGCCGGGCGGGCGATACCCGGATCGACCATCGCCGGGTTCTCCAGGTAATCCACGCCGGCGGGCAGCAGACGCGCGTCCCAGTACTCCGGGGCACGGTTCAGCTCCACATACTGCTTGTCGGCCAGATACTGCAACGCGCGGCGGATACCCACCTGCGTCACCTGCAAGTCCGCATCCACCAGGATCTGCGCGATCAGCCCTTCGCCTACGGGCATCGGGCGGCCCACGTCCAGTATCCGCAGGATTCGATAGCGCGTCATCCGCGCGCGAGCCGCTTCGAGGTTTTGCACATCCATCTCATTTGCCTCCGTTTGCGAGCGCCTGTTCCAGTCGCTCAGAGAGTCGTCCCATCGCCGTATTCAGGGCCACGAGGCGTTCGCCGTCGCGATCCTGCTTGGCCTCGATCACCGCCGAGAACCTGATCCAGTCCTCGCGGCGCACGTACTGCAACGGCAGCTCAGCGCGCAGCGCGAGGAGGTCTTTTTCCAACTTTGCAACCGTCTGCGTCTCGGCGTTAAGGGCCAATTTCAGCCCGCCGAACAGCGCGTCCCAATGCTTCTGCGCCTCGGCCCGCGCCGCCTCCTGCGCCTCGAAGCGCTGATCGAGGCTGCGCTGCATCTGGGCCAGCAGCAGCTTCCCCGCGCCGAAAACGAAACCCAGAAACGACAACAGCAGCCCCACCAGGAACAGCAGCAACTGCCAAAATTCCACCTGCACCTGCATCACTCCGCCCCCTTCAAATGCGCCGGCTCCGGCGCATTTGCGCCCTCATGAGTGGACCAGCACAGCGCCTCCAGCTCCTCCGCGTACTGCCGCCGCAGCGTCTCGCGCCACACCAGGCGCGCATGCGCCTCCGGCGTCATGCAGTCCAGTTCCTCGGCGCTCACCGTGGGCAGCTCCGGCCGCGCCGGGCAGTCCAGCGGCAAGCTCACGTAGCGCACCTCCGGCGCCGCGCAGCCGGCCAGCAGGGCCGCCAGCAGCAGGGTCAAAACGGCCAACGTTGGCCGTTTTGCCACCGGCGCGCCCCGTCCAAATGCGTCGCTAGCGACGCATTTGGTGGCCCCCAAAACGGCCGTTAACGGCCGTTTTGCCGGCGACTCGCCCCAGCCAAATGCGCCAACGTTGGCGCATTTGCCCCCCGGCGCCGTGGCCCCCAAATGCGCCAACGTTGGCGCATTTGCCCGTGACCGGCTCACCATTTCCCCTCCAGCTGATCCCGCCGCCCCTCGCTCAAACCGGCCTCGATCTCGGCCCGCTCCTCGGCGTGCTGCCGCTGCGTCTCCCGTCTGGCATCGTCCGCCCGCTGCCGCGCCGCCTGGCCGGCCTCGGCCACCTGCGCCCGCAACCGGTCGCGCTCCGCCTCCGCCTGGCGCCGCTGCGCACCCGAGCGGAACCACGCGGCCAGGAACAGGCCCAGCGCCGCCAGCGCGGCCAGCGCCTTACTCCAGAGGCTGCGCACTGGCGCCCCCGAACGTGATCGGCTGCGAGGTCACGACGCGCAGGCCGACATTGAGAATCGGCAACCCGAACGCAATGGCCACGTAGAAATTCACCGGCAAATAGGGTTGGAGCAGGTGCATGTTTGCCTCGATGACCGCCAGCACGCCGACGGCCACGTTGAGGCGCATCGTCTTGCTCTTCCACCAGGGTTTCGGTTCGTTCATAGTCCGTCGCACCCAATTCGATCGCTCATAAATCCATCATCCACAGGTTCGGAAAAACGCAAGGGCCGTCAGGCCGCCCGCCGGGCCGCTTCGGCCATGTCGTGCAGGCCGGCCAGGTAAACAGTCCGCTTTATTCCTAAGACGCCCCTTGTTTTAACTGCCGTCAGCTGATGTCTCCTGGACCGATACACAGTTTCGGACGTGGATACATGCGCCCACTGGCCGAACTCATGGATCACCTGGTCGTAGTACTGGATGTTGTCGCGGACCCACTCGCAGACCTGGAGCGGGGTATAACCGGACACGACGATGTCGGCGGCGAAGCCCTGGGTATGCTGTGAGGTGGACGCGCCGCCCACCAGGCGGTTCACCTCCGGCGGGCGGTATCCGGACAGGACTGTGACAGGACCAAGCGCGTCTCGCAGTGGCTGCAACACGTGATCACACAGGCGCCGTAGGTTGAAAAATACGGCGCCGGCAAGATCAACGGAAATGACGATGCCATGCCGCGCCGCCGCTTCGCTGCGCGTGAATTCGTCGAGATAGAAGTTCTTTGAAAGTTGAATCCTGCTCATGTGAGCAGGATCAACTATGGGAGGGGGTGGGGCGTATTAACGCGGGTTACTACTGGAGATGCGGCGCGACTTGCTCATCATAAAAGCGGCGCAGGTTCTGCTGCAAGTTGGCGCCGAGCTTGGTCCCCGCGCGCGGAATCGCGCGAGAACCCTCTCGCCCAGCAACTTTCATCTCAAGGCTGGACGCATTTGCGATCTTCAAAAGTTGCTCTGCCGTAACTGAATACCTGCCCAGGTCGTAATAGGTTGTTGACGGCCCCGTTGCAGTTCGTTCAACCACATGGTCTATATTTCCGCTGATAGCCTTCAATGCCAGGCGTTCGCCATCAGCCAGCACAACCATTTCGTCCCCCGCGCGAATCGCAAGCCATTTCGGCTCCCCGCTCCAGATCAACTCGCCGCTGGTTGCGACCCTGGTATATTCCAGCCCAATCATGACAACGCGCCCGGAATTTCGATCACGAGATACGAAGGCGTCCATATATCCATAGACTGCGATCCCCGACGCATCCGTTTCAAGGGTGTTTCCGTCCATAACAAACATGGCTGGCGCCGCTGGATCGGAGAATTTGTCGGTGGATTCCTTGACGGCATATTTTGCCGGGCCGCATCCCACCAAAAACAGCACAGCAAAAACACATACAACCCATTTCATAACACAGCTCCTTTTGTCGTCACGTTTATTTATCTAGCCAGAAGTTCGCTTCACGCGCTTGTCGCAGCAGATTGAGCAGGATCGTTATCTGTGTATCAGTCAGGTGATTCTGGAATGCTATATCCCGCAGAGAGCCAAGTCGTATGGGGTCGGGGCGGGGGCTGACTGCCTCTGCCAGCGCCATAACTCGTTTGGTGACCGCCGCCAAGTCACGCAAATCGGCCTCGAATTTGTTGCTCCGCATTCCAGTAAGCACATATTGGACATCGACACCGGCCTCAGCGAGAGCATTCCAATAGTCGGCCTTTGGCTTGCGTTTCCCTGACTCGTAATTCCCCTGGGAAATCCTAGTAACCCCGCCTAGCTCCGCCAAAACGGTCTGGCTCAGTTCTAGACGCTCCCTTTCTTCTCGTAGGCGCTCGCCTATAGACATTTGATATCACCACTTGACAATGCATACGTTTGTTTGCATTCTTAGCACACGGTCACGAATTATGGAGTTTAGCAGCCATGCAGAAACAAATCCCCGCCCCCGGCAAGCCACTGCTCCACCTGGTGCGGGCCAGGTTCACCGAGCGCGGCGAGAGCCTGCACGGCTGGTGCAAGGCCCACGGCGTCGATTGGGGCTACGCCAGCCATTCCCTGACCGGGAAGAACAACTTCCCCGCCGCCCAGCGGCTGCGCGAGCGGATTCTGGTCGCTGCCGGCCTGCGCAGGAGGGAGCCGTCATGAGCTACACGGCCAGGGATACCGAGATCGGAATCCGCCTCAGAGCTATACGGCGAGCTGCGCCGCAAGGCGGGAAGTTCATGTCGCAAGGTGAGTTCGCAACGGCCCTTGGCTTGTCGTTGCGGGCCTACCAGAACTACGAGCGCGGAGAGCGCCCGATCTCCAAAGACCTCATTAGCTCCGTTGTGGGCGTATTCGGCATCTCTACCGATTGGCTGTTGTTCGGCGAGGGGGCGATGTTTCGCGCGCGCACCTCCACCACCAACAGCGAGATTGTCGACGCCTCCCATCTGATCTCCGGGGCCGTGGGAATGGCGCACTGGCGCTTCGCCGGGCTGTGTGCCCGCATCGACGCCGCCGGCAAGCGTGTCGGCGACATGACGGTCGATGAGCTGCTGCGAGTCATCCGCGAGCACAAGGCCCACATGGAGCGCATCGAGGCGGAGGGCGAAGCCAATGGCTGACTACACCTGCGCCTCGCAGCAACGCATCCTGCGCGTGCTGCTCGCCCTGGGCGGCCACGAGGTCAACGGCCTCGCGCCCGCAGAGATCGCCCACGGTCTGGGCATCTCGCAGCCCAACACCATCCGCGACCTGGAGAACCTGCGCATCGCCGGCATCGCCGAGAAGATCGACGACTCCGGCCGCTGGCGCCTGTCGCCGCGCATCCCGCAGATCGCCGTCGCCATGCTTTCCGCCATCGACCGTTCGCAGCGCAAGGTCGATGAAGTCCGTCAACGCTACACACGAGAGGTCTGATCATGCCCCGCAAGAAAGCCACACCGGCCACGCCCGCCATCGAAGCCGAAGGCGTCAACGTCGAGGCCATCAATAAGGCCGTCGCCGAGGCCGACGCGAACGCCAAGCGCCTGAGCGTCATCGACGCCCAGTTCAGCGACAACCTGCCCTACGACAAGGTGCGTATCGAGAACGAGGCGCGGTTCTTTTTGACCGAGTCGGCCGGCGCCCTGCTGGAGGCCGGCAAACGCCTCATCCTGCTCAAGGAGCACGAGGTGCATGGTGAATTCATCGCCGCGCTGGAGCGCATCGGCATCGCGCCCCGTGCCGCCCAGAAGATGATGCAGGCCGCTCTGAAGTTCTCCAGCAAGCCGCAGATCGCCGCGCTCGGCCGCTCGAAGCTGTTGGAGCTGATGGCGGAAGACGACGAGACGCTTGAGGCACTGGAGGAAGGCGGCACCATCGCCGGCCTTGCCATCGACGAACTTGATCGTATGTCGGTCCGCGAACTGAAGGACGCCCTGCACAAAGCACGCGACAAGAACCAGCACGACGCCGAGGTGCACGAAAAGTTGATCGCGCAGAAGGACCGCAAGATCAACGAACTCCACAAAAAGGTGCACGAGCGCGAGAAGCGCACCAAGGAATGGCCGTTCCGCGTCCGCGAAATCCAGATCGAGACCACGGAGCTGGGCGCGGCGATGCTGGAGGAGGCCGACCGTCTCGATGTGCTGCGCGATGCCATCCTCACCGAGCAGTTCGGCGAGGAGGAACACGAGCCGGCCAACGAGGCGATGGCGGTGGTCTATTACGACACGCTCACCCAGGTGATGAACCGCGTCATCGACCTGTGGCAGGCCTGCGATGAAGTGTTCTCCGGCTACAAGGCGAAGGCCCGGCCGATGCTGGACGTGCAGCTCCCCGAGGCCGGCGAATAAGGAGCGCGCGCGATGGCTATCAGCGAACCGCTCAGCCTTGCCACCCTCGACGCCGTGCGGGCGCTCGCCCGCCGGCTCGACGAGGCCGCCCACCGCGACAAGGGCGGCATCGTCGCGGAGTTCGTGCAGACCTATGGCTGGAGCAAGGCCAAGGTCTACGACGAGCTGAAGCGCGTCGGCTGGACCTCCGGACGCAAGAAGCGCGCCGACGCCGGCACCACCAGGCAGGACATGGAGGCGTTGACCCACCTGTCCGCTACCCTGCGCCTCGGCGTGCGAAAGAACGGCAAGGCCACGATGCACACGCCGAACGCCCGCAGCCTGCTGGCCGAAAACGGCCTTTCGTTCGCGGTCAGCAACTCGCGCATCAATCAATTGCTGCGCGAGCGGCAGATGGATCTCGCCACGCAGCAGCAGCCGAAGGCCCACGTCAACCTGCGCAGCCTGCACCCGAACCACGTGCACCAGGTGGACCCGTCGTTGTGCCTGCTCTACTACTCGCCGGACGGCAAGCAGCGGGTGCTGCGCGACGACGAAATCTACAAAAACAAGCCGGAGTGGGTGGAGAAGGTCGGCAATCTCAAATGCTGGCGCTACGTCCTCACCGATCACTACTCCGGAACGATCCTGGTGCGCTACTACCAAGCGCGCGGCGAAACGCAGGAGAACCTATACGACTTCCTGCTCTGGTGCTGGGGCCGGCTCGAAGGCCGGCCGTTCCACGGCGCGCCGAAAATGTTGGTCGCCGACAAGGGCAGCGTCAACACGGCCGGCCCGATGCGCAACGCGATGCAGGCAATGGGCGTGGAGATGTACACCCACAAGGCCAAGAACGCACGCGCCAAGGGCCAGGTGGAGGGCGCCAACAACATCGTTGAGACCCACTTCGAGTCGCGCCTGTTGTACGAGCCGGTGAGCAGCGTCGACGAGCTGAACTCCGCCGCCGAGGCGTGGATGAACGCCTGGAACGCCAACGCGATCCCCCACTTCGACAGCCGGCTGCACCGCCGCGGCATGGCCGAGCCGGTGGCGCGCTACGCGCTGTGGCAGACCATCCGCCAGGAGCATCTGCGCCTGCTACCCGATCTCGACGTGTGCCGCTACCTGCTCTCGGCCGACCCGGAGGAGCGCACCGTCGCCGCCGACCTCACCGTGCGCTTCCGCCACCCTGTCACCAAGCGCACCGAGTTCTATGACGTGTCGCACGTGCCCGGCATCTATCCGCGCTGCCGCGTGCGCATCAGCCCGCTGGTGTACGGCGGCGCCCAGGTGCTGGTGCATCTGGACGACTACCAGGGCGAGGAACACGTTTATGCCGTGGCGCCCATCGAGTACGACGAGCGCGCCGGCTTCCGTGTCGATGCCGCCATCATCGGCGAGCAGTTCAAGTCGCAGCCCGACACCATCGCCGACCAGGCCGGAAAGGCCGCCGACCGTGCCGCGTTCCCCGGCAAGACCGATGAGGAGATCGAGAAGGCAAAGAACAAGAACGCCGCCCCGTTCGGCGGGCTCGATGCGCACTCGCACCTGAAGGATGTGTACCTGCCGTCCTACATGCCGCGCCCTGGTACCGAACTGGAGGTGCCGAATCGCCACGTCAACGAAGTCAAGCCGCTGTCGCACATCGAAGCGATGAAGATCATCGCGCGCCGCCTCGGCCAGGCGCTCACCCGCGAGCAGAACGCCGCGGTGCGCGAGGCGTATCCGCTCGGCGTGCCAGAGCAGGAGTTGGATCAATTGATCGAGCGCCTGCAACGTGGTGACCAGGCCAGCAGCCGGCCCGGCCTCGCCGTCGTCAATGGGGGGAAAGTGTCATGAAAAATGCTGCACGCGCATTGCCTGCTTACGTACAACTCAACGGGGGATCACGTTACATGCCGCTCAAGCTGAAGGGGGTGCTGTTCCGGCACGGAATTCAACAATCGGAGTGGGCCGCCGCCATCATCCAGCGTGGCGGGCGCAATGGCGGCCAGGGGCTGTCCCAGCCCACCGCCACGCAAATCCTGTCGTGGGGTATCTGGCCGAAGCTCACGCCGGCCCACGACATCAAGGCCCAGACCGAGGCGTTCCTGCGCGGCAAGGGCGTGGCGGATGAGCTGATCGCCAGCGCCTGGGAAGAAGACGAGGAGGACCACCGGGGTGTGGCCACTCCCAAAAAAGAGCCCCGCACGAGCGGGGCCGAATTCGAGTACGAAACCGATACACATTTACCGGAGGTTGAAATGTTGACACAGCAGGCAAAAAAGCACTTCTCGCTGTTCCGCGATCCGTTTGTGGATGACGTGCAGGGGCCGGAGGATGTGTTCCTGGCGGGCGAGCAGCGGTACATCCGCGAGGCCATGTTCCAGACCGCCAAACATGGCGGATTCCTCGCCGTCATCGGCGAGTCCGGCGCCGGCAAGAGCACGCTGCGCCGCGACCTGGTGGAGCGCATCCAGCGCGAGCAGGCGCCCATCACCGTGATCCAGCCGGCCAGTCTGGACAAGACGCGCCTCACCGCCGAGCACATCGCCGACGCCATCGTGGGCGACATCTCGCAGGAGCCGGTAAAGCGTACCCGCGAGGCCAAGGCGCGCCACATCCAGAAGCTGCTCACCGGCTCCAGCCGCGCCGGCAACTCGCATGTGCTGATCATCGAGGAGGCCCACGACCTCAGCGTGCAGACCCTCAAATATCTCAAGCGATTCTGGGAGCTGGAGGATGGATTCCGCAAACTGCTGGCCATCATCCTCATCGGCCAGCCCGAGCTGAAGAACAAGCTGGACGAGCGCCAGAACTGGGAGGCCCGCGAGGTGATCCGCCGCTGCGAGATCGCCGAGCTGATGCCGCTGGATCGCGACCTGGAGGCGTACCTCGCCATGAAGCTCAAGCGCATCGGCCGCGAGGTCGGCCAGGTGTTCGCGCCGGATGCGTTCGACGCCATCCGCGCGCGCCTGACGCTGACCCGCCGCGGCACGCACCAGGCCGTCTCCATGCTCTACCCGCTGGTGGTCAACAACCTGGTGGTGAAGTCCATGAATCTCGCCGCTGAAATCGGCGCCGAGACCATCAGCGCCGACGTCGTGAAGGGGGTGTGACCATGTTCGATTCGACCCTACCGTTTCGCACCCGTGACGGCCGCCCGGTGATGGTGTTCGGGCGCCGCCACGGCCTGATCATGGGCGCCATCCCCAACGACAACGGCGGCTACCAGGCCACCTGCTGGGGCGAGGAGTCCGGCCTGCGCGTGGACACGTTCGGCGCCACCGGCAGCGACCTGGAGAACTACCAGCCGGTCTATGCCGATGCCTACCTAGAACACTGGGGCAACGTGTTCGTGTCCCACCGCCTGCACGATATGGGCATCCGCTTCGATATGTTCATCCGCTGCCCGCAGGACATCCTGGAGGCCGTCGAGCGCCACTATGCCGCCGACCGCGTGATGCTCGGCGACCACGACGACCTGCTGCCCGCGCAGCGCGCGGTGATGCCGCTCACCACCTACGACACCGATGCGCTGCTGCCCGGCGATGCCGAGTTGCGCGGCGAGCACTACGTGCAGCCGCTGCATCATCACTCGCACGCCGTCTGCGGCCATCGCGCAAAGAAGGTGGCGGTATGAGAGAACTGATGCGACTGCGTGACCGCCTGCCGGCGCTCGGCTACGACGTGTCCAGCCTGCCGCAGGTGGCCCCCTGCGGCCGCTGCGGCCGCGACGATGCGGAGATGCACCACGACGGCGAAAACGGCACCTGGCTCGTCTGGTGCGAGTGTGGCCGCGACAGCGGCTACCACCCAACCCTGCTCGCCGCGATCCTCACCTGGAACGCCGACCAAGACGAGCAGCCGGCCCTCGGCGTCGAGGCCGCGAACATGGAGGTGATCGGCAATGGCCAATAGTAAGGCACGCCGCCGCCGCGCGTTCGAGGCATGCAGCGTCGAGCGCTACACACTCGACCTGCGCAACGTGAACCTCACGCCGTCCTATCAGTTCCTGGTCGGTACCCGCCTGGTCCCGCTGCGCCGCGGCCAGAACGTCAGTGACTACGAGATCATCGAGGACGAGCTGCCGCTCGAGTGCGCCGAGACCATGCGCAAGAACATCATCGCCAGGGAGCGCTCGCGCGGAACGCCGCAGTCGCGCATCGACGAGGTAATGCGGCTACCCATCGGCATCTCCGCGCATTTCCTGCCGGCCGGCGCCGCCATCGTCCGGGGGTACATAGCATGAGCGCGCCGCAGCTCGCCCTGGACATCAACGCCACCCCGGCGCCCGCGCTCTCCGTCGACGTACAGCCGCTGCCGCACCTGCCCGAGGGGCTGCGCCTGCTGGTGTGTTTCAGCGACGGTCGTTTCCGCCTGCTCACCGTGGTGGAGGCGCGCGAACTGTACACGCAGCTGCACGTCCTGGTGGGCGACATCGAGGAGCGCGGCCGATGAAGGTGGTGTGCCCCTGCTGCGGCGTGGACTTCCCCATCGACGCGGGCCTCAACGACGCCGATGCGCGCCGCTTCGCCGCGCTGATGGGCGAGCTGCCGCCCGCGGTGGCCCGCCTGATGCCGGCCTACCTGCGCCTGCACAAGCCGCTCAAGCAGGGACTGCGCTGGAGCCGCATGGTGACCCTGCTCAACGACCTGGCCGCCGAGATCAAGGCCGCCCAGGTCACCCACGGCGGCATCACCTACGCGGCGCCGACCGACCTCTGGATCGCCTGCATCGAAAAGGTGCTGGCCATGCCCAGCCTGGAACTGCCGCTCAGCGGCAACGGCCTCCTGCGCAAGATCGTTGCAGGCTCCGCAAACAAGGCCGCCGGCCTCGCCGAGCAGAAGACCGAGCAGGAGAAGAGCTACCGCCACGGCCGCGGCTCGACGCAAGGCCCGGTGCAGGTGATGGAAACCACCAAGCCGCGCAGCGGGCCGCCGCCCGACTGGAAGAAGCAAGCCCTGGGAGGAAACGGAAGCGATGAATGACATGGAACGGGATGAACTGAAGCGCCGCGTGCGCGTGCTGCTGGAGGACCGTGTCGGCCCCGACGAGTGCATCAACATGTACCAGCTCTACCACGCCGCCACCGGCCGCCAGATCATCCCGCTCCGCCGCGTCGACCAGACCCGGCAGATCCGCACCGTCATCGCAGAGCTGCAAGAAGACGGCCTCGCCATCGTCCACAAGGCCGGCAACGAAGGCGGCTACTACATCGCCGCCGACAAGGCCGACATCGAGCGCGAGGCCGCCTGGTTCCGCAAGCGCGCAATGGCCGCCCTGCGCCGCGAGAAGATGCTGCGCCGCATCTCCACCGAGGAGCTGCTGCGCCAACTGCGTATTGAGTTTGACATGTAGGGCGGGTTTGAACCCGCCGATTTAAGAGAGGAGCAACACCCGATGAACATGATGCAGGAAATTGAACAGTTCGCCGCCATCTACGCCACCGAGCGCGACGCGCTCGCCGCCCTGGTGACGGACATGAACGACGCCATCGAGAAGGTCAAGCGCGCCCGCCTGGCCGCCATCAAGCAAGCGGTGCAGAAGGCCCGCCAGGCGCAGGCCGATCTCAAGGCCGCCATCGAGGACGGCAAGAGCCTCTTCGACAAGCCGCGCACCCGCGTGCTGCACGGCGTCAAGGTCGGCCTCACCAAGCAGCGCGGTTCCGTCGAGTTCGACAACGAAGAAAAGGTAATCGCCCGCATCCGCGCCCAGCTCCCGGAAGACCAGGTGGAACTGCTGGTGCGCGTCAAGGAATCCATCTACAAGCAAGCCGTCTACGACCTCAAGGCCGCCGACCTCAAACGCCTCGGCATCCGCATCACCGCCGACTGCGATGCCGTGGTGATCAAGTCCGTCGACAGCGACGTGGACAAACTGATCAGCGCCCTGTTGGCGGAAGATGCCCAGGATGCAATCGAGGTGGCGGCATGACTAGCGACCACAGCGAATACGAGTGCGGCTACCGGGACGGCCGCGTCGCCGGAACCATGATGGCATTAGCGGTCTACGTCATTAACGCAGTCGGGAGGTGAGAACTGTGGAAACCCCACGACAGAAAGACCAACGGTACCGGCTTTATACCCTGCTGAATGTCGGTCGCTCCAAGCTCGGCATGCAGGACGAGGACTACCGCGCCCTCCTGGCCCGCCACGGCGCCAAGGAGCGCGACGGCCAGGTGTCGGCCACCACCCTCGACCTGCTCGGTCTGGAGCGTGTCCTGGAGGAACTCAAGAAGAAGGGGTTCAAGCCGATAGCCAAGAACCAGACGCGCCGACGTCGGCGCGTCCCGTCAGCAGGGCACGCCACAACGGAACAGATCGACCTCATGAAATATATCTGGAGCGCGCTTGGCCAGGCTGACATCCTGCGGGACAAGACCGAGCGCGGCCTGTTGGCCTGGGTAAGGGTTTCCACTCGCCGGGAAACTGGTACCAGCACCGGCTACGAGGCCCTGGAGTTCCTCCCCACCGAGATCGCCCAGCACCTGATCGAGCGCCTCAAGAAGTGGGCCGCTCGCAGCGACGTGGAGCTGGCCCTGCATGGCTGAGCCCCGCTCGAACGGCCCCGAGCTGCTCCAGGAGCTGCGTGACCATACGGTCCACGTCCTGGTCCAGAACGGCCTGGAAGCCGACCAGGCTGCCACCATCGCCGCTAACCTTGTGGACCGTATGCGCCGGTCCTGGGGCGGCCAACAGGTCTACTTCCCGGTCGGCCTGGCCTTCGACATCGAGGAGAAGCACTGGGCCATCTGGACCGATTACAACGGCCGCAACCGGGACGAGGTTTGCCGCAAGCACGGCATCAGCGTCCAGCATTTCTACCGGGTCATAGACCGCATCCGACAGATCGAAAACCAGCGCACCCAACCCGGCCTGTTCCCCACCGAATAACGGCCGGTCGCCTGTTTCGCTCTCTGTAATTCCGTTTTAATCCGCCGTCCCATATCATCCCTGTTTGTCCGGCCAAATCCCATTTATCTGCCCGTTCCCTGTATAGTTATCTCTCCTCGTGAGAGCAAATGCCGGTAAATCGGGTGGCGAGTTCTTCACCCCGCAGCATGTTTCGAAGC